>JAPPPF010000287.1:0-11733 GCA_028817665.1 Magnetovibrio sp. | reverse complement strand
AGAATGGACTGCAGCAACGTCGTGCCGCTACGCGGCAATCCGACCATGAACACCCGCAGAACGTAGGGCCGGGCGGTCATCCGCCTCCGCCGGTGGTTGTCGCCGGATCTTGCCGAAGCGGGATCAAATGATCTTCGGCTCCGGCAGGGGAATGATGAATTTTCCGCGATAACCCTTGGCGCGGAGCTTCGGCGCCAATTCCTCGCCGATATGCCAAGCCAGCATCAGGGCGTACTCCGGCTGTTCGTCGAACAGAACCTGCTCCTCGACCACCGGGATCAGCGTGCCCGGCAGGTACTTGCCGATCTTCCGCGAACCCGAGATTTCCAGGACGCTGTCCATCATCTCCTCGTCGATGCCGGTATAGGTCACCAGGGTGCTGGCCCGGGACGGCGCGCTGATACCGACGATGCGGTGTCCGTCTGCCTTGATGCCGGCGATCATCTCAAGCAGGCCGATCTTGCTCGCCGCGGTCCGCCGGTGAAATTCGGCCAATTGATCCGGCATCGGGCCGCGTGCCCGCTCGTCCTCGAGAATCTCACCGACGCTGGGGAGCACCTCCCGCGTTCCCTTGCGCGCCGCGTAGACCCGGATCGATCCGCCGTGGGTCGGGATGCGCTTGGCGTGGATCACCTCGAGCCCGTTCATCTCGAGCAGGTGCCGGATGCTGACCAGGGAATAGTAGCGGAGGTGCTCGTGGTAGACCGTGTCGTACTGAACGGTGTCCAGGAGGCCGATCAGATAGTGCGATTCGGAGATGAACACGCCGTCGTCGTCCATCAGGCTGAGGATCGCCTCGACGACGGCGTGGATGTCCTCGATGTGGGCGAAGCAGTTGGCGGCGGTGACGACCCGGGCCGGGCCGACCTCGGCGCGGACCTCCGCCGCCGATCCGGCGTTGATGAAGGCCTTCAGGGTCGGGATGCCGGCGGCGACGGCGAGGTCGGCGGCGTCGGTGGGCTCGATGCCATGCACCCTGAACCCGCCGGCCTGGAACTTCGACAGCAGGGTGCCGTCGTTCGACCCGATATCGACGATCAGATCGCCCTCGCCGAGACCGAGGATCTCGGCGCTCTCGGCGTGCAGCTCGGCGAAGTTCTCGTGCAGGATCTTGGTGGTGCCGGAGGTGTAGGGGTAGTCCGGCGGGAACAGCACCGCCGGGTCGACGACCAGGCCGATCTGAACCAGTTCGCAGTTGTTGCAATAGAGGAGTTCGGCCGGATAGGCGGGCTGTTCGTGCGGCCGCGCACCGACGGTGCGCATCTGGTTGACCGGCGGCATGTAGCCAAGGAACAGGGCCGAGCGGAGGTCTTCGGAACCACAGACCTGACAATGATCGACCACGGCGCTCGAACCGGTGCCCTGGGTGAGGCTGATGGGGGACGTCATGAATTCTCCTTGTCGTTCTCGGCGCCGGGCCGTTCGTCGGCGTGGGCGTCGTACCACGCGGCGAGGATCGGGACACCCGCCGCCAGCGGAACCTTCGGCGCGTACCCGAGCGCCGCAAGCTTGGAGATGTCGGGGCAACGGCGCAGCGTACCGCCGGGTTGCAGCTCACCCGGCGCGATGTCGATCTCGATATCGAAATAACCGGCGACCAGGCGCGCCGTCTCGGCGATGGAAACCTCTTCGGTGTTGCCGACGTGGTAGATGCCCAGGTGTTCGCCGCGCTCCATCATGGTGCGGACGCCGTCGACGAAATCGTCGATGAAGACGAAGGCCCGCGTTTCCCAGCCGCTGCCCTGAATGGGAAAACTTACCCGGCCCTCGGCCTGGGCCGCCAAGTCCCGCATCCTGAGGACGAATTGCGGCAGCACGTGCTCCCAACCCATGTCGGGGCCGTAGACGTTGTGGGGACGGAAAATCTGCACCCGCTCGAACTTTGACCGGCCGTAGTTGAGCGCCATCAACTCGCTGATGATCTTGCCGCCACCATAGGAATAACGGGGGTTGTGAACGTCGGGAACGACGAGCGGCACGTCTTCGGGCGTCGGCAGCGTCGGCGGGGTCTGGTAGACCTCGGAGCTGGACGCCAGGATCAGTTCACCAACGCCGTTGGCCAGCGCCGCGTCGATGACGTTGATCATGCCGCGCACCCCGACGTCGAGCACCAGGTCCGGCTTCGAATAGAAGAACTCGGTGCCGTTGACGTAGGCGAGATGGAGAATCCCGTCGACACCGGCGGCGGCCCGCGCCACCGCGTCGGCGTCGCGGATGTCGCCGTCGACGAATTCGATGTCCGCGGCCAAGTCGGCGAGCCGGCCCTGGCGGCCCCGCGAGCCGTCGTCGAGGACGCGGACCGCGAAACCGTCGCCGACGAGACGCCGGGTCAAGGCGGAGCCGATGAAACCGGTTCCGCCGGTTATCAGATAGGATTTGCCGCTCACCGTGCCGCTTCCGTCCGCTCCGCGTGATGGGTGGTTTCGACCGTCGCGCCTTCTTGGTCCGCCCGGCGCGCGCAATCAAGCAGAAACTGAACGCGGAGGCCGTGGCGGGCGTTCGGCTCGGAAGCCGCGCCGGTCTCGACCCAATCGAGCAGCCGCGCCGCCAATTTCGCCGTTGCCGCGATCCGCCCGTCGCCTTGCGGCGCCGTCGATCCGGCGTCGCCGGCGACCACCTCGGCGACGCCGTTCCTTTCCAGGCTGAGGGTGAACCCGCCGACGTAGTCGCTTCCCGAATTCTCAAGGATCAAGGCCCCGTCGGCGCCGGCGAAGGCGATCCGGTGGCATGGCGGCCCGTCCGTGGCGGCGTCGAGGGAAACCGCGCCGGAAGCGCCGGAGGAAAAGGCCATCTCCAGCCTGGCGGCCGTGTCGCCGTCGCGGGGGTCGTCGGGGGCCTTGTCGAGGGCGGCGCGTAGCGTTTCCACGCGGCCCGCCATCCATTCCAGATAGAACAGGACGTGGGCGCCGAAGTTGAACAGCGTTCCGCCGCCGCCGTCGGCCCGCGTCTTCCACGACTCCAACCGGTGTTGGTTGGCGTAGGTGAGTACCCGCCAATCGACATCGACCCGTTCGATCTCGCCGATGGCGCCGCCGGCGAGCATGTCCCGGGCGGCGGCGAACGACGGGACTTCGGGAAAGATGAAGCCGATCAGATTGGCGCCGCCGGAGGCGGCCGCGGCGGCCTCGACCCGCGCCGCCGCGGCGACGTCGGCGGCCACGGGTTTCTCCATGAGCACGGCCTTGCCCGCCTCCAGGGCGGCGACCGCGATCTCCGGCTGCACCGCCGGCGGCGTCGCGATGGCGACGGCGTCGACGGCCGGGTCATCGATCAAGGCGCGCCAATGGACGTAGGCTTCACACCCCAGTTCGGCCGCGGCCTGGGCGGCGCTGTCCGCGCGGGCGGCGGCGAACCCCCGGATCCGCGACCGCGGATCGGCGAGGAACGCCGGTGCCGTGACGCGGGCGCCATGGCCCGTCCCGACGATGCCGATGCCGTATTCGGGGGTTCTTGTCATGTCATTCCGACTGTCTCGGTCCACATCCCCTGGGCGGCGTCGCCGGGCGAATATCCAGACCCCGTTCCATGATTTGTCTTGTTAACCAAATCCCAATGGGGGTAAAGGTTTAGGTGAAACCCCTGACACCTTCCGGAAGCTCGAATTGACTTCGCGATGACGAGAAATCGGTCCATGATTCCCGTGGCATTCCCACGGTTGCGGCGTTCATGACGCTCCCTACCGATTACCCGGATCGCGCCGTCTGCGTGGTTGGCCTCGGCTATGTCGGCCTCACCCTGGCGGTGACCATGGCCGATGTCGGCTTCCAGGTCCATGGCGTCGAGATCCGCGAAGAGGTTCTGGACAAACTGCAACGCGGCGAGCCGCATTTCTTCGAGCCGGGCCTTACGGACATGCTGGCACGGGCGGCGGAGCACGGCCGCCTCACCTACGCCCGACACATTACCGGCGAGCCGGTGACGCGGGTCTATGTGATTACCGTCGGCACGCCCCTGGACGGCGACGGCCGCTCGCGCATGGACATGGTCGCCAACGTCAGCCGCGAGATCGCCGGCGTCCTTAACGACGGCGACCTGGTGATCATGCGCTCGACCGTGAAAATTGGCACGACCCGGGACGTGGTGATGCCGATCCTGGATTCGGCCGGGGTCGACTACGATATCGCCTTCTGCCCGGAGCGGACCCTGGAAGGTCAGGCGCTGCCTGAACTCCGGCATCTGCCGCAGATCGTCGGCGCCCAGAACGAGCAGGCGAACGCCCGCACGGCGCAGCTGTTCCAGTATTTGACGCCGACGGTCGTGCGCGTCGGTTCCATCGAGACGGCGGAGACCATCAAGCTCGTCGACAACGCGCAGCGCGACGTGCGCTTCGGCTTCGCCAACGAGGTCGCCCGCGTCTGCGACGCCGTCGGCGTCAGTGCCGAGGAAGTGATCCGTGCCGGCAAGCTGGGCTATCCGCGCACCAACATCCCCATGCCCGGTCCGGTCGGCGGCCCGTGCCTGGAGAAGGATCCCTACATCCTCGCCGAGTCGGTGGAAGACAAGATCGGCACCCTGGCCATTACCCTCGGCGCCCGGCGGCTCAACGAGGCGCAGCCCGCCGATGCCATCGGCCATCTCAAGGCGGCGAGCGCGGCCATCGACGGATTTCCCGACGATCCCGTGGTCACCCTCGCCGGCATCGCCTTCAAGGGCCGGCCCGCCACCGACGACATGCGCGGCACCACGGCGCGACTGATCCTCGACGCCCTCATGGACGCCTACCCCGATGCCCGGTTCCGCGGTTTCGACGCCCTGGTCGACGACGCCACGCTGAGCGCGTTCGGCTTGCAGCCGGCCGATGACCTGGAGGCCGCCTTCGCCGGCGCCAACCTGTTCGTCATCGCCAACAATCATCCCGCGTTCGAATCCATGCCGGTAACGCGGTTGGCCGCGTCCATGGCGCGACCCGCGTTGATCTACGACTTCTGGAACAACTTCATCGCCACCGACTTGGATTTGCCCGCCGGCGTCGGGTACCTGGCGCTGGGCAGCCACGGCGTCGGACGACTGCCGGCCGGTTGAAGGCTCGCGGACCCGATGAGCGAACTTACGCACCCCGCGCCGATTTCCGACCCCGAGCTCGATATCGTCATTCCGGTATTCAACGAGGGCGCCGGCATTCTCGATTGCCTGCGCGCGCTCCGTGAAAACCTGACGACGCCGTTCCGGGTGTTGATCTGCTACGACTTCGACGAGGACGACACCCTGACGGCGATCAACGGCGCCGATCTCGGCGGCATGCGGGTCGAGTTCGTGAAGAACCCCGGACGCGGTCCGCACCGGGCGATCACCACCGGCTTTCAGGCGAGCACGGCACCGGCGGTGCGCATGTATCCCGCCGACGACGACTACAACGCCGGCATCGTCGACCGGATGATGGCGTGTTTCCGCGATGGCGCCGATATCGTCTGCGCCAGCCGCTTCATGCCCGGCGGGGGCGGTCTGGAAGGCTGTCCGGTGATGAAAGCGGCGATCGTCCGCGTCGCCGATTTCCTGCTGGTCCATTTCGCCGCCATGCCGACTCACGACGCGACCAACGGTTTCCGGCTGTTCTCGCGCCGGGTCCTCGACACCATTGAGATCGAATCTCACCTCGGTTTCACCTACAGCATTGAATTGATGGTCAAAGCCCACCGGCTCGGCTGGCGGATCGACCAGGTGCCGGCCAACTGGTTCGAACGTCCGGACAAGAAAAGCCGGTTCCGGCTGCTGAAGTGGGTCCCCGCCTACCTTCCATGGTTCTTCTATGCCTTCGCGACGACCTGGCTGCGGCGGCCCGCCGCGACCGTACGGACCCGACCGGGCGCTTGATCAAGGGGCCAATGGGTCTTCGAGCCCGTTGCGCAAGTAGATCGCCATGGTTCCCGATGGACATTCGAAGGGAATCTGGCGGTAACGCCCATTCAGCGTCTCGCCGTCGACCACCGGTTCGTTTCCGGCGCCCAGAATGATGGTCGCGAAATAGCCTTCGCGGACAAGGCCGGCGAGACCGTCGCGCTCGAAGACCCGGCCGGCGGCCCGGTCGCGGCCGTAGTTGAAGAAGATGTTGAAGCGAGGTTCCGAGGCGGTCATCCAGGGCAGCGACAGATAGAGATTGTTCAACGGCAGCAGGGGCCCGGGCAGTTTGTCGACGCATTGCCGCTCGACGGTGTTCCGGTCGTGCCAGTGGCGCACGGAAATGCGGCCGTTCAGGCCCGCCAGCACGGTGCCGACGGCGACGATGCTCAGCACCCAGCCGACGGCCAGGACGGGACGCCAGTTCATCTGCTCCATGCGCTCCGACCCGGCGAGGCCAACGACCCGGGCGCTGAACAGGAACAACATCGCGGTGACGACGAAGTAATAGTTCTCGGCCGCACCTTGCTTGGCGCTCATCACCAGGGTCAGCGGCAGCGTGACGCATAGCGCCGAGATCAGGAACTGCGCCGCGGTGTCGCCGAGCAGCGTGTTCCGCAAGCGCGGATCGCGGAAGGCCATGAAGACCAAAAGCCCGGCGACCATCCAGAACGGCGTCGTCTTGACGGCGAAGTTGATCAGGTTCCGGCGAAACTGCCAGAACTCCAGCGTCTTGTCCGTTCCCTTGAAGAACAGCATCTTCACGTAGGCCTCGGGCCCGGCGATCGTCGCCGCGCCCCATACGGTCCCGAGCACGATCGCGGCCAGAACCAGGCCGCGCCAGTCGCGGCGCGACAGCAGGAAGAGCATCAGCGAGCCGGCCAGGAAGATGTGCGATTGCTTGAAGCCCCAGGCCAACAGCGCGCACAGGCAGGCGGCGACGACGGCGGCGCGCGGGTATCGGTCGTAGTGCAGGCACACCACCCCGGCGCCGGCCACGGCGGCGACCATCGCGGCAAGCTCGACGTTGAGCGAGATCGCCCAGAAGCCGACCAGCGGTCCGATGAACAGGAACACCGTCATTGGCGCCAATTGGCGCGCGCCGGCGCCGGCGCGGGGGCCGATCCGCCGGACGATGACATAGGTCGCCACGCACCCCAGCACGACCCAGCCCAGCGAAACGAACCGGCCGATGGTCGGCAGCCATTCGATCCCCAGGCCGAGCGCCGCGAGGACGCCGCCGATCACCGCCCCATAGAAAGCGTAGTACAGCCAGTTGTAGGCCGAGGCCACGAACGGGAAGCGGTGCGGGTCCTGAAAGACCGCCCGTCCCTCGATGAATTTCCAGAAGGCGAGCGCCGAGTCTTCCTCGGCGCCGCTGGTGATCGCGAACAGGGGCTCGCCAAAGGAAATCGCGCTGGCCGCGCGCAGCGCCAGAAGCAACGCACAGGCGGCAACGGAAAGCCAGGCGACGGCGGTGAGCATGCGGTCCGAGGTCGCCAAAGGCAGGAAATCGCGATTCACATTCAGGTCCGTCGTTTTGTGATTGATAATTGAGGCTCAGAGACGAATATCGGGGTGATATTCACCAGCGGCACCGGTTCGTCAACATCCGGCCGCCGCGCCGCCGCCGGGCGGCGATGAAGGTTCGGTTCGAGGATCATGCAGGACAAGCGAAAAGAAAGGGAGTTCTTCCGCGATCACGCCAACAGTGACGCCTACGACGTCTTCCATCCCGAAACCAACGCGATGATCATCGATCTCTTCGAAGCCTCCTGCGCGCCGCCGCCGGGCGGTCGGGTCGCCGATCTGGGTTGCGGGTCGGGCGTCTTCACCGAGATCATCCGCGGCCGCGGTCACGATTGCGTCGGGGTCGATCTGTCCAGCGAGCTTCTCGAACTGGCGGTCGCCGAGAACCCGGCGGCCACGGTGGTCGCCGGTGATGTCGAGAGCCTGCCCTTCGACGACGCCACCTTCGATACGGTCTTGTTGAGCGGCCTGGTGCATCACCTGCCCGATCCAACCCGCTGCGCCCGCGAGACGGCGCGGGTTCTGAAGCCGGGGGGCCGCTTCATGGCGTTCGATCCCAATCGCATGAACCCGTTCATGTATCTCTACCGGGACAGGAGCTCGCCGTTCTATTCGTCGAAAGGGGTGACCGAAAACGAGCGTCCGGTCCTCGCCGGCGCCGTCCGCGAGACCTTCACGGCCGCCGGCCTGAACGTCGACACCCAATTCCTGTCCGGTCTCAAGTACCGTTACGTGGCGTCGTCCGCGGGCCGCATGATCCTGCCCATCTATAATTGGCTCGACAGTTTCCTGTTCCGCCTGCCGCCGCTCAGCCGGTTCAGTGCCTTCGTCATCACCACGGGATCGAAGCCGCAACCCTAGAGCCTGAGGGCCCGTCCGTCAGGCGACCTCGCCGGTGTAGGTTTCGTCCGTCCAATTCAGGAACCGGCGCAATCCCTCCTCGAGATCGATCTCGGGCTGGAAATCGAGCTGCAGGCGCGCCTTGCGGATATCCGGCGCGCGCCGGTTCGGTTCGTCGGCGGGATAACTGTCGGGATACTCGATGACGTTGTGATCGACGGGCCGGTCCAGCACGGTCTCGATTCGGGAGACCAGTTCGAGCATCGAAATTTCCGGCTTCGGGTTGCCGATGTTATAGGCCTCGCCGGCGACCCCACCGAGAATGACCTTGAGGAATCCGACCATCGCATCGGTGATGTAGCAAAACGTCCGGGTCTGGTCGCCGCTGCCGTAGACGTTGAGCGGCTCGCCTGCCTTCAGCCGGCTGGCGAAGTTCGGCAGCACCCGGTAATCGGTTTCCTGCATGCCCGGCCCGTAGACGTTGAACGGCCGGATGGTGTTGGTGTGGGTGCCGTCCTTGGTATGGAAGATGTAGCAAAGCGTCTCGCCGACCCGTTTGCTCTCGTCGTAACAGGCCCGCGGTCCCTGACATGAGACGTTGCCGCGGTAGCTCTCCGCCATCGGCACGTGGCGCGGGTCCGGGTCGCCGTAAATCTCGCTGGACGAAAAGAACACGAAACGGGCGTCCTTGCGTTCGGCCAGTTCCAGCATGTTCTTGGTCCCGGTGATCGCGACCTCGAGGGTTTCCAGCGGATAGGCGCGGTAATAGTAGGGACTGGCGATTCCGGCCGCGTGAACGACGTAGTCGACGGCGCCGTCCCAATCGAGCGGCGCGATGACGTCGTGGCGCATGAAGGTCATGTTCGGCGTCTCGGGCACCTGCTCGCCTTCCTTGCCGGCGGTGATCATGTTGTCCATGGCGACCAGATGAACGGGTTGGTCGAGGACCGTTTCGTTGAGCCGGGCGAACACATCCATGAAATAACGGCCGAGGAACCCCCGGGCGCCGGTCAGCAACACGGTCTTGCCGGCGAACGCTTTGCCGCCGTCGGGCAGGCGATCAACGATTTCTTCGATATCGGAGGGGAGGAGGAACTGTTTCATGGAATGCTAACCCGTGTTGTCGGGGCCTGTTATATGGGCCCCCATCCGGCCTGACAACGTCAACGCGTGTCCGCCTTTCCGGTTATTCGGCGGCGTGCGCGCTGACCTCGGGCAAGGGCACGATGAACTGGCCGCCGGCGTCGAGGTAGGCCTGGTGATTGGCGATGATCGGCGCCGCGAAGTTCCAGGCGAGAACGACCACGGCGTCGGGCCGGCGCGCGTACATCTCTGTCACCGGCAGAACCGGGATATGCATGCCGGGCGAAAACAGGCCCTGCTTCAGCGGGCTGTCGTCGACAATGAAATCGATGGTCTCCGGACCGATGCCGAAATGATACATCAACGTCGTCGCCTTGGCCGGCGCGCCGAACGCCGCGACCGACTTCCCCGACGCCTTGAGATCGCGCAGCCGGCCGCCGAGCTCGGCGCCGATGCCGTCGATCTTCGCCGAGAACGCCCGCAGCGTCGCCGCCTCGTGCAGGCTGAGGCCGTGTTCCAGGGAAATCAGCGCGGCGACGCTGCCGTCGTCCGGCCACTCGGCCGATTGATGACAGACATAGCCGCGCAGCGATCCGCCGTGGCTGGCGACGCGCTCGGCGGCGAACAGCCGCAAATCGTGACGGGCGAAGAACGCCGCCAGCGGCGTCACCGAATGGTAGGCGAGGTGTTCGTGGTAGATGGTGTCGAACAATGTGCTTTCGTAGACGTCGACCAGATAGGACACCTCGAACACGAACACCCCGTCGGCGGCCAGCAGCCGCCGGACCCCGTCGGTGATTCCGGCCAGGTCCTCGGCGTGCGCGAAGACGTTGTTGGCGGTGATGACGGCGGCGTTCCCGTGCTCGGCCGCCAGATCGGCGGCCAGTTCGTCGGTGAAGAAGGCGGCGCGCGTCTCGATGCCCCGCGCCGTCGCGGCGGCGGCGATGTCGCGGGCCGGATCAATGCCGAGAACCCGGTGACCCCGCGACTGGAAGGCCGAGAGCAGGGTGCCGTCGTTGGAGCCGATGTCGACGACGAGGCCGCCCGCGGCGGGTGAAAACCGCGACGTGACCTCGGCGGCGTAATCCTCGAAGTGCTGGACGAAGGCCGGCGACGTCCCCGAGACGTAGACATAGTTTTCGAACAGGACCGATGGATCGACGATGTCGAGCAGCTGGACGTGACGGCAGCTGCCGCAAAGCGCCACCTCGAGCGGATAGGCGGGCTGCGCGGCGCCGACATCGGCGGCGCCGACGAAGGCGTTCGCCGGCGGCGTCGCGGTGAGGGATAGAACGCGCTCGAGGTCCCGCCCGCCGCACAGCTGGCAGGTCTCGCGGCGTCGGCAGGCGTCACTCATCTCCGGTGGGGTCTCCCGGGCGCCAACTGATCGCGCCCTCGGCGTCGAGCATGTCGACGCGCACGACGTCGGCTTCGTAGGTTTCCTGGTCGCGAGGATTGCGCGAAAGCGTCAGGAACACGGTATCTTCCGGAAACTTCATGCCGTGATCGACCATCGGCGGTGTGAACACCATCTCGCCGGCCTTGACCAAAAGCATCTCGGGCGGCGCGTCGCTGCCCGTCGGCCGATGGAAGTACTCGATGCATCCGGACATCACGTAACAATAGTGCCAGTCGGTCTTGTGATAGTGATTGGCACGGAGCGAACCGGCCTTCGATTCGATCATCACCGCGCTCTTCATCATCTCGTCGACCAAGGGCTGGATCGTGCCGCGCGCGTCGACGAACGGCTTCTCCAGGGACACCATGGGCTGTTGCGGCCAGCGCTCTCTTTCTTCGTCGGTAACCGGATCGATATCAACGGGGCAC
Organism: Magnetovibrio sp.; assembly: GCA_028817665.1. Taxonomy (GTDB): domain Bacteria; phylum Pseudomonadota; class Alphaproteobacteria; order Rhodospirillales; family Casp-alpha2; genus UBA3470. The sequence goes on along the minus strand of JAPPPF010000287.1, from coordinate 618 downwards.
ACGTGGGTCTCCTAAGCTTGAATGGTCACTTGAAAAAACGTCGATAGAAGATCGTCCAAACGACGGGAACGATATGATGGGCGCGGATCTTCTTTCCGTCGTCGTAGGTGCGCCCATGGTAGCTGATCGGAACCTCGTAAACGCCCTTCGCCCTCGTCACGATCCTGGATAGGATCTCGGCCTGCTGTTCCCATCCGCGGGTACGCAGCGCCTCGGGGTCCAGGAGGCTCCGCCGGTAAACCAGGTAGCAACTGTAGATGTCGGTGAACGTCGAGTTGTTGAGGATGTTGAACATCAGCGTGATGATCCAGTTCCCGACCCGATGCCAGAAATAGGATACCCGCGTGTACTCGGCGCCGGTCATCCGGCTGCCCATGACGATGTCGGCGTCGAAGCGGATGATCGGCAGCAGCAGCTTGCCGTAGTCCGCGGGGTCGTACTCCAGATCGGCGTCCTGAAACAGGATGTAATCGCCGCTCGCCTCGGCGATGCCCGATTTCACCGCCGCGCCCTTGCCCTGGTTTTGCCCGTGCTCGACGAGTTTGGCATACCGCTCCGGCCGCGCGCTCAGGACGCCGACGGTCCCATCGGAGGAACCGTCGTCGCCGACGATGATCT
>JAPPPF010000048.1 GCA_028817665.1 Magnetovibrio sp. | reverse complement strand
GCCGGCGACGATGACGTCGCCGGGCGCCCACGGGCTCCGCATCCATTCGCGGCTGAACGGCGAGGTCATGCAGGACGACAATACAGAGAACATGCTGTTCGGCGTCGCCGAGACCATCCGCATCCTCACCGAATGCATGACGCTGGAACCCGGCGACGTCATCGTCACCGGCACGCCCTCGGGCGTCGGCCACGCCCGCAAGCCGCCCGTCTGGATGAAGGCCGGCGACACCTGCGAGATCGAGATCGAGGGGATCGGCGTGCTGGAGAACCCGATCGTGGATGAGGGGTAGAGGCCTGGGTCGAGTGGACTGACGTCCATGATCGAGCCAAAGCGGATCATCGTCCGCCGCCGTCATGCCCGGGCGTGACCCGGGCATCCACGACTTAAACCACTCCCAAGAACACCATCACCGCCCGTTCCAGGCGCACCATGTCGGCGGGGGCCAGTTCGCCGACGCGTTCGCCCAACCGCTCCCGGGAAACCGTGGTCAGCTTGTCGGCCATCAGCTTGGAGGCCTGGCGGAGGCCGTTTTCGGGTGTCGGCTGGACCTCGAGGCGGATCAGCGGCGCCTCGGTCGGGTCGGTGGTGAAGACGCAGAGGGTGACCGACGCCGTGGCGGCGAAGCGGTCGTCCTGGAGGATCACGGCGGGGCGCGGCTTGCCGGCGTAGCCGGGGCCGGACACGGTCCAGATCTCGCCCCGCTTCATTCGGCCTCGTCGGACGCGGTGTCGGCGACCGGCTCGGAGACGGCGTCGATGAAGGCCTGGTCGGCGAAGGCGTGCGGGCTCCTGGCGACGGCCAGCGCCTGGCGCGCGGCGGCGGCGGCGAAGGCCTCGCTGCGGGTGTCCGGCACCCAGACCTGGACCGGGCGCAGGCCGCGGGCCCGCATCCGTTCGCGGTGGCGCCGCACCTTGTCGCGGTTGGCGCGCTTGGCGCTGGACCGTCGGGCCATGATGACTCGCTCGATTAGTTACATGTTACCGTAACATGTAACTTACCAGAATGGCCGCGCCGTGGCAAGGGGCCGGTCTTTTCGAGCTTTCGCGGGCGGGTCGGTTGTCGCCGGGCCCGCCGCTCACCGCCGGAACGAAGGCCGCATGCTGGTCAGGCCGTATTTTCGGAAGATCCCGTCAACCGTGCCCTCGGCGACGGCCTGGTCGTAGGCCGTCTGCCACGCGTCGATGACGGCGTCGGGGGTCGCCTTGTGGAAGGCGATGTAGATGGCGGTCTTCTCGACCTCCAGCACCATCTCGAGCGCGGCCGTGTCGATGTTCAGCCGCTTGCAGGTCCCGGCGACGGTGGAGTTGCTCGAAAGCCAGAGATCGTTGTTGCCGGCCATCAGCTTGCGCAAATTGGCGATGGAGTTCGACGCGGCGTCGTAGTTCCTCATGCCGTGCTGGTCGAGATACTGCATGGTGACGCCGCCGCGTTGCACGCCGATCAGATAGGCCTTGGCGTCGGCCAGTCTCCCGAGCTTGATGCCACGGTCGCGCTTGGCGAAGAATCCGATCCGTTTCTCGGCGATCGGCCCGACCCATTTGAACATCTTCTCCCGCGCGGTGGTGCGCGCCGTCGAAAACAGGACCGTGTCCTTGCGGTTCTGCAGGTGATTGTAGCCCCGGGCCCAGGGGTAGACCTTGATGTCGGCCGCCATCCCCAGCCGGTCCATGATCAGCTTGGCGATCTCCACCGACGGGCCCTTGAGCTCGCCGTCCTCGATGAAATTCAAGGGCGGGTAGTCCTCGGTGATGACGGTCAGGGGGCTCGCGGCGAGGGTGGCGCCGGCTGCGATCCAGAGGCCCACGGCGGCCAGCGTTCCGGCGAAGAGACCGGCAACGCGGCGGGGCCCTCGGAACGTATTCATGGGACGTCCACGCCGCTGCGGGTTCGCCTTCGGGGATGCCATCCGGCCATGGGCACCATGGTAGCAGCCGGCCGGGGGCCTGTTAACCGGCGATACGCCCCGCCGTCTCACGCCACCAGCCGGAATCCCCCCGGTTTGCTGACCAGGATCGACGGGTTCGCGGGGTCGGGCTCGAGCTTCTGGCGCAGGCGGTAGGCGTGAGTCTCGACCGTGTTGGTGACGATGCCGGGCGGGTAGCCCCAGACCTCGCTCAGGAGCTCGTCGCGGCTGACGAACTGGCCGCCGGTGCGGCACAGGTACTTGAGGATCGCGGTCTCCTTGTCGGCGAGGCGGATGCGCCGGACGTGGTCGTCCGCGCCGTCGCCCTGGCGGAGCAGCTTCCGGGACGGCTGGAAGACGTAAGGGCCGACGATGAACTCGGCCTCGCCGGAGCGCTCGTGGGCGCGGATCTGGGCCCGGAGCCGGGCCAGCAGGACGCCCATGCGGTAGGGCCTGACCACGTAGTCGTCGGCGCCGGCGTCGAGGCCCCAAATGACGTCGGCGTCGCTGCCGGCGCGGCCGATCAGGATCACCGGCGCGACCAGGCCGCGCCGGCGCATCAGCCGGCAGACGTCGCGGCCGTCCATGTCGGGCAGCTCGACGTCGACGAACACGGTCATGAATCCGCGGGCCCTCGATTGCGGCGCCACCTCGGCCAGCGCCCGGGCGCCCGTGTCGGCGCGCGTCAGGCGGAAGCCGTCGTGCAGATGCAAGGTCTCGGCGAGGCGTTCGTCGCCGCCGACCATCAATAGGTGCCGTCCGGATGTCATGGCCGTTCCCCTCTCCGTGGCCTGGTTCCGCGCCTTTGATGCGCGGGCGGCGGGAAAGG
>JAPPPF010000169.1 GCA_028817665.1 Magnetovibrio sp. | reverse complement strand
TGCCCCCGACCGCCGCCGCAACAATCACCCCCGCCGCACCCAGGCCAGCGTCGGCCGTATCTTCGGCCGCGCCGACGTGGTCCGCAACCTGAGCGAGGGATGGGCGGTGAAGCTCGCCGGTCAGACCGCGCTTGCCGGCATCAACATGATCGTCGAGCACGACCGCCTGTTCGATTTCATCAGCGAACAATTCGAAAGCGCCTCCGACCCGATCACCCACGACACCTCGCTGCGCCTCGACGGCGCCGTCAAGCTGGGCGACTTCGCGCACGTGCCCTTCAGCCTGACGACCGAGCACGAGCAGACAGAGACCGGCGGCACGACCACGTCGGTCAGCGGCCGCGTGTCGTCGGCCTTCGGCGCCGCATCGGTGACCAAGACCCTGAAGTGGCAACTGGCGAAGGCCGAGGACAGCCGCAACACCACCGTCGACGGCAGCTGGCTGATCGGCGGCCGGATCAACAACGTTCGGGTGCGCGGTCAGATCAGCTACCTGGTCGAGCCGACCATCGAAATTTCCAGTAGCTCGGTTTCCGGCGACTGGCGCATCAACGAGCGGTTCAACGCCAGCGGCGGCGTCGACGTTTCGCTGGCCGACGAAACCGTCACCACCTTCAGCGCCGGCCTCAACTCCGACCTCAAGTTCGCCGCCCTCGGCGTCGATCTGAGCTACGCATCGACGAACGACATCTCGGGCCGCATGTCGCTCTCTTTCTCCTCGGCGCGCGACCCGAAGAACCCGGTCGTTCCCATCGTCAGTTCCCAGCGCATGGCGTCGGGCGGCGCCATGGCCGCTCGGGTCTATCTCGACAAGAACTCGAACGGCAAGTTCGACGACGACGAGCCCCTGAAGGACGTCAAGTTCACCGTCAACGGCACCGAGCGGCCGTTCAGGACGGACGCCGACGGCCATGCCTTCATCACCGGCATCGACGTCCACACGCCGGTCGATTTCGCCGTCGCCACGGGAACCCTGGAGGATCCCTTCTGGGTGACACAGCCCGAGGGCGTCGCCGTGGTGCTCCGGCCCGGCGTCACCGGCAATATCGAGTTCCCGGTCGTCACCACCGGCGAGATCGACGGCACCGTCTACCGGCGGCGCGGCGACTGGTCGGACCCGGTCGCCGACGCCATCGTCCAGGTGGTCGACGCCGACGGCAAGGTGGTCAAGGAAACCCGGACCGCCTACGACGGCTTCTACCTGCTCGACTTCATCCGGCCCGGCGCCTACACGCTGCGTATCAGCCCCGATCAGATCAAGCGTCTGAAGCTGGCGGAACCGGACGCCCAGGCCATCGAGATCGGCGGCGACGGCACGATCCTCAACGGCATGGACTTCTTCCTCGAACTGGCCCGCTCAAAGCGGTTCTTCCGGGTTCTCCTGACCTCGTTCCTGAGCCGCGAGGCGGCGCTCAAGGCCTGGGACGAGTTGAAGCCGCAACTGCCGAAGGAGTTCCGGAAGCTGCGGCCGATGATCCAGCTCCAGGACATGGGCAAGGACAAGGGCGTCGTCCACAACCTGTTCGTCGGCCCCCTCGCCAAGCGCGCCGAAGGCGAACGGCTGTGCATCAACATCCGTGTCCTGAAGGGCCAGATCTGGTGTAACCCGCTGACCATCCAGGCCCGCTGACGCCCCCCCGCCGGCCTGGACCGGGACCGCCGGCGGTGTCAGAATGCGGCCCCTTTTGGAGACAGGCGCTTTGCGGAAATTCATGACCCCCTGGCGGCGCGGCCTGACCGTTCTGATCACGGTCGCGGCCCTGCTGGCGCATGGCGTGCCGGCGCTGGGCGCCGCCGCGCCGGACGCCGATCCCGCCGTCTTCATTGAAGCCGCGCTGAAGATCATCTGCACACCGGACGGCGCCCGCCAGGTCTCCGACGACGCGCCGGAGCCGGACCGCGCCGTCGATCACTGCCCGCTCTGTCCGGCGCCGGTCAATGCCGGCGGCGCCCCGGCGTCGCCGGTCGAACTGGCGCGGACCGGCCTGCCCCGGCGCCTCGCTTGGAGCGTCCAGCCGACATGGGCGCCGATGGGCCCGGCATCGACGGCGAAACGGTCCCGGGCGCCGCCCCGCCGCCGCGCTTGAGGACCCGCCCCGTCACGGGGCTCGACGCAATTCAAGAATACAGGAGACAGCGCCATGAAGCGCTTCGCATTCGCAATGATCGCCTGCGGCTTGCTCGCGGGCTTCCCGGCCGACGCCGGACACAAGAAACACGCCGCCAGCGCCGGCAATTTGGAGCTCACCCGGGCCTGGGCCCGCGCGACCCCGCCGCGCGCCAGGAACGGCGCCGGCTACCTCACCATCACCAACCACGGCGACGACGCCGACCGCCTGATCGGAGCCAGCGCGCCGGTCGCCCAGCGCGCCGAGCTGCACACCCACCTTATGGAGGGCGGCGTGATGAAGATGCGCGAGATCGCCGGCGGCATCGAAATCCCCGCCGGCGCCACCGTCGCCCTCGAGCCGGGCGGCAGGCACGTGATGATGATGGGCCTCCACAAGGCCCTGAAGGACGGCGCGATGTTCCCGCTGACCCTGGTCTTCGCGAAGGGCGGCCAACTGACCATACCGGTCCACGTCAAAAAGACGGCGCCCGCCAAGCACGGCCACGGCCAGCCGCACGGCCACAAGACCGGCGCCATGCCGAAATAGCCGCGTCGCCGCTCGCGGGATTTGATTGTCGGTGGCCGGGCCTTTAAGGTGCCGCGCCACCGACAATTCAACGACGACACAGGAGACGCACGTGGACGCCGATTCGACCGGTAAACTGAGGCTGGGCATCCCCAAGGGAAGCCTCGAGAAAGCCACCATCGAGCTGTTCGAGCAGGCCGGCTGGACGATCACGCCGCGCTCGCGCAACTATTTCCCGCGCATTGACGACTCGGAGATCGAATGCGCCCTGGTGCGCTCCCAGGAAATGGGACCCTACATCGCCAGCGGCACGTTGGATGCCGGCCTTTGCGGCATCGATTGGGTCATGGAGACGGAGACCGAGGACGACGTCGAGGTGATCTCCGACCTCATCTATTCGAAAGCGTCCGATCAGAAGGCGCGCTGGGTCCTGGTGGTCGACCGCGACAGCCCGATCCAGTCCGTCGAGGACCTGCAGGGTAAGACCATCGCCACCGAGCTCGTCGGCTTCACCCGCCGCTACTTGGAGGAACGCGGCATCGACGCCAAGGTCGAGTTCTCCTGGGGCGCCACGGAGGCCAAGGTCGTCGAGGGCTTGGCCGACGCCGCCGTCGAGATCACCGAGACCGGGTCGACCATCCGGGCCCACGGTCTGAAGATCGTCTGCGACCTGCTGGTCTCGCACACGGTTCTGATCGCCGGCAAACAGGCCCTCGCCGACGACTGGAAGAAGGCCAAGATCGACCAGATCGCGCTTCTCCTACAAGCCGCCCTGGCGGCCCGGCACAAGGTGCTGTTGAAGATGAACGTGGCGACCAAGGACCTGGACGGCGTGGTCGAGCTGTTGCCGAGCCTGCACGCGCCGACCGTGAACCGGCTTTCGGACAACGAGTGGGCCGCCGTCGAGACCGTGGTCGACGGCCATGAGGTCCGCACCCTGGTGCCGCTGCTGAAGGCCGCCGGCGCCGAGGGAATCCTGGAGCTCGACCTAAAAAAAATGTGTTGAGCCGTCGGCGCCCACCCGCCGACGGACCTGCTATGATCGACGGTCGGGGCTGAAGGGAGGCGTTCACCCAGCCGATGAGACAGTACCCGTCATTCATCTTCGCGCTGTTGATCGCGCTGGTCGTACTGGCGGTGGTTTCGGTCATCGACAATCAGGAGATGCGCGCCCTCGAGACCGCCGACCACGACCTGGTCCGCAAGGAACTGAACGTCGTCGAGAACGAACTGGAGGCGGCGCTCAACGCGCGGCTGTTCCATGCCCGCGGCCTGGCCGCCTTCGTCGTCGCCCGGCCGAATTTCTCGATGGCTGACTTCGAACGGTTCGCGAACGCCATCCAAGGCCGCCAGAAGGGCGTGCGCAGCCTGCAATTGTCACCCAACGCCTACGTCACCTACATCACCGATCATCGGCGGAACAGGATCTCGCTAGGCGAGAACCTGCTGACCGACGGTCCGCAATTGCCGTTGATCCGGAAGGCCATCGACGAGCGTCGCCTGATCGTCGCCGGACCGATGGAGCTATCGCAGGGCGGCAACGCGATCATCGCCCGCCAACCGATCTTCCTGCCGGCGCCCGGGTCCGGCGCGGAGGAATTCTGGGGTTTCGCGACGATTCTCATAGACGTGCCGCCGATGCTCGAGGAGGCCGGCGTCCTGACGCCGCCGCCCGGCATCGAATTCGCCATCCGCGGCAAGGATGGTCTGGGCGCCGAGGGCGAGGTCTTTCACGGTCTCGCCGCCACCTTCTCCGACAACCCCAATATCGCCGAGGTGGCCCTGCCGACCGGCACCTGGCAGATCGCCGCGAAACGGATCGGCGCGGTGCCCGGCGTCGCCAGGTGGCGGGTCTGGCTGTGGACCGGCGGCGGCGCGCTCGCCTTCGTCGTCGGACTGCTGCTCTACTTCATGCTCCGCGAACCGGCGCAGTTGCGCGCCGCCGTCGACGACGCCACCGCGGCGCTCCGCGAAAGCCAGGAAGCGTTGCAGCGCAGCGAGGAGCTCTACACCCGCGCGACCCTGGCCGGCAAGGTCGGCGTCTGGGATTGGAACCTGGACACCGACGAGCTGTATTTCTCCCGCGACCTGGAGGAAATGCTGGGCTGCGGCGAAGGCGAATACATCCGCACCTTCTAGGAATTCAGCGCCCGCGTCCGCGCCGGGGACGCCGAACGGCAGAAACGCGAGGCGCTGGAATACCTGCGGAGCGACGACGACGGCGATTTCGTCTCCGATTACGCCGTCCGAACGCCGGACGGCGAGGTGCGATGGTTCGCGACCCGCGGCAACCGGATGTACGACGAGACCGGCCGCGCCTTCGGCGTCACCGGCACCGACACGGACGTCACCGAGACCCGGCGCGCCCAGGAAGCGCTGCACGCCGCCAAAGAGCAGGCGGAAACCGCGAACCGCACGAAAACCGACTTCCTCGCCAACATCAGCCACGAACTGCGCACGCCCCTGAACTCGATCCTCGGCTTCGCCGAGCTGATCCAATCGGAGCCCTTCGGCAAGATCGGCGACAAACGTTACCGCGAATACATCTCGGACATCCACGGGTCGGGCACGCACCTGCTCAACGTGATCAACGAGATCCTCGACGTCTCGCGGGTCGAAGCCGGCATGCTCGACATCGCCGACGACGCCGTCGATCTCCGCGAGGCCTTCCAGATCTGCCTGACCATGGTCGCCGACCGGGCGTCCAAGGCCGGCGTCGAGATCAAGGTCGAGTTACCCGATGATATCCCGGTCCTGACCGCCGATCCGACCCGTTTCAAGCAAATCGTCCTCAACCTGCTTTCGAACGCCGTCAAGTTCACGCCACCGGAAGGCCGGATCGTCCTGTCCGCGGCACGCGCCGACGACGGCGGCCTCAGGGTCCAGGTCGCCGACACGGGCATCGGCATTCCCGACACCGCGCTGCCAAGCATCTTCGAGCCCTTCGTCCAGGTCGAGAACGTCCAGCAACGCAGCCACGAGGGCGCCGGCCTCGGTCTCACCCTGGTCAAGTCGCTGACCGAACTGCACGGCGGCACGGTCAGCGCCGAAAGCGTGCCCGGCGAGGGCACCGTGGTCACCGTCACCTTCCCCGCCGAGCGCCTCGCCGAGCCGGCCGCCTAACCGGCCGAACGGCGCGGTCTCACGGCTCGGCGAGCAGTTCCTCCGCCATTCGGCGCAGTCGTTTTCGTTGAACCTTCGTGCCGTTCGGGCCGTGGGTCACGGGAAAGGCCTCAATTCCGGCGACCCGGACCGGCGTCTTGAACTTGGGCAGGCGGCCGCGGCAATGGGCGATGACGTCAGCTTCGTCGACCTGGCCGCCGGTGGCGGCGATGACGAAGGCCACCGGGCGGTTGCCGGCGGCGGTGCCGGCCGCGACCACCTGGGCGTCGGCGACCGCCGGGTGGGCGACCACCGCAGCCTCGATTTCCGCCGGCGCCACTAGGAATCCGCCGAGGCGGAGGGTATCGCCAATCCGTTGCAGATAGGTGAAGGCGTTGCCGGGCTCCGTGTAACCGAGGTCGCCGGTCCTCAGGTACCCGTCCGGCGTCATCGCCGCGGCGGTGGCGTCCGGATCGCCGAAATACCCGGCGAACATGTGCGGGCTGGAAATCTCCAGTTCGGCGGTCTCGCCGTCGCCGAGCAGATCGCCGGTCTCGGGATCGCGAACCCGGACCCGGGCCTCGCCGTTGACCAGGGTGCCGCCGGCCCGGTGCTTGTCGGGGTGCCGCGCGTCGGCGGGGCGGGCCGCGAAGATGGCGAACACCTCGCTCATGCCGAACGGCGCGATCATCGGCACGCCGCGCGCTTCGGCCCGCGCCGGCAGGTCGGTCAGCCAGGTGTTGAAGCCGGCGAATAGGCAGTAGCGGAGATCGGGAAACGGTCGCGCCTCCGGCGCCGCCTCGAGCATCCGGTGAATGAGGTCGTCGGACGCGAACAGGTGCGTCGCCCGGTGGCGGCGGGCGAGACCGACCGCCGCCTCCGCGTCGATGGCCGGCGGCATGACGATGGGCGCCGGCGCCGCCAGCGCCGCTAGCGCCTGAACGAACCCGAAGACCCCGCAGAACGGCAGCAACTGCAGGCTGACGGCCCCGTCCATGCCGAACTCGAGGGTCCGGGCGACGTCACAGGCGTGGCCGACCACCGCGTCTTGCCGGTGCGCCGCGAATTTCGGCGCCGAGGTCGTGCCCGACGTGGTGAAGATATTGGCCAGGTCGCTGCCGCCGCCGTCGCATCCCGTCATCGCCGGCGCCGCCGCCATTTGGTCATAGGCGATGTTTTCAACGTGCGGCCAAAGCGGCTCGGCCGGCGGTGGGGCGCCGACCACGACGAGATGGCGCAAGCCCCTGATCGACGCCGCCTGGACGTCGGGCAACGGCGCCAATCCCGCGTCACCCGGCGCCGTCGCCGCGACCAGGACACGGGCTTCGGACCGGCCGACGACGTCGGCGATCTCGGCGGCGCCGAACCGGGTGTTCACCGCGACGAGGATGGCGCCGAGCCGGCCGCAGGCGGCGTAAAGGCTCAAGGACTGAGGCAGGTTGGGCAGCCAGGCCGCGACCCGGTCGCCGCGGCGGACGCCAAGCTCGCGCAAGGCTCCGGCGACCCGGGCCGCTTCGGCCGCGATCTCGGCGGCCGTCACGGTGCCGTCGCCGGCGATCACGGGCGTGCCGGCGGCGGCGGCGCGGTCAAACAGTTCGGCGAGCGTTTTCACCTCGATCCGCGGCGCCGGCAGGGCGCCTCAGACGATCCCGCGGTTGCGCAGATCGGCGATTTCATCGGCCCCGAAGCCGAATTCGGCGAGCACCTCGTCGGTGTGCTCGCCGCGGTTCGGCGTCGGCATGCCGGTGCGCGGCTGGTAGCGGCTCAGATTGATGGCCTGGCCGACCAGGTCCATGTCGCCCAGTTCCGCGTGGCGGACCGGATGGCGGATGCCGACGTGCTCGACCTGCGGATCGGCGAACATCTGGTCGATGGAGTAGATGGGCCCGCAAGGCACGCCGGCGCCGCCCAGGACCTCGATCCATTCGGCCGAGGTGCGCGTTACCGTGTGCGCCTCGATGGCGGCGTTCACCGCGACCCGGTTCTCGGACCGGACCGCGCCGTCGGCGAAGTCGGGATTGTCGCGCATGCCCGCGTCCTCGAAGATCTCGCAGAGCCGTTCCCACATGACGTCGCCCGACGCGGCGATATTGATGTGGCCGTCCTTGGTCTTGAACACGCCCGTCGGGATCGACGTCGGGTGATCGTTGCCGGCCTGCGGCGGCACCTCCTCGGCGACGAGCCAGCGCGCCGCCTGGAAATCGAGCATGGCGATCATCGATTCGAGCAGCGACGTGTGCACCCATTGCCCCTCGCCCGAGACCTCGCGCTCCAGAAGCGCGATCAGGATGGCGATGGTCGTGTAGTTCCCGGACGACAGATCGGCGACCGGAATGCCGACCCGCACCGGCCCCTGCCCCGGCAGCCCGGTGATCGACATCAACCCGCCCATGCCCTGGGCGATCTGGTCGAAGCCGGGCCGGTTGGCGTAGGGCCCGTCCTGGCCGAACCCGGAGATCGACGCCAGGATGATCTTCGGATTGACCGCCTTCAGCTTGTCGTAGTCGATGCCGAGGCGGTGCTTGACGTCGGGCCGGTAGTTCTCGACCACCACGTCGGCCTTCTCGACCAGCTTCAGGAGCACGGCGCGGCCGTCGTCCTCCTTCAGGTTCAGAGTCAGGCCGCGCTTGTTGCGGTGGATGTTCTGGTAGTCCGGGCCGGTCCGCGACCCGCCCATGCCCTTGGCCTTGTCGACGGCCGCCGGCGCCTCGACCTTGATCACGTTGGCGCCCCAGTCAGCGAGGTGGCGCACGGACGTCGGTCCGGAGCGGACGCGGGTCAGGTCGATGATGGTGAACCGCGACAGCGGGCCCTGGTAGTCTGTCATATGGTGGTCCCTCCCGTATTCGAGCCGCGACCCTATCATGACGGCCTGGACCTGCCAACGCGGCGGGAGTTGAATAGGCGGCGCGCCGTCGCCATCTATGACGGACGGAGCGCATACCCGGAAAGCCGGAGGTCAACATGCCGAAATCAGCACCGGAATTCGCAGAAATCGCGACCGCCCTGGTCGACTACTTCGACGGCATCTACGAGGGCGACTCCAGCAAGCTCGACCGCATTTTCCACGCCGACGGCCGGCTCAATTCGGTCACCGACGGCGACATGGTGGCGATGACCAAGGCCGAGTATCTCGATTTGGTCGGGGGCCGCGCCTCGCCGGCCAGCACCGGCGCCAACCGCCACGACCGCATCGTCGCCATCGACATCGCCGGCCCCGGCGCGGCGACGGCGAAGGTCGAGTGCGCGGTGCCGCCGAAGTACTTCACCGACCTTTTGACGCTGATCAAGGTCGACGGCGAGTGGCGGATCATCAACAAGACCTTCCACTACATGGTTCACGAATAGTTAGTGGTAATAATCCTCGGCCATCCAGGCGCGGACCACTTCCAGCGCCCGGTCGGGATGATCGTCGATCAACCTGCGGACCTTGGCGGTGAGCGAACGGTCGATCCGCCCCTCGATGCCGGCGACATCGATCTCCGGCAATTCGTCGACCATCGACGGGATGCACGGGTTCGGCGGCGGAACCGCCGCGGTTTCCGGTCGCATGCCTGATTGCGGGACCATGCGCGATCCCTCGCTCGCCTGTTGAACGGCGGCATTTTAACACAGGACCGGACCGCGAGTCCTGGGCGCCGGGATGGCGTCCGGGCAAAAAAAAGCACCCGGCGATCGGCCGGGTGTAAGGGGAGACGTGTGGATATCGTCCCCACCATAGCGATCCCCCGTTCATTCAGCAGTGATGGCCATCACACCGGCCAAGATTTCTTGGAAATTTTTGAGAAACCCTTGGATTCCCGGGATTTTTTAGACACCCATGATCGCCGTATGCAGCGATTTCGGGCCTATCGCCGTTACGATCCCGCCTGAACTCCGATCGCGCAGCACGCGCGGAGAAAGCGCCGGAGCGTCTGGCGGGCTTCCGGGAAGGTCGCCAGTTTATGGCCGGCGTCCTTGATGATCAGCTTCCTCGAGCTGCCCACCTCGCGGCGGATGGCGCAGCCGAAGCCGCCACCCTCTTTATCATGCTGGCCAACCATGTTGAGAACCGGCACGTGGCCGGGCACATTCGGGGAACCGCCGGAAAACTGGCAATCCGCGGCGGTTATCACGATGGCGGCGAAATCCTTGCCGTCATACTCGCTCGCCGCATGACCGCCTTCGCTCGACCCCATCAGGATCAGGCGCTTTTGGTCGATCCAATCGGCCTTCCTCAGTTCGGCCAGCGCGACCTTCACCTCCTCCAGGCGCATGATGAGCCGCGAGGTCATATTACCGACACATTGGGACGCCCGCGGCCGCGCCAGGCTATCGGGCGCAAAAAAAGCGATACCCAGTTCGCCGAATAGCTTCGCCCACGTGTCGCCGACCGTGTTGCCCACGCATCCGTGCAGATAGACGACGGCCGGAAGCTTGACGCCGGGCTTCAGTTTGTTCCTGGCGACGACGGCCGGCCACGTCTTCGGATGTTTCCGGATCTCGGTGAGCGTGTAGAACTCGCCGTCTCGTAGCGATGCCGGCGGCACCCTATGCATCCCATAGGTCCAGGCGCGCCCCGCATCGCCGTCGCCAGCCGTCGTCTGACAACCTGCGATGGCCAGGCTCAGGCCGAGAACGCTCGCCAACATTCCCCATCTTGAGCCCAGCATATGGTGCATCCCCAATCGCGCGAGATCGCGCGTCCGGAATTCTAGGAGGAATTCAGGCGCGTACATACGAAAATCTCCGGAATTCGGGCGCCCCGCCGGCGGCGCCGGTTTTGAAACGAAAGCGGTTTGATCTCCGCGCCGGCCCGCGATATGTGTCAGGCGGACAAGGCGCTACAGGCGCGGACGCGGGAGATGGGCGCGATGAGCAAGGGCGACAACCTGAGGACCGGCGGCGAGCTGTTGGTCGACACCTTGGTGGCCAACGGCGTCGACATGGCGTTCTGCGTGCCGGGCGAGAGCTACCTGGCGGCCCTCGACGCGCTGCACGGCGCGCCGTCCATCGACCTGATCACCTGCCGCCAGGAGGGCGGCGCCGCGATCATGGCCGACGCCTACGGCAAGCAGACGGGGCGGCCGGGAATCTGTTTCGTGACCCGCGGGCCCGGCGCCACCAACGCGTCCGCCGGCGTCCACATCGCCTATCAGGACTCGACCCCGATGATCCTGTTCATCGGCCAGGTCGGGCGCGACATGCGCGATCGCGAAGCCTTCCAGGAAATCGACTTCCGCCGCATGTTCGGCCAGATGGCGAAATGGGTGGCCGAGATCGACGACGCGGCTCGGGTGCCGGAGTACGTGTCCAGGGCCTTCCACACGGCGATGGCCGGGCGGTCCGGGCCGGTGGTCCTGAGCCTGCCCGAGGACATGCTCCGCGACCGCGCGCCGGGGATCGAGATCGCCGCCGCGCACCGTGTCGAGGCGCATCCGGGCGCCGCAGACATGGCGGCGCTCCGCGACAGACTGGGCGCCGCCGAGCGGCCCCTGGTAATCGTCGGCGGCAGCGGCTGGAACGCCAAGGCGGTGGCAAACATGCAGGACTTCGCCGCCGCCAACCACCTGCCCGTCGCCGCCGCCTTCCGCTTTCAGCATCTGTTCGACAACCGCCACGACAACTACGTCGGCGACGTCGGCATCGGCATCAATCCGTCGCTCGCGGCACGGGTCAAGGACGCGGACCTGTTGATCGCCGTCGGCCCGAGGCTGGGCGAGATGACCACCGGCGGCTACGGCCTTCTGGACATTCCGTTCCCGTCCCAGGACCTGGTCCACGTGTTTTCCGGCGCCGAGGAATTGGGCCGCGTCTACCGCCCCGGTCTCGCCATCAACGCCGGCATGCGCGCCTTCGCCGCCGCCGCAGCAGCGATGGAGCCCGTGCACGGCGGCTGGAGCGAGGCGACGGCCGCGGCGCGCGCCGCCTACCTGGACTGGAGCACCCCCACCGAGGTTCCCGGCGGCGTCAATCTCGGGCGCGTCGTCGAATGGCTGCGCGACAACCTCGCCGAGGGCTCGATCATCTGCAACGGCGCCGGCAATTTCTCAGCCTGGGTGCACCGGTTCTTCCGCTACACCGGCTTCGGCACCCAACTGGCGCCGACGTCGGGCTCCATGGGTTACGGGGTGCCGGCGGCGATCGCCGCGAAGCGCCTCCACCCGGAGAAGACCGTGGTCTGCGTCGCCGGCGACGGCGATTTCATGATGACCGCCCAGGAACTGGCGACGGCGGCGCATCACGGCATTCCGGCGATCTTCATCATCGCCAACAACGCGACCTACGGCACCATCCGCATGCACCAGGAGCGCGACTACCCGGGCAACGTCATCGCCACCGACCTGACCAACCCGGATTTCATGGTCTACGCCCAGGCCTTCGGCGCGCATGGCGAGCGCATCGAGGCCACCGGCGACTTCGGCGCCGCCTTCGAGCGCGCCCAGGCGTCGGGGAAACCCGCCATTATCGAGTTGATCACGGATCCGGAGGCGATCACGCCGACGGCGACACTGTCGGGAATCCGGGCCGCCGCCAAGGCGGGCGACTGAGCCCGGCCTAGACCACCAACTGGTAGACCTCGACCGGCTCGTCACGGCCCTTGACGGTGAAGCTGCCGACGTGGAGATACGGCATGCTGGCCGGCAGGTGGCGGGCGACGCTGTCGCTGATCAGGATGGTCGCCGCCTTCCTGTTGTCGACGTCGCGGCCCAGGCTCTCGATCCGCTGACAGGTGTTCACGGTGTCGCCGATGATCGTGTAGTTGACCCGGCCCTTGGCGCCGATGTTGCCGACCAGGGCGTCGCCCGTGTGGATGCCGATGCGGATCTTCACCGGCGGCAGGCCTTCCTTGCCGCGCCGGTGGTTGTCGCGTTCCAGCGCGTCGACCATGGCCATGGCGCAATAACACGCGCGCACCGGGGCGTCGTCGATTTCCTCGGGCGCCCCCCCAGAAGGCCATCAGGGCATCGCCGATGTACTTGTCGATGGTGCCGCCATGCTTCTCGACGCAGGCGCCGAGGATATCGAAATGCTCGTTCACCAAGGCCGCCAGTTGGGCCGGCGTCTGCCCCTCGGCGATGGTCGTGAAGCCGACGATGTCGGTGAACATGACGGTCAGCTGGCGCTCGCTCGATTCGACGTCGTGGCGATCGCTGGCCACCAGACGCCGGACCAGGGAGCGCGGCACGTAGGTCTCGAACAGCTCCAGCGCGGCGCGCATGTTGTTGTAGCTGGTCGCCAGCTCGTTGAGCTCGGTGATGCGGCTCGGCGGCAACCGGTCGGCGGTCTCGACATCCATGCGCCCGATGGTCGCCACCGCCGCCGCCGAGCGCCGGATCGGCCGTGCGATGGCGTTGCCGGCGAGTCCCGCCAGGAGCAGCGCCGCGAGGATCAGGGCGGCGCCGGTCCAGGCCGCGGCGATCAGCCGGTCGCGGTGTTTCTGCAAATCGGCGGCGACGAACCACACGCCGATGATCCACGGCTGGTCCGTGTAGCGGAAGATGCGCCGGAAGAAACCGGTGTAGGCGGTGCCGTCGAGGGTCACCTCGACCGTCGCCAGGCCGCTGGTTAGGCAGTCGCATTCCCGCACCTCCTTGGCCATCCGCCAGATTCCGTCGAGCACGATGTCGCCGACCCGGCCGATGCCGACCGTCGGCTTGCCGGGGCCCTGGTCGGGGTGCTTGGACGCCATGTTCGGGTGCGCCAGCACCTTGCCATCGTCGGTCAACACGAAGGCGGTGCCGCCGAAGCGCTCGCCGACATCGGCGACGGCCTGCGAGATGGCGGTGAGCGGCACGCCCGCGTACCAAGCGCCGAAGTAACGGTCCGCCTGGCGCACCGCGTGCCAGGACTTGATCAGCGCGGCGTCGAGCAGGGTATCGAAGATGGGCCGGCTCCAGCGCGCTTCCAGCGCCGTCGACAGAAGCGCGCGCAGGTCCTCGTAGGTCGGATCGTTGGTGCGGTCGACGTTGCGCAGCACGCCGACACCCTCGTGGTTCTCGAGGCGCACGTCGCGGCCCTCGAAGAACAGCAAGCCGGCGTTGCGGATCGCCGGCACCGCCGCGATGGAGGCGAGCAGCACGTCGTCGGGGATGTCATCGGGGCGGTGATGCCAACCCGCGGTGATGGCGTGGTCGGGCATGTGGTCGACGTAGTCGGCGACCGGATCGAGGAACTGCTTCAGGTAGACGTCGACCTGTCCGATCACCAGCGAGGCGTTGCGCCGGGTCAATTCCTCGGTATTGCGCTTCGCGACGTCCCACTGCTGCCAGGTCACCATGCCGACGCCGAGCGCGACGATGATGAGGATGCAGGCGGTGATGGTCAGCGTGATGCCGACGCGGAACCGCGGCGCGGCGGCAGGTGCCGCCCCCGGCCCGTCGTTGGCGGCCTTGCCATCCATACCCTTGGCTTCCGTCCCCGTCATGACATCGGTCGCCAATCCTGCA
>JAPPPF010000238.1 GCA_028817665.1 Magnetovibrio sp. | reverse complement strand
GAGCTTGTCGAAGGATGGGAAGGCGACGGCTGCCGCCGGAAGTCGTGGATGCCCGGATCAGGTCCGGGCATGACGGTGGAGTGGTGGATGGAACTGGGCGCGCAACCAACACCGTCCTCATGCTGAGCTTGTCGAAGCATGGGCGGGCGACGGCTGCCTGCCCTTTGGCGTCACCACCGGGCTCGACCCGGTGATCCACGACTTTGTCCGAAACCGCAGTGCAGCATGAAGTCGTGGATGCCCGGGTCACGCCCGGGCATGACGGTGGGGCGGGTGTCCGCGACCCGTATTATCAAAACCGCCTTTCACAAAAACCGCGATCGGGCGGGCCTCGATTCCGGCGGCGCCTCTCGGCGCCGCATACGGCGTCTCAAGGCCCTATTCACAGTGTCAAATAGCGCGCCACGGCCGATCGTCGGGCCGCGCGGAAACATATGAACATATCACGAACATTAATAATTGTCAAGATCGGTGCCATCGGACAAACTTTCCGTATTCACCGCCGGCTGGTCGGTTATGATGACGCGTCGCCCCGCGCGGCGAGCGCGGCTAGAAAGGACGGAACAACGACGATGGCACCCCGGACGCCGAACCTGACCGAGTTGAGCATCCTCGTCGTCGACGACGAGTCGATCATCCGCAACATGGTCGAGCACGCGCTGAAGGCGATCAGCATCCGCTCCATCGTGCTGGCGCCCGACGGCATCAAGGCCCTCAGGGTGCTTGAGAACACGCCCGAGCCCTTCGACATCATCATCTGCGACTGGATGATGCCGAACATGGACGGCATGGAGTTCCTGCGCCAGGTCAAGGGCCGCGGCGAGCCGGCGAAATTCCTGATGCTCACCGGCAAGGCGACCCGCGAGGCCGTCTCGGAGGCCATATCGGCGGGGATCGACTCCTACATCGCCAAACCCTTCACCGCGGCCGAGCTGCACAAGAAGGTCAAGTTCCTGGCGAAGCGGATCGCCCGCTGAACGGATCGCGGCGCGGCGCTATTTGAAGATCTGCTGGAAAAACACCAGGGTGCGGCCCCAGGAATCGTGGTCCGCCTTGAGGTCGTATTTCAGCGGCAGCTTCAGCTTCTCGCCCCGGGCGGTCGCCGCCGGGCTGGTGAAGCTGTGCACGACGCCGGGATAGGCGACATACTCGAAATCCGCGCCGGCGGCCTTCATTTCCGCCTTCACGGCGGCGAGCTTCGCGGGCTTGATGAACGGGTCATCGGCGCCGTTGAAGATCTTGACCTTCGCCCGGACGCCGCCGGGCTTGGCCTTCAGCGTCGCCGTCAGGCTGGCGTGGAACCCGACGACCCCGTCGAGATCGACGCCGGCGCGCGCCATGTCGACGACGACGTTGCCGCCGAAGCAATAGCCGATCGCCGCCGTCTTCGCGCCATCGACGGTCCGGTGGCCCTTCAGCAGTTGATAGGCGGCGCGGAAGCGCGCGTGCATGGCGCCCTTGGTCTTGATCACCTCGACGGCGAAGGTCTTCGCGTCCTTGGGGTGGCTGGCCAGCCGCCCGGTGCCGTACATGTCCAGCGCCAGGGCCGTGTAGCCCTCGGCCGCCAGCATATCGGCGCGGCGGCGCGCATAGGCGTCGTGGCCCCACCATTCGTGGACGACGATGACGCCGGGCCGCTTGCCGACCCGCGAATCGTCATAGGAGAGGTGCCCGGTGAACTCCCGGCCGTCGACCGTGTAGGTGACCTTTTCCGACTTGATCGCCGCGCCGGCGGCGCCGCTCACCATGACGGCGACGGCCGCGCCGAACGCGGCAAAACCCAATTTTCCAATCATGACGTCCTCCCGTGACCAAATTTCGTTCGATGCCCCGAACCCGACGCACGATGGTAGGCAAACTTCGGCGCCGAGGGAAGGGGCAGGGGCCTCGCCAGGACGACGCATCGCCGGGCAACCAACCGCTGGTCCTGCGATCCCGGCTCCGCTAATGTCGCGGCCATGATCGGATCGCTCGTCCACCTCTGCGCCGCCGCCTTCCTGTTCGTCGCCAGCCACCTCGTGCTGGCGGCGCCGAAGCTGCGTCAGCCGGTGGCCGGCGCCATCGGCGAATGGGGCTTCAAGGGCGCCTATTCGCTGGTCTCCGTCGCGCTGTTCGCGTGGATGATCATGGCCTACCGGGCGGCGCCCGAGGTCGAGTTGTTCGAACCCGGCACCGCCATGCGCCACGCCTCGCTGACCCTGATGATGATCGCCGCGTTCCTGGTGATCGGCGGCTACACGACGCCGAATCCCGGCATCATGGGAATGGAGGCGGTCGGACTCCGGGCGGGCCCGAGGGGCGTGTTGAAGATCACCCGTCATCCGGTGATGTGGGGCGTCGCGCTGTGGGGCGTTTCGCACCTGCTGGGCACCGGCGACGCCGGCGCGATGGTGTTCTTCGGCGCCCTCACGGTGCTGGCGCTGGCCGGCGCCTGGCACATCGAC
This sequence comes from Magnetovibrio sp., assembly GCA_028817665.1. Taxonomy (GTDB): domain Bacteria; phylum Pseudomonadota; class Alphaproteobacteria; order Rhodospirillales; family Casp-alpha2; genus UBA3470. The sequence goes on along the minus strand of JAPPPF010000238.1, from coordinate 315 downwards.
GCCAAGCGCCGGGCCAGTCACGGCGAGGCCTGGAAGGCTTTCGAGGCGGAAACCTCGTTCTGGCCCTTGGGCGCGATCCTCGCCGGGCGCACCAAGATCGAGCGCGGCGAGACCAAGTGGTGGCAGACCCTGCTCGCCGTCCTCGCCTACGTCGGCATGCTCTGGGCGCACGCCGAAATGGGCCTCGACGTGTTCCCGCCGGGGTTCTTCTAGGCGACACGTCGGTCCGTCCTGCCGGGCCGGTCTATGCATGCGGATGGATTGGGCGGCGTCGTCGAACGCGCAGCTTCCTCCCCCTCGATGGGGGAGGACCGA
>JAPPPF010000193.1 GCA_028817665.1 Magnetovibrio sp. | reverse complement strand
CCACGCCATGGGAGCCCGCGAACTGGGCCTCTCGGCGATCACCGATATCAACCGTGACGGCGTCCCCGACTTCATCGTTCCTGACGCGGCTCGCTACGAACTGATCGGCCTGACCTTCGCCGGCGGCGTCTACAAGGAACTGTTCCGCCGCCGCCTGGAGGGCCGATTGGCGACCGCCATTCAGGCCGTCGACCTGGATGCCGACGGCCGCGATGAGATCGTCTACGGCACAGGCCTGGGCTACACCGTCCTGAGAATTGATCCGTGAGCCTGGCGCCGGCGCGCAACGCAACGCTGATCGGCGGCACGGCGGTCCTCATGTGGGGCCTGCTGGCTCTGTTCACGACACTGACCGGCAGGGTGCCGCCGTTTCTGCTGGCGGCGCTGTCGTTTGGCATCGCCACAGCGCTGATCGCCGGCAAGTGGCTTGTCCGGCGCGAGAACGTGATGGCGCATCTGCGCCAACCGGCCGGCGCCTGGGTGACCGGCGTGGTCGGCCTGTTCGGGTACCATTTCTTCTATTTCATGGCGCTCAGGAACGCACCGCCCGTGGAGGCCGGTCTGATCGCCTACATGTGGCCGCTGCTGATCGTCCTGTTCTCGGCTCTGCTGCCGGGCGAGCGGCTGCGCTGGTTCCATCTGGCCGGCGCCGTCGCCGGGCTGGCCGGGGCGGTGCTCCTGATCACCGGCGGCAAGGGTTTGGCCGGCTTCCGTGCCGAGTTCACCCTGGGCTACGTGATGGCGGTCTGCTGCGCGCTGACCTGGTCCAGCTACTCGGTGATCAACCGGCGTTTTGCCGGCGTGCCGACGGATACCGTGGGCGGCTTTTGCGCCGCCACCGCGGTGTTGGCGGCGATCTGCCACCTGGCCTTCGAGACAACGGTGTGGCCGGCGGGCCTGTCCGAATGGCTGGCCGTCGCCGGGCTCGGCCTATTGCCGGTCGGGCTTGCGTTCTTCGCCTGGGATCACGGCACCAAGCACGGCGACATCAAGATCCTTGGCGCTTTCGCCTATGCCGCGCCCCTGATCTCAACGGTCCTGCTGATCGTCTTCGGCCAGGGCGAAGCGACCTGGGCGGTCGCGGCCGGCTGTCTGCTGATCGTCGGCGGCGCCGTGCTGGCGGCCAAGGAGATGTTGTTCGGCACGCGGTCAGCCTGAGGCCCGATCGGCCAGGGCACCGGCGACCCGGCCGGCCAGTTCATCCCAGTCGTCCAGTGTATCCTGACGGAACAGCCGCGCCGTCGGGTACCAGGGCGTCGTCTCCTGGTCCAAGAGCCAACGCCAGTCCGCGTCCTTCGACAGCACGATCCAGGTTTCGGCGCCCAGCCCGCCGGCCAGATGCGCGACGGACGTGCAGACACTGATCACCAGGTCCAACTGCGCGACCAGCGCCGCCGTGGCCGCGAAGTCGGTCAACTGCGGGCCCAGATCGATGATCCGCGCGCCCAGGCCGAGGTTGCCGATCTGGCCGCCCGTCTCACCGTGCTGCAAACCATAGAACGTGCAGCCCGGCACATCGAGAAGCGGCCGCAGCGGCGCCAGTCCGGCGGAGCGGGTCCGGTCGGCCGGATTGCCCGGATTGCCGGCCCAGACCAGCCCCACCTTCAGCCCGGCACCCCCCGGCACGCTGACCGACGCCGACGCCGGCGGCGTCAGGTAGGGCACGTTGCCGGGAACCGTATCGGGCCGGGTCGCGAAGACGCGTGGCAGATCCAGCAGCGCGATCTGGAAATCAAAGGCGGGCGTCGCCCCGGACCGCGGCAGCACCGCGTCAACACCGTCCATGTGCGACAGCAGCCCGATCAATTCCGGCTGGCATTCCAAAATGACCCGGCCGACCCGGCGCGCGGCCAGCGGCAGGTAGCGGACGAACTGCAGGGTGTCGCCCATGCCCTGTTCGGCGTGCACGAACAAGGTCGCCCCGGGGTTCTCCGCACCGTCCCATTCCGGTGCCGTCCAGGTGCGCCGGAACGGCACCATCTGCGGCGTCTGCCAGCGCTTGGCGAAGCCGGACCAGCCTTCCGCCCAGCGTCCCAGCTTGAGGTCCAACAGACCGCGATTGAGGTGTGGATCGGCATAGTCCGGCGCCAGATCGATGGCCCGTTCGAAGGCCGCTTGCGCCTCGTCGAACCGACCCATGCCGTGCAACACGTTGCCGCGGTTGTTCCAGGCTTCGGCGGAGTCCGGTGCCAGCGCCAGGGCCCGATCAAAGGTGTCCAGCGCCGCCTGCCACTGCCGGCGCCGACCCAACACCGTGCCCAGATTGACCTGGGCATCGATCAGAGCGGGCGCCAACTCGAGGGCGCGCTGAAAGGCCGCCTGGGCGGCCTCGTCCTCGCCCTGGGCCAACAAGGCCGCGCCGAGCACATTGTGAGCGGGTGCATACCCCGGCGCCGCCGCCGTCGCCGCGCGGCCCAGTTCGGCGGCCGCGTCGGGCGCACCCCGCACCATCGCCAGGCCAGCCAGGTTGGTGGCATAGGGCGCTTGCTGGGTCGGCTCAGATGTGGCCGCCAAGGCCTCTTTGTAGGCGGCCTCCGCGGCCGCCCAGTCACCGAGCACCTGATGGATCTGGCCACGCGCATTCATGACGTCGGGGCGTCCCGGCTGGCCCGCCTCGGCCGCATCGCAGGCCGCCAGGGCCTTCTCAAGATTGCCGTCGGACCGGTACAGGTTGGCCAGGCTGACCCAGGCCGTGACGATCTCCGGCTTCAATCGGACCGCGGCCTCGAAGGCGTCGATCGCGTCGGCGACGCGGCCCTGCGCCTCGGCGATGGCACCCAAAAGCGG
>JAPPPF010000304.1 GCA_028817665.1 Magnetovibrio sp. | reverse complement strand
CCGTAGAGGCGCTCGATCCGGTTCGCCGCGAGGCCCTCGCGCAGCGCCTTGACGATCGGAATGCCGCCGGCCACGGCGGCCTCGTAGGCGAGCGTCACGCCGTTCGCCTCGGCGCCTTCCGCCAGCGCCGTGCCGTGGTGGGCGAGCAGCGCCTTGTTGGCGCTGACCACGTGCTTGCCGGCGGCGACGGCGGCCTCGCAGAGCTGCTTGGCGATGCCGGCCTCGCCGCCGCTCAGCTCGCCGACCACGTCGACGCCGCCGTCGGCGGCGAGCGCCAGGGCGTCGTCGTGCCAGGCAAGGCCGGCCAGGTCGACACCCCGGTCCTTGGCTTTGTCGCGGGCCGAAACGGCGGTCACGGCCAGCGGCCGGCCGGCGCGGCGGGCCAGCTGCTCGGCATGGGTTTGAAGCACCTCGACAGTGCCGGCGCCGACGGTCCCGAGCCCGGCGATCCCTATGCGCAGCGGGGACGTCATCCGGCGGCGGCCTTGGCGGGCCGTCCGGGACCGCGGGATTTCTTCGGTCCGCCCATCAGCGCCTTGATCGAGCGGATGGCCTGGCGGGTGCGGTGCGCGTTCTCGCAAAGCGCGATGCGCACGAAACCCTCGCCGTGCTCGCCGAACCCGATGCCCGGCGACACGGCGACCTTGGCCTCGCGCAGCAGGAATTTGGAGAACTCGATCGATCCCATGTCCAGGTATTCGGGCGGGATCGGCGCCCAGGCGAACATGGTGGCCGGCGGCGCCGGGATCTCCCAGCCGGCCGATGCCAGCCCCTCGACCAGGACGTCGCGCCGGTCCTTGTACAGGGCGCGGACCTCGTCGATGCAGTCCTGCGGGCCGTTCAGCGCCGCCGTGGCAGCGACCTGGATCGGCGTGAAGGCGCCGTAGTCGAGATACGATTTCACCCGCGCCAGGGCGCCGATCAGGTTCTGGTTGCCGGCGGCGAAGCCGATCCGCCAGCCGGGCATGGAGTAGGTCTTGCTCATGGAGGTGAACTCCACGGCGATCTCCCAGGCGCGCCGGATCTGCAGGATCGAGGGCGGCGGGTCGATGTCGTAGTAGAGCTCCGCGTAGGCCAGGTCCGAGAGGATGTAGATTCCGTGGAAATGGCAGAAGTCGACGACCTCGGCGTAGAAGTCGAGGTCGACCACCTTGGCCGTCGGATTGTTCGGATAGTTGAGCACCACGGCCGTCGGTTTCGGCACGCTGTGCAGGACGGCGCGCTCCAGCGCCGCCATGAAGTCGGGGCCCGGCTCGACCGGGATGTTGCGGACCGCGGCGCCGGCGATGATGAAGCCGAACTGGTGGATTGGGTAGCTCGGGTTGGGCACGAGGATGACGTCGCCCGGCGTGGTGATCGCCGAGGACAGGTTGGCCAGCCCCTCCTTCGAGCCGAGCGTCACGATGGCTTCCGTCTCCGGGTCGACCTCGACGCCGAAGCGCCGTCCGTAGTAGGCGGCGATGGCCTTCCGGAGCCCGGGGATGCCGCGCGAGTTCGAATAGCGGTGGACCTTCGGGTCGAGGACGGTCTCGCGCAGCTTCTCGACGATGTGCTCGGGCGGCGGCTGGTCCGGGTTGCCCATGCCGAAATCGATGATGTCCTCGCCGGCGGCCCGGGCCTGGGCCTTCATGCTGTTGACCTCGGCGAAGACGTAGGGCGGCAGCCGCCTGATCTTATGAAATTCCTGATCCATGGTCCCTCACATGCCAGATGCCTTCCGGAGGCTCAAGCATCATCGACCGAATGCGCCCGCCCTTCCCGGCCTGAACCCGAAGGTGAACCGCCATTCTAGCAAAATTATGGCGCCCCGAAGAAGCGCCGCCGGGGATCATTCGACCGACGAAAACGAGCGCCCGTCGAAGCGGTTGACGCTGAGCGCCGCGATCTCCTCGTCGCCGACCCCTTCCAGGCAGAAGACGTTGACCGTGTAGGCCTCCGGCGCGAGGCGCGGCCGGTGGAACGGGTAGACCCCGCAGGTGCCGCAGAAATAGTGCTTCGCGGTGCCGGTGTTGAACTGGTAGAGGACAAGGTCGCCGGCGCCCCGCACGAGCCGGAAATTCTCGGCCGCGACGCGGTGCATGACGGCGTTGCGGCGCCGGCAGATGGAACAGTTGCACACGCCGACGCCGTCGAGGACGGTGTCGACCTCGAACGCCACCTTGCCGCAGTGGCAGGTTCCCGTGTAGGTGCGCATGGGCGCGCCGCCGCGCCTCAGCTCTCCAGGTAGATCTCGGCGCGCCGGTTGCCGGCCTCGCCGGTCGGCATGAACTCGTGGAACAGCGGCGCCGCGTCGGAAACCGCGTCGACCACCAGCTCCTCCTTCTTCAGGCCGAGCCGCAGCAGTTCGCGCGCGATGGCGTCGGCGCGGTCGGCGGAGACCTGGAAGTTGACCATCTTGTGGCGCACCGGGTCCATGACCCGGGTGCGGCTGCTGGCGTGGCCGATGATCCGGATCTTGCCGCCGCGCTCCTTCTTCAGCTGCAGGGCGTTGGCGATGATCTGGCGGTCGCGGGCGCTGAGGCTGGCGGAGCCGTTGTTGAAGTGGATGGTCGCCACCTTGACCGCGCCGGCCGCCATGGGCCGCGCCGGACGGGCCAACAGCGACGCGCCGCCCGCCGCCAACTTGCCGCTGGTGACGGGCGCCGGGTTCGGCGCGCCGGCGGTGATCCCCGAATCGACGCCCTGCGACGACACCACGATGGTGCCGAAGTTGGCGGGCGCCATCGACGCGACGGCCTGCGTCGCTTGCGGCAGCGCCGCCGGCGGCTGGCCGGCGCGCGAGCGGATTTCGTTCAGCCGGCTCTGCAGCCGGGCCTGG
>JAPPPF010000266.1 GCA_028817665.1 Magnetovibrio sp. | reverse complement strand
GCTCCGGAACGGCGACCAGGTCGAGATCATCACCTCCCAGGCGCAGACCCCGTCGCCGACATGGGAACGCTTCGTCGTCACCGGCAAGGCGCGCTCCTCGATCCGCCGCTACATCCGGCTGCAGGAGCGCGAGGAGTACGAGAAGCTGGGCCGCTCGATCCTCGGCCGGGCCTTCCGCGACGAGGGCTACGAGCTCGCCGACAAGGCGCTGGCCGACGTCCTCGGCGTGTTCAAGCAGCCGAGCGTCGAGGACCTCTGCGCCCAGGTCGGCGCCGGCCACATCACCGGCCGCGACGTCGTCGTCGCCGTCTACCCCGGCGTCAAGACCAAGACCGACACCAACGAGACCATCATTTCCCTGGCCGAGGCCCGCAAGCGCCAACCCAAGGGACCGGCCGACATCGATCCCGACGCGGTCTCCATCAAGGGGCTGATCCCGGGCATGGCCATGCACATGGCCGGCTGCTGCCATCCGCTGCCCGGCGACCGCATCGTCGGCATCGTCACGACGGGGAAGGGCGTCACCGTGCACACCATCGACTGCGAGACCCTCGAGACCTACGCCGACGCGCCGGAACGCTGGCTCGACCTGGCCTGGGACATCGGCGAGGACCTGTCGGACCTGCACGTCGGGCGGGTCGCCATCAGCGTCCTCAACGTGCCGGGCAGCCTCGGCGATCTCTCGACCGTGATCGCCAAGAACTCGGGCAACATCTCGAACCTCAAGATCACCCACCGCTCGACCGATTTCTTCGACATGCTGATCGACGTCGAGGTTCGCGACGTCAAGCACCTCACCGACATCATCGCCGCGCTCCGCGCGACGCCGTCGATCAATTCCGTCGAAAGGGCCCGGGGCTAGGCCGTCAGCCGGTTCGGTCGTACATGTTCTCGACCAGATCCACGACCTTGCCGCGATGGTCGAGCTCGATGCCGAAGCGCGCGTAGTAGTCGTCGCGGGGCAGGAATTCGTCACCGATCCGGGCCATGTGCTCGGCGAGCATCCGTTCCAGCCGGTCGCGCGTCTCGGCCGCGGCCGGGTCGTCGATGAGGTTGGTCATCTGGTAGGGGTCGGCGGCGGTGTCGAACAGCAGCCACGGTCCGTCGATGGTGCGGACGTAGGTGTGGCGGGCGGTGACGACGCCGCGGTACTCGAACCGCATCCCCTTGAAGTCCGGGTACTGGTCGTGGCCCCGCTTGTCGCCGATGGAGAACGGGCAGGGGTTCATGATCAGCACCGATTCCGGCGGCTCCACCGGCCCGCCGGTCAGCCAGGGCGCGTGATCGACACCCTCGACCGTCTCGGGGACCGCGAGGCCCGCCAGGCCCAAAAGCGTCGGCATGATGTCGATGACGTTGATCGGCGCGGCGATGGTGCGGCCGGCCTCGACCCGGCCGGGATAGCGGACCGCGAAGGGCACGTTGATCGCCTCGTGCCAGGGCCACTGTTTCTTGTAGACGCCGTGCGAGCCGTGCATGTCGCCGTGATCGGAGGTGAACACGACGACGGTGTCGTCGGCGACGCCGAGGGCGTCGAGGGCGTCGAGCAGGCGCTGGAACTGATCGTCGAGGAAGGTCGTCTGGGCGTAGTAGCCCCAGAGGTCCTGCCTCGGCACGTCGGGGCAGTTCGGGCGGCCCTCGATGGCGTCGGGGTCGTACATGTCGAGGTATTCCTGCGGCACCAGCCGGTAGGGGTGATGCGGCGGCCCCCAGGACAGAAACAGGCAGAACGGATTGGCGGCGTCGCGGCCGTTCAGGTAGTCGATGGCGTGGCTGGTCTGCGCCTCGGCGTCCCAGCCTTCCCACATCCGCATCTCGCCGTCGTTGTCGGTGTAGTACGAACGGTCGTAGTTGTGCTCGAAGTTCGCGCCCATCCAGTAATCGAAGCCCTGGCGCCTCGGTCCCGGCGGCACCGGCGCCGGCCGGTTGGCGCCGTCGAGGTGCCATTTGCCGATGTAGGCAGTGTCGTAGCCGGCTTCCCTGAAGCAGTGCGCGACGCTGGTCTCCGTCGTCTTCAGGGGAATGTCGTTGATCACCAGGCCGGTCGTGGTCGGAGTCCGGCCGGTGATCAGCGAACCGCGGTAGGGCGTGCACACCGGCAGCATCGAGACCGCGTTGGCGTAGACGGTGCCCGACGCGGCGAAGGCGTCGATGTTCGGCGTCTTGACCGCTTCCTGGCCGGCGTAGCCGACCGAGCAGCCGCGCAGTTGGTCGGCCAGGACGAACAGGATGTTGGGTTTCGAGGTGCTCATTGTCTTCCCTGGGCTAGGTGAGGGTCAGGTAAACCGGGCTCGACCAGGCGCGGTGGAAATCGGTCTGCACGACGCGCACCCAATAGGCCTGGTCGCCGGCGCCGGCGTCGTCGGTATGCTCGAAGGCGACGTCCATGACGTCGCCCGCCGTATGCAGGGTGCCGGCGGTGACGAACTGCTCGAGCCCGCCCAAATCCCAGCGCAGCTCGCCGGCCCGCGCCTCGCCGACGGTGAAGCTGAGATCGGCCGGCCCGGCCTTGAACGAGACGACCGCGTCGTCGGGCGCGTCGATATCCAGCAAGACACCTTCCTCCTGGCCCGACGTCACCGAGCGCCAGTGCGCCGAGGTCTCGGTCCATTCGTCGATCCCGTACTTGGCCGTGAAGATGTTGAGCGGCTGGGCGCCGGTGATGCGCCCGCCTTCCAGGGTCAGGCCGCCGTTCCAGCTCATGAAGCGGCCGCGGTCCTGGTGGGTGGCGCCGGACCAGAGGCTCTGCAGGGGGCCGGGGGCGCGGTTATGACGCTTCGGGGCGAAGCGGGGCCGTTAGGGGCTGAGGTGGAGGGTGGCG
>JAPPPF010000120.1 GCA_028817665.1 Magnetovibrio sp. | reverse complement strand
GATTGGGCCGACCGTCGTGGGAAATCCGGCGGCGACGGTGATCACCTCGTCGCCGGGCTGAATCCGCTTCGCCCGGAGCTTCGGCGACGTCAACGCTGAAAACGCGATCAGATTGGCGGCCGACCCCGAGGTCACCAGGGCGGCGTGAGGAATCCCCATCTTCTCCGCGATCGCCGCTTCGAATTGATCGCAGAACCTGCCGCCGGTCAGGTGCATGTCGAGGCAGGAATCGACGAGAAACCGCAGGTCCTCGCCATCGACGATCTTGCCCGAGCACGGAATGTAGCTCTCGCCCGGCGTGAACGGCTCGGCCGGCCGCGCCGCGGCGTAGGCCTCTGCGCGGGAGAGAATGTCGTGGCGCATGTCGTCCCCGGTGGTTGCGTTGAGGGTTTGTTGATCGTCCATCATCGTTGGTCCGCCGCGGCGCCGGAAAACTCCGAGATCGTCGCCGCCAGTGCCTGTTCCAGGGAAAACGACGGCGCCCACCCGGTCGCCGCGTGAAACCGCCCGGGGTCGCCGACCATCCAGAACGGTTCGTCGTCCCGGTCGGCGGTGGCGCCGAACTCGAGCAGGTCCGGTGACCGATCGAGCAATTCGGCAACCGTCCGGGCAAACCCGCCAATGCTCACCGGAATTCCCGAGCAGATGTTGTAGGTGCCGTGCGCCGCCAATTTCGATCCAAGCCCAACCGCCGCCCTCACAGCCGCAACCACGTCTTCTATATACACCATATCACGGACTTTATTATGCGAACTCAGCTTCACGGCGCTCGACCGACGCAGATTGTTGATCAGATAGGGCGTCAGCCGGCGGCTCGGTTCTCCGGGACCGAACACATGGAACAACCTGAGGATCGCGAACGGAACATCCAACTGGTCGGCCAAGGTGCGAAGCGCCGCAGCGCCGGCGAGCTTTGATTTGCCGTATGAATTCCGGGACGTCAACAACGCGTCCTCGCCGACAGGTTGGCGGTCCTGAGGCGCCGCGTATTCCAGCCAGCTTCCGAGATGGATGAAGACCGCCGGCCGGGACGCCGCAACCGCCGTCATCAACTGGCAGGGATAGGTCTCGTTGCCTTGCACCAGGGTCCTGGGATCGCGTTGGTCCGGCCGCACGCCGGCGCCGGCCGCGTTGATCACCGCGGCCGGCGACAGGCCGGCGAAACTTTCGGCCCATTGGCCGGCGCGGTCATGCGGGAGGCTCAGCGGCCTCACGGCCGGATGGCTGGGGAGGCGCGCCGCGCCCTGGCGGTCATCGGGGCAGACGCAGACCACGTCCTCGCCGGCATTCGCGAATCCCTCGGCCAAGGCGAAACCGATGAAGCCGGTGGCACCGGCGATGATGATCATCGCGGGTCCGTCGCCTGTTGGCGCAATGCGCTCATGTGCGCGTCGATCTGCTCGGCGGTCACGTCCCCTGCCGGCTCGCCGTCGATCTCGACCCGGCGATACCAATCCGCGGTCAACCGCAATCCGTTCTCGAACCCAACCACCGGCGACCACCCGAGTCCCGCGCGGGCCTTCTCCGAATCGAGGATCAACAGGGCCGCCTCGTGCGGCGCGTTCGGGTTTTCGCGCTCCTCGGTCCGGACCGCGTCCCAGCAGGCGGCGAACCGCGAGACGAACTCCCGGACCGCGACGACCTCGGAATCCGCCGGGCCGAAATTCCACGGGCCCGACATGGCGCCATCACCCGCGAACAACCTGGCGGCCAAGAACAGGTAACCGCGGAGCGGTTCCAGGACATGCTGCCAGGGGCGCACGGAATTCGGGCTTCGTATGGTCGCCGTCTCGCCGCGCAGGCACGCCCTGACCATATCCGGCACCAAGCGATCCTCGGCCCAGTCGCCGCCGCCGATCACGTTGCCGCTGCGCGCCGAGGCGATCAGCGCCGGGCTCGAGGCGCCGAAGAACGAGCGTCGGTAGGCATCGGTGACCAATTCGGCGCAGCCCTTGCTCGAGCTATAGGGATCGTAGCCGCCCATTGGGTCGCCTTCGTGGTAGCCCCGCGACAGGCCCTGGTTCTCGTAGCACTTGTCGCTGGTGACAACGACCACGGCCCTGACGCCGTCGGTTCGGCGCACCGCCTCGAGCAGATGCGCGGTGCCCATGACGTTGGTCCCGTAGGTAGCCAGGGGCTCGTCATAGGAGCGCCGGACAAGCGATTGCGCGGCCAGGTGAATAACGATTTCCGGCGCCGCGGCCTGGACGGCCGCGACGACCGCGTCGGGCTCGCGGATGTCGGTCATGACGGAGCTATCCATCACCTGGACAACGTCCGCGGCCTCGAACAAGGATGGCCGGCCTTCCTCGGGCGGCAGCGCCAACCCGTGCACTCGGGCGCCCAGCCGGGCCAGCCACAAGGCGAGCCAGGCGCCCTTGAACCCCGTGTGCCCGGTGACCAGGACCCGCCGGCCGTCGAAGACGCTCAGCTCGGCGGCCGCGCTCACCACATCTTCCACGGCGCTTCACCGGATTCCCAGAGCGCGTTGAGCTCGTTCTTCTCGCGAAGGGTGTCCATCGGCTTCCAAAATCCGTGGTGTCGAAAAGCCATCAATTCCCCATCCGCAGCGAGCCGGCTCAACGGCGCCAACTCGAGCGGCGTCGATTCGTCATCGATGTAGTCTAGTACACCCGGCTCGAACACGAAAAATCCGCCGTTGATCCAGCCCGACTCGGAAAGCGGTTTCTCCGCGAAAACCCGAACGCGGTCGTCGGCGTCGAGGTCGAGCGCCCCGAACCGGGGCGGCGGATGCACCGCGGTGACGGTGGCGAGTTTTCCGTGGCCGCGGTGAAACTCCAACAATCCGGCGATATCCACGTCGCCGACGCCATCGCCATAGGTGACCGCAAAGGCCTGCCCGCCAAGCTGCTCGCGGAGCCGCAGGAGGCGCCCGCCGGTCATTGTTTCGAGTCCGGTATCGACACAGGTCACCCGGCTCCGGGCGAGGTTGTCGGCCGCGGCCCATTCGCCCCGGAAGTAATCCTCCAGGATCTCGGACTTGTAGCCGCAGGCGATATAGAAATCGTTCAGCTCATGGGCCGCGTAGATATTGAGGATGTGCCAAATGATCGGCCGGCCGCCGACCTCGACCATTGGCTTCGGTATCTTGATCGTCTCTTCACTCAGCCGCGTTCCGAAGCCGCCGGCCAGGATGACTGTTTTCATTTCACTACCGTAGCCGTGGTGGATGGATATCGACGATCGGCGCCTTGCCTGTGATTGGCCGCGAACATATCAATCCAGCGATACCATGTCCACACGGCCACCACGGGACGCAAGCCGCTTGGGTTCGCCGGAATATTAGGCTACCCAAGGCGCGGCAAAGCCCATATTTTCTTGCTAGCGGGATTCGAGCCCAAACTTCGACGCGCCGGTGGCCATGCACGATTCGATCATTCACGATGTCACGCCCGACGACCGGTCGCTCGCCGCGTTCGAAGCGATGGTCGCCGGTGAATCGTCCCGACGCTCCGGCGACCGCGAAGCCTCGCCCACGGATCTCGAGACATACGAACGCAGTTATTTCGGCCCCGAGGTGGGCGCCATCCGGCGCGCCTTCAACGCCGCCATGCTGGCGCACATGAACAGGGGCGGCGATTTGTTGGATTACGGCTGCGGCGGCGTCTGGTGGAAGGATGAGTATTGGGGAAACTACGACTCGGTCACCGCCGCCGAGGTCGACCGCGGCGCCCTGCAGCGCATTGCCGCCGCCTATCCCGACGTGACCTTGTTTCACACGCGCAACGGCGGTATCGCCACCGAGCGCCGGTTCGACGTGATCCTGAGCTCCAGCGTCGTCGGTTATATCCTGCCGGAGCAGGCAGAACACCACATCCGTACCTGCCAGGCGCTCTTGCGGGACGGCGGCCAATTGGTCGTAACTCGGGTACTCGCCTTCGGCGTCTCGGCTTTCCTGAAGGGGAACCGCCTGGTTCGGATCAGCGACGACAGCTTCGCCTATCATTACACGCGATCCGGGTTGATCGACTTGGTTGCGCGCAACGGCTTCAAGGATATTCGTTACGTGCATCTTGGCGTCAGGTTTCCGGGATTGCCATGGCGCTTCAACCAGGCCCTCTACCGGGCATGCCCCTGGTTGATGACCCGGGTGCTGCCGGTCGTGCTGCCGTTCCTGAGGATCCAGCACATGGTCGTGGCTCGAAAATGACGAACCTCAATCGCAGCGCCGGCTCGGCGGTTTCCTGGCGGCACCGCTTGGCCGTGCCCTGGCTGACGGCTTGGCGCCTGTACGACTCGCTGCGCCCACGGCGCCAGGGGTTCCGCATCCTCCTGTTCCACGACGTGCCGGAATCGCAGCTTGGGCGGTTCGAGCGGCTGGTCGACCATGTCCGGGAAACTCACGGAATTCTGTCGCCCGAGCAGGCAGCGGCCTGGATCGAGACCGGCGCGCCGGCGCCCGCGGCGGCGGCCGGCCGGCGGGCGCCCTGCCTGCTGTCGTTCGATGACGGGTTTGTTTCCAATCACCGACTGGCGGCGCGAATTCTGGCGCCGCGCGGATTGACCGGGCTGTTCTTCGTGTGCCCGGGTCTGGTCGACCTCGCCGGCGACGCGCAGCGCCAAGCGATCGCGGCACGGGTTTTCAATGGCCGCCGCCAGGCCGGGGATCTCGCCGACGACGAACGGATGATGTCGTGGCCGGAGATCGAGGACCTGCGCGCCCAGGGCCACACCGTCGGCTGCCATGGGCTCAGTCATCGCCGGCTGTCGGAGCTCGACGGCGGCGAGCTCGAAGAAGAGATTGGCGGCGGCGCCGATTTGCTGGCGACGCGCCTCGGCGGGACGACCCCCTGGTACGCCTTCTCCTTCGGCGACGTCGGCAGCGTCTCGCCGAAGGCGCTGGCGATGATCGGCGAACGGTTCCGGTTCTGCCGAAGCGGCGTTCGCGGACTCAACACTCCGGCGACGCCGCCGGGTGCGTTGCTCGCCGAACAGATCGATCTGTCGGCCCCACCCGCCTATCAAAACCTCGTCGCCGAGGGCGGGCTCGATTTCCGTTACGGCGCCGCGCGCGCGCGGTTGTCCGCCATGGCGGCGGGCTGAGCGGTCCTCAGCGCGCGCCTCGCAGCGTCAGCACGGTCACCTCGCCGCGCGTGAAGAATCGCACCGGCACCGCCGTGACGCCGACGCCGGGCCCGGTGTAGCCGGTCATGTCGCCGCAGCTCCAGAGGCCCGCCGCCAGTTCCCTGTTCCTGATGAGGCGGGTGACCACCGGCCGGCCGCCCGGCAGACTGACCTGACCGCCATGCGTGTGGCCGGATAAATAGAGCGAATATCCGCCCGCCGCCGCGGCCTCCGCCATTTCCGGCGAATGAACCAGCGCGATGCCGAACTCGCCGTCCGTCGAGGCGAGGACCGCGTCGGCGCCCTCCGAATAGAAGAAGCTGACATCGTCGGTGCCGGCGAGAAGGACGCGGTCCGAACCGCGCCGGATCAAGATTTTCTCGTTGATCAGCAGCCGCAGATCCATGCGCCGCTCGAGGGCCAGGCCGAACTCCCCTTCGTCGTGGTTTCCGAGGATCGCGAAAATGCCGTCGCGGGCGTCGATATCCGCGAGCGCGACCTTCAGATGATCGATGATCGGATCCGCCGGTCCGCCGTGGCCCTCCTGGTAGTCGCCAGTGATGAAACAGGCGTCGACGCTCACCCCCCGGGTCAACGTGGCGACCGTGTCGGCGAGGCCGGGCAGGCAGTCGATATGCAGATCGGTCATGTGGAGGATGCGGTAGCCGTCGAAGGCCGCCGGCAGATCGGCAAACTCGAGCTCGATCTCGCGAAGCCGCAGATCGAGGGCGTTGCGGACGCCCGCCCGGTAAAGCCCGCATGCCCGCAGCGCGACGGAAAACACCGGATAGATCATGTTGAACAACCGGCCCAGTACGCCGGGCCGGCAGCCGAGCGGCGTCGAGCGCTCGCCCGCCGCCTCGAGTAGCTTGCGGCGGCTGAGCCAGGCGTCCCGGTGCGACGGGTCCGGTGCCTGGGGGATCGTTCCGTCGTCGACAAGATACGGCTTTGCGTCCATCAACCTGTGTCCCGAAGCCTCGCGATCAAATCCGTGGCGGCGGATCAGTAGAGGACCGCCCGGTAGCGCTCCCGCATGTCCTCTTCGGTCTCCAGCGGAATATCCAGATCGGTCTGATCGCGGATCATCTCGGACATGGTCGGGATCGGCCGTTCCGGCGCCTGGGCGTCGGCATCCCAGAGACGCGAGCGCATCAAGGCCTTGGCGCAGTGCAGGTAGACTTCGCGGGCCGTGACGACGATCACCGTCTTTGGAAGCTTGCCGTTGACTTCGAACCGCCGCAACAAATCGTCGTCATCCCTGATTTCCGCGGTCCCATTGATCCGAAGGGTCTCGTTGACACCGGGGATCAGGAAGATCAGGCCGATCTTCGGATTGTCGAGCAGGTTGGTCATGGAATCGAGCCGGTTGTTTCCGGGCCGGTCGGGAATGGCAAGCGTCCGGTCGTCCATCACCTGGACGAACCCCGGCGCCTCTCCCTTCGGCGAGGCATCGCCAAACCCGTCGGCGCTCGACGTGGCCATGATCAGAAACGGCGACAGCTCGATAAACCGCCGGCAATGCGCCTCCAGGCGGTCAATCTGTTTGGCCAGCGGCCGTCCCTTCGGTTGGTCGTAAATCCGGCGAAGTTCTTCCGTGCTTGAAATCTTTGCCATGACACCGGCTCTCCCGAAATTCGCGATTAATGGGGAATATGGCGGCGGCGCCCGGAAAGCTCAACGGCGGAAGCGGTCAGGCGAGCTCTTTGCGGAGAATTTCCGCGCCGGCGCCGAGTGCGTGCAGCTTGTCCTCGGCGACCCGCCGCGGCAGCGGCGCCCTGCCGCAGTTGGTGCAGGCGCCGCTGCGCTCGGGGTCGACGAATTCCATGGCGGCGCGAAGCGTCGCGGCGACTTTCTCCGGCGTTTCCACGTCGAGCGAGGCGACGTCGATGGCGCCGACCAGGACCTCCTTGTCCCGCAACAGCCCGATCACCGAAAGCGGCACCTTCGAATCTGCGCACTCCAGCGACACTTGGCCGATGCGCGAGTCGTTGAGGGCCGGGAAGAACTCCTCGTACTGGCGCCACTCGTCGCCGAGCGTCTCCTTCCAGTCGAGGTTTTCCTGGATTCCGTAGCCGTAGCAGATATGCACCGCGGTCTTGCACTCGAGGCCGTCGATGGCGCGGTGCAGCGCCTCGATGCCCCACTCCTTGACGTCACCCATGAAGGCGTTGAAGGCCGGCTCGTCGAATTGGATGACGTCGACGCCGAGCGCCTCCAGTTCTTTCGCTTCGGCGTTCAACAGTTCAGCGAAGGCCATGGCCATGTCGGGGCGGCTGGCGTAGTGCTCGTTGGCGATGGTGTCGCAGATGGTCATCGGCCCCGGCAGGGTGAACTTCATCTGGTTGTTGGTGCGGTGCCGGCAGAACTCGGCCCCGGCGCCATGCACGGAGCCCTTGCGGCGGACCTTGGCGGTGACCGTCGGCACCTGGGCGTCGTAACGGTCGTCGCGGATGCCCATGGTGGTGATCTTGTTCCAGTCGATGCCCTCGATGGATTCCAGGAACCCGTGCACGAAGTGCTTCCGGAACTGTTCGCCGTCGCTGACGATATCGATGCCGGCGTCCTCCTGGGTCTTGATCCAGGCCATGGCCGCGTCCTGCTGACCCTCGACCAGCGCGTCCCCTTCCAGGTGCCAGGGCGCCCAGATCATTTCGGGCTCGGCCAGCCACCCCGGCTTCGGCAGGCTGCCGGCGACGGTTGTCTTGATCATCTCCCAATCCTCCCCGTGATCATTGACCGGGCGCCATTCTAGGCCGGACCCCGGTCCGGGCGCAGCCCCTTATCAGCGAGACGTGATCAGGATGGGGATTTGACCCGCGGCACCTTCGTCATCAGCGCCATGCCGAGGACGAAGAATACGATGATCGTCGCCATGCCGGCGCGCTGGCTGTCGAAGGCCGTGGTCGCCCAGGCCAGCAGCGCCGGGCCCATGAACGCGGTGGCCTTGCCGGACAGCGCGTAGAGGCCGAAGAACTCGGTGCGCATGTCGGCGGGCGCCATGTGGGCCATCATCGAGCGGCTCGCGGACTGGGCCGGGCCGACGAACAGGCCGAGCGGCAGACCGAAGACCCAGAACATCGTCTTGCCCTCGACGACCAGGAGCGCGCCGCCCAAGACCGTCAGCCCGGCGACGGCGATCAGGATCGTCGGTTTCGGCCCGATCCGGTCATCGACCCAGGCGAAGCCGAAGGCGCCCAGGCCGGCGGTCACGTTCATGGCGATGCCGAAGAGGATCAGTTCCTCGAAGCCCATGCCGAAGGTGCCGGCGGCGTAGATGCCGCCGAAGGCGAACAGCGTGTTGAGCCCATCCGTGTAGATCATCCGGGCCAGCAGGAACCAAGCCGCGTCGCGGTATTTCGGAAGTTCGCGGAAGGTCCGGGCGAGAGCGCCGAGACCGTCGGCGACCGCCGCTGTCATCGATTTCGTCGCGGCCGGCTTGTCCGGCGTCAGGACGAACAGCGGCAAGGCGAAGACGAGCATCCAAACGCCGACCACGGGGCCGGTGATCCGGAGGTGTTCGGCGGCCTCCGTATCGAGCCCAAACAGCGGTGTCTCGGCCTGCACGAAGGCGACCAGCACCAGGGCCAGGCAGATCAATCCGCCGGCGTAGCCCAATCCCCAGCCCCAACCGGACCAGCGGCCGAGGCGCGTCGATGGCGCCAGGTCCGGGAGCATGGCATTGTAGAAGACCATGCCCATCTCGAAGGCGAAGTTGGCGAGCGCCACCCAGAACAGGGCGCGGACGACGAAGGCCGCGTCGGGCTCCACCGTCCACAGCATCATCGCGCCCGTCGCGGCGATCAGGGTGAAGGCGGCGAGCCACGGCTTGCGCCGGCCGGCATGGTCGGCGACGGCGCCGAGCACCGGCCCGGCGACGGCGACGGCCAGGGCCGACAGGCTCATGGCGTAGCCCCACTGGCTGGTGCCGGTGACCGCGTCGGCGGCGACACCCTTGGTGAAGTAGGCGGCGAAGACGAAGGTGGTGATCACCGTCGGAAAGGCCGAGTTGGCCCAGTCGTAGAGGCACCAGGCGATCAGCCCCCTGGTCGGCGTCGGGCGCTCAGACGCCGTCATGACCGAACGCCCGTCCCGGTTTCCCTCAAACGCCGGCGTCGACCATGGTCCGGATCTGGCGGCTGGCCACGGCGATCATCGAGAGATCGTTGACCTCCGTCGCCCAGAGCTCGGTCAGCAACTGCTCGGTCGGCTCGACCAGGGCGTGGTTCTTGTCGATCCATCCGCCCACCGCCTTCTTGGCGTCGGCCTTGACGCCGGCGAAGTCGAGCACCTTGTTGGCGAGCGCCAACTGGTGCGAATAGATCTCCTCGACCAGCGCCGCCACCGCCAGCTGCTGCCAGTGGCTGTCGGAGTCCATGTACTCCGCCGCGGCCCGAAGCCGGCCCAGCCGGAACCGGGTGCCGACGGCGAAGTAGAACCGGGCCGTGTCGATGACGTCGACGTTGCGGCGCGCCGCCAGGCGGACGATGTCGCAACCCGAGTACAGGTTGACCAGGCCGGCGACACGGAGCGCCAGCGCCTCGGGCACGCCCTGATCGATGTAGGGCCGGGCCCGTTTCTTGGCGTCGCTGACGTAGTGGGCCGGCAGCGCCTTGTTGATCTCGGCCGCGAGGCGGGCCAAGCCGTCCTTGTAGGCGTCGATATGGGCGCCGATGTCGAGCCCGGCCTCGCCGTTGCGGAGCAGCCACAGGACCACCCATTCGATCAAGTGGTTGACGTCGTTCAGCATGGACGTCTGGACACTGCTCGGCACCTTGTTGTCGAGCGCCTCGATACCCTTCCAGATGCCGCGCAACTTGAAGGCCTCGCGGGTGATTACGTAGGCCCGGGTGATCTCCGCCGCGCCGAGTCCGGTCTTCTCCATGAACTCGAAAACGAAGGTGTCGCCGGCGCGGTCGACCAGGGAATTGGTCGCCCGGGTCGCGATGATTTCGCGCCGCAGCCGGTGATCGGCGATCTCGCTCTTGTATTTCTGGCGCAACGGCGTCGGGAAGTACTCGATCAGGTCGCCGAGCAGGTACGGATCGTCGGGCATGTCGGAGGCGATCAGTTCGTCGTAGAGCCAGATCTTCGCGTACGAGATCAGCACCGACAGCTCCGGGCGGGCCAGTCCGTGGTTGGCGAGAACCCGCTCGGCGATGGTCTCGTCGTCGGGCAGGAACTCGACGCCCCGGTCGAGGCGGTCGGCGCGTTCCAGGAAGCGCATGAACCGGCGCTGGTTGTCCATCGCCGCGACGCCCTTCGATTCGGTCACCGTCAGGGCCTGGGTCTGGCGGTAGTTGTGGGCGAGGACGAGTTCCGCCACCTCGTCGGTCATCTTCGCCAGAAGCGCGTTCCGGGCCTTCTCCGAGAGGCCGCCGGCGGCCATCACCGAATCGACCAGGATCTTGATGTTGACCTCGTGGTCGGACGAATCGACGCCGGCCGAGTTGTCGATGGAGTCGGTATTCAGCCGGCCGCCGTTCTCCGCGAACTCGACGCGCCCGCGCTGGGTGGTGCCCAGGTTGGCGCCCTCGCCGATGACCTTGCAGCGGAGCTCGTTGCCGTTGATCCGGATCGAGTCGTTGGCCCGGTCGCCGGCGTCGAGGTGCGATTCCGCCGTCGCCTTGACGTAGGTGCCGATGCCGCCGAACCACAGGAGGTCGCACTCGGCGCGCAACAGGTGACCCATCAGCTCGTCGGGGGTGACGGACTTCTTCGAGATGCCGAAGACCTCGCGGACCTCCGGCGAGAGGTCGAGGGACTTGGCCGAGCGCGAATAGACGGCGGCGCCCTTCGACATCACCTTGTTGTCGTAGTCGGCCCAACTCAGGCCCGGGTTGTCGAAGAGCCGCTTGCGCTCGATCCAGCTCTTCGCCGGGTCGGGGTCCGGATCGACGAAGATGTGCAGGTGGTTGAAGGCGCCCTGCAGCTTTATGTGCTTCGACAGCAGCATGCCGTTGCCGAACACGTCGCCGCCCATGTCGCCGACGCCGACCACGGTGAAGTCCTCGTTCTGAATGTCGGTGCCCATCTCGCGGAAGTGGCGTTTCACCGATTCCCAGCCGCCGCGCGCGGTGATGCCCATCTTCTTGTGGTCGTAGCCCTGGCTGCCGCCCGACGCGAAAGCGTCGCCGAGCCAATGGCCGTACTCGATGGAGACGCCGTTGGCGATGTCGGAGAACGTCGCCGTGCCCTTGTCGGCGGCGACCACCAGGTAGGGGTCGTCGGCGTCGCGGCGGACGACGTTCTTCGGCGCGACGATCCTCGGGCCCTTGATGTTGTCGGTGAGATCCAGCAGGCCGGAGATGAAGGTCTTGTAGCAATTGATGCCTTCCTCGAGGAAGGCGTCGCGCCCGCCCGTCGCCGGCGGCCGCTTGACTACGAACCCGCCCTTCGAGCCGACCGGCACGATGACCGCGTTCTTCACTTGCTGGGCCTTCACCAGGCCGAGAATCTCGGTGCGGAAATCCTCGCGCCGGTCGGACCAGCGGAGCCCGCCGCGGGCGACGAAGCCGAAGCGCAGGTGCACGCCCTCGACCCGGGGGCTGTAGACGAAGATCTCGCGCAGCGGACGCGGCAGCGGCAGTTCGTCGAGCTCGCGGGAGTTCAGCTTGAACGACATGTAGGCCTTGGTGTTGCCGTCCTCGTCGGGCTGGTAGTAATTGGTGCGGAGCGTGCTTTCCACCAGATTCAGGAACCGCCGGATGATCCGATCCTCATCGGCGCTTTCCACCTCCTCCAAGCCCTTGAGGATGCGGCGCTTGATGCGCGGCGCCTTCTTCCCGGACTCCTTGCAGGTCACAGGGTCGAAGATGAATTGGAACAGATCGACGATCCCCGCCGCAAGCTTCGGATTGTTGACAATGGTTTCGGCCATGTAATACTGGGAGAAGGTGATCCCGGCCTGGCGCAGGTATTTCGAATAGGCGCGCAGCACGACGATCTCGCGCCACGCCAGGTCGCCGCCGGTGACCAGCGCGTTGAAGCCGTCGCTTTCGATCTCGCCGTCCCAGACCCGGGCGAAGGCGTCCTGGAAATTATTCCGGATCCGCCCGAGATCGACGTTGGCCCCGGACCGCGCGCGCAGGCCGAAGTTGTGGATGACCAGGCTGTCACGGCCGATGCCGCTGAGATCGACGCGGTGTGGCCCGCCCTCGTCGATGACCTTGAAGCCCATGTGCTCGAACACCGGCAGCACGTCGGACAAGGGGATCGGATGGCTGAAGTGATAGATCTTGAAACGCACCTCGTCGGGCGCCGCGCCGTCGGGCTTGTAGAGGTTCATGCCGACGCCGCCCTCGACCAGGATTCGCTCGATCTCGTCGATGTCGTCGAGAACCTCGTCGGTCTTGTAGCGGTCGCGGTAGCCGGCGCCGAAGGCGCTCGCATAGCGGTCGAGAAGCTCGAGGCCGATGCCTTCGCCGTGCATGGCCGTCAGCGCCTCGCTGACCTTGTCTTCCCAGGACCGGGCCGTTTCGGCGAGCCGCGCCTCGATCTTCGCCGTGTCGTAACTGGGAATGATCTTGCCTTCGGGCGTGGTCACGATGAAGTGGATGCGGGCCAGGGGCGAATCGCCGAGCTGGGTGAAGAAGGTCGTATCGGTGCCGCCGAATTCCTCGACCAGAATTTCCTGTAAGCGGTGCCGAAGCTCGGTCGTGTAGCGCTCCCGGGGCACGAAGACCAGGCTCGAGACGAAACGCTGGAAGTTGTCGTTGCGCACGAACAACGCGACGCGCTGGCGCTCCTGCAGATTCAGGATTCCCATGGCGGTCGAATAGAGGTAGGCGTCCGAGGCCTGGAACAACTCGTCGCGGGGGAAGGTCTCGAGGACGTTGGTCAACGACTTGCCGTCGTGGCTGGTGCGCCCGAAACCCGCCTTGTCGATGATCTTCGCGATGCGCCGGCGCAAGAGCGGAATATCGCGCGGGCTCTTGTTGTAGGCGACGGAGGTGAACAGCCCGACGAAAATCCGGTAGCCGACGACCTTGCCCTTGGCGTCGATCTTCTTCACCGCGACGACGTCCATGTTTACCGAACGGTGCACCGTGGCGCGATGATCGGTCTTGGTGATCAAAAGCAGCGACGGCTTGGTGACGAAGCCCCGGATTTGCGGCGGCATTTTCTGAATCTGTCCGATCGCCGGAATATCGGAACTGCGCAGCACGCCCAGCGAGCTCTTCTCGTCACGCTTGGCGCGCAAGGTCGAACCGGAGCCGGTCAGGTCGAACTCGCGGAAGCCGAGGAAGGTGAAGTTGTTGTCGTGGATCCAGCGCAGGAACTCGCGGACCTCGTGGGCGTCTTCGGGGTTGGTGCCCTTCGGCTCGATCTCCAGTTCCTCGATCACCGACAGCATGCGCTCGCGCATGGGCCGCCAGTCGTCGACGGCGGCGCGCACGTCGGTGAGGACCGCCTCGATGTTCTTGCGTATGTCGGCGTGCCGGCTCTTCGGCTGCTCGGAAACCTGGACGTGGATGTAGGATTCCGCGACCGAGCCGCGGTCGGCCTCACCGGCCTCCAGGATTTCCTTGATTTGCCCCTTGCCGTCACGCCGCACCTTCATGATCGGATGAATGATCAGGTGCGCGGTCAGGCCGCGACGGTTGACGGCGGCGGTGACGGAATCGACGAGGAACGGCATGTCGTCGTTGACCACCTCGATGACCGTATGGTCGCTGGCGTAGTTGTTTTGCGACTTGCTCGGCGTGTAGACGCGGACCGAGGCCTTGCCGCGGCCCCGCTTGGCGGCGAAATCACTGTGCTCGCGGACCAGGTTGAAAATATCGGCCGCCGACATGCCGTCGAGGTCGGACGCCGGGACGTTGGCCAGGTATTTCCGGATGAAGACCTCCAGCCGCTTGCCCTTCGGCCCCCGGACTTTGCTGCGGCTGTGACGGACGACGCGATTGATCATGTCGGTCTGTTGCTTATCAAGACCACCTGGCATTTCTCTACTCCCATAGAAAATCACCGGATTCCACCCACTGGCCTCAAGAGGCTAGACGAATCTGCAAATGGATTCAAAAGGTTAATTCAATAACCGCGCCCGCGCCGACGGCGTCCTGGCGGGCCGTGCGAATTCTCGATCCAATTTCTCCATGGCGCGCCGTCGCGGCGGCCGGCCGGGCGCCGCGACGGGCCATGTCGGCGCGATTTAGACGGCTGTCCAAAATGGGAAATTGGAGCGGGCGATGGGATTCGAACCCACGACTTCAACCTTGGCAAGGTTGCGCTCTACCCCTGAGCTACGCCCGCGCTGGCGCCCGGACGGGCGCCGTAAAGCGCGCCGATCATACGCATTGCCGGACCCATTGCAAGTCCCATCTTCGCGGCTCGGCGGGCGGCTTGAGGGTACGGGGACGGCCAGTTATACTCCGCGCCATGCCCGCTGCGCGCGACCAGCTTCTGGCACGGCTCGAGGCGCTCAGCAACGCGGCCGCGACCGTCGCCAACCA
>JAPPPF010000250.1 GCA_028817665.1 Magnetovibrio sp. | reverse complement strand
GCGGCTGGCCGGGATCGGGCCGGTGCCCATGATCGCCGGATCGACGCCGGCGGTGGCCCAGGACTTGATCCGGGCGAGAGGCTGGACGCCGCGCTTCTCCGCTTCGTCGGCGCTCATCAGGACCACGGCGGCGGCGCCGTCGTTGATCCCCGAAGCGTTACCGGCGGTCACGGTGCCTTCCTTGTCGAAGGCCGGGCGCAGCTTGCCGAGACCTTCCGCGGTGACGCCTTCCTTCGGGTGCTCGTCGGTGTCGACGACGGTCTCACCCTTGCGGGTCTTGATGGTGACAGGGACGATCTCGTCCTTGAACTTGCCAGCCTTCATGGCGGCTTCCGCCTTCTGCTGCGAGTTGGCGGCGAATTCGTCCTGCTCTTCGCGGGTCAGCTGCCACTGCTGGGCGATGTTCTCGGCCGTGTTGCCCATGTGATAGCCGGCGAAGGCATCCATCAGGCCGTCGCGGAGCATCGTGTCGACGAGGTCCGTGTTGCCCATCTTGGTGCCGTTGCGGAGGTGCACGACGTGCGGCGATTGGCTCATGCTCTCATGGCCGCCGGCGACGACGATGTCGCTGTCGCCGAGCTTGATGGCCTGGTAGCCCAAGGTCACCGTGCGCAGACCAGAGCCGCAGAGCTGGTTGATGCCGTAGGCCGTCTTCTCCTGCGGCACGCCGGCGCCCATGGCGGCTTGGCGGGCCGGGTTCTGGCCGCCGCCGGCGGCGAGAATTTGGCCCATGATCACTTCGCTGACGTCTTCCGGCGAAACCCCGGCGCGCTCAAGCGCCGCCGAAATGGCAACCTCACCAAGCTCGTGCGCGGGCAGCGAGCTGAGCCCACCGCTGAACGCACCAACAGGCGTACGGGCGGCGCCCGCGATAACAACTTCCGTCATTTTGAATTCCTCCTACTTGTCGAACACGCGGCACCCGGCCGCGGTAAATTCCTCATGGCTGGCGATCAGGGTCGCCATCTTTTTTGTCGGTTATTTCGCAGTTGCGAAATCTCTCTGAGCCTCTTTATACCTAGTGTTCATCGATTTTTCAAGTGTAAATTGTGCACTTGCGAAATCACCATGGCGCAGTTCTTCGCCGAGCCTTTCGGATTACCATAACGATGTTTAATGGGAGAGTCTTGACCTACGTCAAGATCGCGGCCAGCCAATCAGCCAGCGGCGTATACAGCATGGATTTCGCCCGGCCGCCGGCGACCATTCCGATGTGACCGGCCTTCACGGTTTTGAGCTTGGCGTTCGGCAGCGCGTCGGCCAGCGGGCGGGCGGATGCCGGCGGCACGATGTAGTCGTCGCTGGGGACCGCGACCAAGGCGGGTTGCTCGATGCCCGCCGGGTCGATGGCCTGTCCCCCAACCCGCCAATTCCCGGCGGCGACGGTGTTGTCCATGTACCATCCGAACAGACACTCCCGGGCGACCGGGCCGGCCAGGGGCACGCCGTCGTTCAGCCAATCCTCCAGTCGGACGAACTCGCGGGCCTGGCGCGACGCAGGGTCGAGCTCGGCGAAGCTCCGAAACTTGTATCCTGTGAGTGCCGGGTTGAGACCGGTGAACAGTGACTGCAGGACATCGACGGGCAGGAACCCGAGGCTCGCGATGATGGCCTCCAATGCCGGCGCGACGGCGGCGAGGAAGGGCAGAGCCTGGGCATGACCGGCCTGGAAGTCCCAGGGCGTGGCCAACAAGGCGAGGGCGCGGACCCGCTCGGCATGCCGGGTGGTGAGGGCGAGACCCAGGTTGCCGCCCATGCAGTAGCCGAGCACCGCCGCCGGCCGTCCGGTGACGTCAACGGCGTGGCCGAGGGCCTCGCCGAGGTATCCGTCGACGTAATCGGTGAGGGTGAAGGCGCGTTCGCTTTCGTCGGGTGATCCCCAATCGACCAGCAGCGGGCGGAACCCGCGCGCAGCGAGGGCGCGCATAAGGCTACGTCTCGCGGTGAGGTCAAGGATGTAACCCCGGTTGACCAGGGACGGAATGGCAATCACTGGCCAGCCGTCCGCCGCGGCCGTGTCGGTCGCGCCATAATCGAGCAGCCGCGCCGACCCGCGTTGCCAGATCGCCGGTGGTTCGGCCGGCCGATCGCTGGCGGGACTGGCACGGTAGGCCCGCACCCCGGCGGCGAAGGCGGCGAGACGGTGGGCGGCTTCGCGCTCGACGGCGGCGGCGAATGCCTCAGGGGTCGTCTGGCGGATCGCGCGGTTCAGTTCGTCGGTAAAAGATCTGAGCGTCGGACTCCAACTGAGCGACCCGTTCCTCAAGAGCGGCAATGCGCTCAAGGAGCCGAGCGCCGTCAAGGTTTGGATCGCCATCAGCAGGGGCAGCGGCCGCGGTCCCAGGCGATGGGGTTGCGTCATCCGCGCCTCCCGTCGCCGGGCCCGGCTGCGCCGCGGCGAATGCCTGGGCGCCGGAACTCATCAACGCCATGGTGCGGGCCATGACGTCGGCCGTCTCCTGATCGTTGGCAATGGCGCTCAAGTGCTCCTGCCAGAGATCCATGTAGCGCCGGGCCAAGTCGTTGATGTCGGGTGCGTCGTCGCCGGCATTGTCGTCGGAGGTGTTGGACATGTTGCTTCCTTAGACCCGGCGATGTGCATAATTGCTGCACCTTGGTGAGAAAAATGCTGCGGGTGGTATGAGTCATGCTGCAGGCCGGGAACATTTCATTGCGGTGCAGCATATTACGCGCTAATGATGGAATGTGTAAATCGATGGGGGCCACCCACGAGACTCAACCATAGGGGCTGGATCATGGCAGACGACGACAATGCCAACAAGGAACGGGTAACGATCAAGAAGTACGCCAACCGGCGGCTCTACAACACGGCGAC
>JAPPPF010000307.1 GCA_028817665.1 Magnetovibrio sp. | reverse complement strand
ATCGTGGAGCCCCCATCTCGTGTTTGTCTATTGTCACACGTATTGCGTTACCTCGGTGAGCGTATGGCCGCAGTGTAACCCAGGGATTCCCAAGGTAAAACCCCAAGCGCGGACTGATTTCACCGGATCGGCGGGGCTCAGGCGTCGGCGGCGCGGAATTCCCAAAACACCCAGACGGCGCAGCCGAAGAAAACCACCGCGCCGGCCTGGTGCAGGGCGCCGAGGCTGACCGGAACGACGGTGAGCAGCGTCGCGATGCCGAGACAGACCTGCGCCACGGCCACGGCGGCCAGCGCGTTGACCGCGGACCGGCGCCGCCCGTCGACGCCGCGGCGCCGGGCCAGCCACCAGAAGGCCAGGGTGGCGACGAACGTCAACTCGGCGAGGATCCGGTGATCGAACTGCACCGTGGCGATGTTCTCGAAGAAATTCAGATACAGCGGCGTCATCTCGAAGGCGCCGTCCGGCACGAAATCGCCGTCCATCAACGGGAACGTGTTGAAAGTCAGGCCGGCATCCAGGCCGGCGACCAGGGCGCCGGAAAATATCGTCAGGAATATCCAGGCGGTCAGGAACCCGGCGCCCCGGCGCAAGCCGCGCAGGCGCTCGGCGACGGGTTCGGGCTCAAGGCGCAATCCGAACGCCGTCCACAGGAGCAACCCGTAGATCACGATCGCCAGGCAGAGATGCGCCGCCAGCCGGTACTGGCTGACGTCGGGGCGGTCGACGAGGCCGCTCTTGACCATGAACCAGCCCATGCCGCCCTGCAGGCCGCCGAGCACGAACAGCAGCGCCAGCCGCCAGGCCAGCGGCCGGCCGACCCAACCCTTGGCCAGGAAGAACACGAACGGCACGAAGAACGCGAGACCGATGATCCGACCCCACAGCCGGTGCAGGAACTCGAGCCAGAAGCTCCCCTTGAACTCAGCCAGGGTCATGCCGGCGTTGATTTCCTTGTATTCGGGAAACTGCTTGTACTTGTCGAACACGGCCTGCCATTCGGCCTCGGCAAGGGGCGGCAGCCAGCCGGTGACGGGCCGCCATTCGACCATCGAAAGTCCCGAGTGGGTGAGCCGCGTGACGCCGCCGAGCACGACCATGGCGAAGACCATGGCGGCCATCACGAACAGCCAGGCGGCGATCCAGTGGCGGCGCTGTCTGGCGGTGGCGACATCGAGGTCGGGGGGTGGCGTCTCGGTTTGCAAGATGGTTGCCGGTGCGTAACCCGTGGTCATGGCCAAGCGCCTATAACATAGGGACATCACGCGATCAAACCAACCATGTCTGGCGGCCCGCGTCCTGGTAAGCTAACGTAATCGGCCTGTCTTTGATTGATATTGATCAACTCGGAAACGCGATCCGTGAAGCCGCTTCACCCCGTTTACCTGGTCGGCGCCGGCCCCGGCGACCCGGACTTGATGACCGTCAAGGCGCAGCGCCTGCTCGGCGACGTTGACGTGATCGTATACGACAAGCTGGTGTCCGAGCAGATCCTCGCCATGATCCCGGCCGGCACGACGCGGATCTTCGCCGGCAAGCAGGCGCGCAACCATCACATGCCACAGCCCGACATCAACAGCCTGCTCGTCGATCTGGCGAAAAGCGGGCGGCGGGTCATGCGCCTGAAGGGCGGCGACCCCTTCGTCTTCGGGCGCGGCGGCGAGGAAGCCCAATACCTGGCCGAGCACGGCGTCTCCTTCGAGGTCGTGCCGGGCATCACCTCGTCGGCGGGCTGCGCGGCCTACGCCGGCATCCCGCTCACCCACCGCGATCTCGCCCATTCCGTCCGCTTCGTCACCGGTCACACGAAAGGCGCCGACGGCCTCGATCTGAACTGGGAGAGCCTCGCCGACCCGCAGACCACGCTGGTCGTTTACATGGGCCTGACCAACGTCCGGCTGATCGCCGAGCGGCTGATCGGCGCCGGGCTCCCCGCCGACACGCCGGCCGCGGCGATCAACAACGGCACCAGGCCCGAACAGAAGGTGGTGAACTCGCGTCTCGATGCGCTCGCCGACGACATCGAGTCGCACCGGATTTCCGGCGCTACCCTGCTGGTCATCGGCCGCGTCGCCGAACTGGCCGAGCACCTCGCCTGGTTCGGCGCCGCCGGCGGGACGGCGCAGCGCATCAACTCCTGAGCGGCATCCGCCGCCGCTAGGGTTCGACGCTGACCACGTCCCGCCCCAGCGCCCGGGCCATCAGCAGATAGACCTTGCCGACGTCGGAAGCCAGGAAGGTGGTGCGCAACAGGCTTTCCTGATCGAGGTGCTTGGTGGTCTCGAGCAACCCCTCGAAATCCTGCAGATAGCGGGTCACGTAGTCGCGGAACTCGGTGTCGCGCTGGTATTTGTCGCGGATGATGTTGAGCTTGGCCTTCTCGCGGAAGCCCAGCATCTTGCGCACGAAGATGCCCGTCTCGCCCTTGTTGAAACGGCGCCAGTCCTCCTCGCTGATGGTCGTCTCCAGCACCCGGTTCATGTCGACGGCGAGCGACTGCAGGCGTTCGTTGACAAAATTGGCCTGCTGCATGAAGTCCGAGATGGCGGCCTTGCCGCGGCGCTCCTTCAGCAACTCGATCAACGCCTTGGCCTCGTTCGAGACCTCGCGCATGTCCTGGGTCTGGCGCTCCAGCAATCGGCCCGCCTCCTCGGCGCTCTTCGCCGCCGCCGTGCTCGACTGCACCACCGTGTCGGCGTTGGCGCGCAGGTGCTGGTCCCAGGCCGCGACCTTGGTCAGCGCCGCCTCGGTCGCCGCGCTCAGTTCGCCGGCGCGCCTGGACACGGGGCCGCCCAGGCTCTCCATGCCCTGCTCGGCGCGCTGGTAGGTGTTGGAG
>JAPPPF010000279.1 GCA_028817665.1 Magnetovibrio sp. | reverse complement strand
CGGTACTCGAACTTGTCGACCGCCTTCATCAGGCCGATGTTGCCCTCCTGGATCAGGTCCAGGAACTGCAGGCCGCGGTTGGTGTACTTCTTGGCGATGGAGATCACCAGGCGCAGGTTGGCCTCGATCATTTCCTTCTTCGCCTTGGTCGCCTCGCGCTCGCCCTTCTGCACGACGCCGACGACGCGCCGGTACTCGCCGATGGGCAGCCCGGCCTCCTGGGAGATCTCGGTGATGCCGTCGCGGATCTTGACGATCTCGTCCTTGTGGCGGGTCGCGAAACGCTCCCAGGCCTTGCCGCGGCGTTTCGCCGTGCGCAGCCAGCCCGGGTCGATCTCCTTGCCGCGGTAATGCTCGAGGAAGTCCTCGCGCTTGATCCGGCTCTTCGTCGCCAGCCTCAACAGCCGGCCCTCGAAGCCGATCAAGAGGCGGTTCAATTCGTACATCTGCTCGACCAGCTGTTCGATGCGCGCGTTGTTGAGGTGCACGTCCTCCATCAGGTCGACCAGTTCGCCGCGCAGCTTGCCGAAGCGCTTCTCCTGGCTCGGCTTGATCTCGGCCCCCTTCTGCATGGCCTCGAGGCGGGTCAGCTGCAGCTTGTGCAGCTTCTTGTAGGTCTTGGTCAGCTTCTCGAAGGTCTCGACCACCTCCGGCGTCAGCTTGGCCTCCATGGCGGCCAGCGACAGGTTGTTCTCGGCGTCGTCGTCCTCGTCGTCCTCGTCGCCGTCGCCTTCGCCGCCCTCGGCGCCTTCTTTGGCTTCGGCGTCCTTGCCGTCGCCCTTCTTCGGCTTCGCCTCCTCGGCCGCCTTCTTCTTGGTCTCCTTGGCGTCCTTGGCTTCCGGCTGTTCGGCGTCGTCGTCGCCGTCCTCGTCGCCGTCCTCGTCGTTGTTGTTCATGTTGTTGGCGCCGGGGCCGCCGCCGTGGGTGGCCTCCAGGTCGATGATGTCGCGCAGCAGCATCTCGCCGTTGACCAGCGCGTCGTGCCACTGGACGATCGCCTTGATGGTCAGCGGGCTCTCGCAGATGCCGCCGATCATCATCTCGCGGCCCGCCTCGATGCGCTTGGCGATGGCAATCTCGCCCTCGCGGCTCAAGAGCTCGACCGAGCCCATCTCGCGGAGATACATGCGGACCGGGTCGTCGGTGCGCCCGAGGTCGGCCTCGTTGACGTTGCCGGTGGCTGGCGCCGATTCGGGCTCGGCCTCGGCGGCGCTGTCGTCCTTGTCCTCGGCGTCGTCGCTCTCGACGACGTTGATGCCCATCTCGGACAGCATCGACATGGTGTCCTCGATCTGCTCCGAGGAGACCTGGTCCGGCGGCAGCGCGGTGTTCAGGTCGTCATAGGTGACGAACCCCTTTTCCTTGCCCTTGGCGATCATCTGCTTGACGGCGCCGCCAAGCGTGTCGATCAACGGCCCATCGCCGCCCTCGGCCTGCGGTTTTTCCGCTTCGGTCGTCGTCGCTGCTGCTGTTGCTGCTTTCGCCAATGTCTTCACCCCTGAACTCTAATCTCGAGGCGCGTCAACCGCGCGTCCGTCCCGTGTCCTTCAAAGCAGGGAGGTTGTTTCGTTTTCCTCGTCCGACAGGCTGAGCTTCTGTTGCGTGAGAAGCTGGATGTGCCGGCTGGCCTCTTCCGAAGGATTTTCCTGACTGGCGCGTTTCGCTTCCTCGATTTCTCTATCCAAATCCCGACTTTGCAGGCGCCGATACAGATGGTTCCACCCCGCCAGGGCTTCGTCCAACGAAGCCGTCGGCCGGGCAAACTTACAATGGCTATAAGTCTCGGCGCTCAGTACACGTCGCAAACCGGATGCGTAACCACACTGGTCAAGGTGGGCAGTCAATGCCCCTGTTTCAAGTCCGGGTTTGTCCGCCAGCGTCTTTAAAACCTCTTGACGGATTTTGTCAAGCTCGGGCACGAAAAAATACATAGTTCCAAGGCGTTCGCCGATCTCGTCCACGGTGTCGGGATGGTTGATGATGACGGCCAGCAAAACCTCCTCGCGGCGATCCTCGAGGTGGTCGCCGGTGGCGGCGCCGGCGGAAACGTGCATGTTCGGCGCCCAGCTGCCGCGCGGCCGCCAGGGCCGGCGCGCGGCGCCTGGACGGTTGCCGGCGGCGGCGGCGCCGTCGGGCCACAGGCGTTCCTCGAAGGCGCGGGTGAAATGGGCCCGGACGGTGGCGTCCTGAATGCGCCGCGTGTGCTCGTTGAGCCGGTTCTGGAGCGCCGCCCGGTCCTCGGCGGCGGACGGGATGCGGCCGCCCGACTCGGTGCGCCACAGCACCTCGGAGAGCGGCTCCGCCGCCTCGAGCACGGCCCCCATGGCGGCGGCGCCCTTCGCGGAGACCAGCGAGTCCGGATCCTCGCCGGCCGGCAGCACCGCGAACCGCAGCCCGTACCCCGGCTTCAGGTGCGCCAGCGCGCGCTCCGCCGCCTTCGCCGCGGCGCGCTGGCCGGCGGCGTCGCCGTCGAAACAGAGCACCGGCTCGCGGACCACCTTCCAGAGCAACCGGACCTGGTCCTCGGTCAGGGCCGTGCCGAGCGGCGCGACGGCGTCGTGGAAACCGGCCTGGGCCAGGGCGATGACGTCCATGTAGCCCTCGGTGACGATGATCCGGTCGGTCTTGCGGGCCGCCGGCGCCGCCAGGTTGAGGCCGTAGAGGGTCGCGCCCTTGTGGAACAGCGGGGTTTCCGGCGAGTTCAGGTATTTCGGCTCGCCGTCGCCGAGGATGCGGCCGCCGAATGCGATGGCGCGGCCGCGCCGGTCGGTGATCGGGAACATCACCCGGCCGCGGAACCGGTCGTAGGGGTCGCGGACCCGGCCGCGGTCGTCGTCGGGGCGGATCAGCAGGCCGGCGG
>JAPPPF010000071.1:11624-14610 GCA_028817665.1 Magnetovibrio sp. | reverse complement strand
ACCATCGGCCGGTCGGGCCAGCACGGCATGAAGATCCTATCCTACGACTGGGACCAGTACGGCAAGCAGGAAGGCGGTGTCATGGAGAGCGAGTTGATCTCCAGCCAGCGCCGCAAGGAACTCCAAGACCTCGCCTACGCCCGCCATCCGAAGAAGAAGCTCGAGGAATACATCCGCGACAACGTCCGCATTCCGGACCTGGTCGCCTAGGCGCGCGGGTGGCGGCGGCCGCCCGGCGCCGCGCCGGTTAGCGAAATCTTAAACGGAAGCCTGTTCTATTAGGGCGTCGCAACCACTTCGGACCTCCCCATTTCCATGAAGAACCCGAGCTTACGCGAGCAGGACGGGGAGTATCTGACCTACGCGGCGGACCTCGACATCATCCGCCATTGCCGCGCCAACGGCCTCGCCGTCCGCACCCATCCGTTCTTCCGCGACATGGAGAAGGCCTGGCCGTTCGTGCTCTGTGAGCTCAGGGATGCGACGGTGATCGGTGAATCCTTCAATCCGATTTGCGACGACGAGATGTTCCTGGAGTGCGTGACCTTCGACGGCCGGCGCGACCTCAAGCGCCTGCTAAAGCGCGACGACGACGCGCCGCGCCGCACCTTCGAGACCGACAAGGCGTTCCTGCTCGGCGGCGACCGGGCCTGGGGCCACTTCATCGTGTTCTACATCATGCGCGCCATCTACCTGCAGCTGTTCCCCGAGCTGAAGAGCCTGCCGGTGATCACCATGGCCGGGCTGCAGCCGTCGCTCTACGAAATCCTCGCCATCTTCGGCTGCCCGAAGGACCGCCTGATCGAACTCGATGACAACGACGCGATCCATTGCAAGGAGCTGTTCGTGCCGACCGTGGCCGGCGGCGCGGCGCTCGACGGCCTCTCCATTTCCGTTCCCGACAAGCTCACCCGCCTCTACCACACCATGATCCTGCAAGCGCACGGCGGCCCCAACCCGAACCCGCCGACGGCGCCCGTCTACGTGCGCCGGACCAAGACCAACACCAAGCTGATCCTGAACGACGACGCGGTCACCGACTACTTCGTCAAGGCCGGCTACACCGTCGCCGACCCGGCGTCCATGTCGCTGCGCGAGCAGGTCGAGCTGGCGCAAACGGCGAGCTTCATCGTTTCGTGCTGGGGCTCGCAGATCCACCTGGCCGATTTCGCGCAACCCGTCTGCAAGGTCGCGGCGATGGTCTGTCCCGACCACATCTACCAGCGCTCCTTCGACCCGGGACCCAGGCGCTTCAACGCGCTCGGCATGGATTTCTTCGCCAGCGTGTCGGATTGCGACGGCGAGGGAAACCTGAGGATCGACATCGCCAAGTTGGCGAAGGACCTGAACGGATTCGGTTTCCCGAGCTAGATGGCGCTGGGCAGCCCCAGCTTCTCGAAGCGCTGGCGCCAATATTCGGAATTCTCAAGCAGTCGAGCAGCGTGCCGCGATCGTTCGCCGGATTCCTCGCTGTCGCCGAGCTTCTCGTGGATCCGGCCGAGGAAGTAGTTGGCGAGCGGGTGGTCCAAGGTCATGCGGTCGGCGATGTCGGTCAGGAAGCGCCCGATCTTGGCCAATTTTTGGGGGTCGTCCATGTCGGCCAGGCGGGCGTAGTTGATTTCATAGTCGGCGGTCAGCCAGATGTCGTTGAGCTGCGGCTTCGTCGGCACGTGGTCGTGCGGCTGGGCGAACAGATCGAAGAACGCCGCCGTCTCGGGCTCGGGCCGGGCCTCCCGGCGCCGCTGGCGTTCGCCCTCGCGCACCGAGAACATGGTGAAGCCCTCGCCTTCCGTGTTCAGCTCACCGCTCTCGATCAGGCCGAGGTCGACCATCTCCTGATAGATCGGCGTGTTCGGCAACGGCGTCAGCAATTGCACCGTGTACCAATCCAGGTTCATGTCCCTGGCGAGTTGGACCGTGTCCAGGATCTGGCCGATGGTCTCGTTCGGGAATCCGACGATCAGGAACCCGCGCACGAAGATCTGCGGGTGCGCCTGCATCAACTCGCCGACCTTGAGGTAATGCTTGATCCCCGACGGCTTCTTCACCGCGCTGAGGATGTCGGTGTTGCCCGATTCGATGCCGAAATACATGCCGATGCAGCCCGACGCCGCCGCCGCCTCGACGAGTTCCGGATGGGCCGCGGCCGCCGACGCGATGATCCCGTTCGACGCGTCCCAGGTGATCTCGAAGGGCAGCCCGGCGATTTCCTCGAACAGCTTCAGCATGCGCGGCACGTCGTAGAACAGGTCGTCGTCGAGCCACGTCAGGTGGGTGATCCCGTGGTCCCCGTGGAGCGACTTGATCTCGTCGATCACCGAGCCGACGCTGCGGCCCCTGACGCCGTAGCCGTTGAAGTTGCGGACGCTACAGAACGAGCATTGCGCCCGGCAGCCGCGGTTCGAGAGCACCGGCGAGCTTCGCGCCCCGGTCGGGCGCCAGAACCGGAAGGTGCCGATCTCGCCAAGCTCCGAGTACCCGCCGACGTCGAGGCCGAGATAGTCGGGCACCGTGTCGAGGTCCGCGGGCGGCGTCGCCATGCCGCCGCCGAGCGCCACGTAGCCGCCGTCGATGGTCATGGCGACCTGGCGGAGCGCGTCGTCGGCCGCCGCGCCCCGGCCGACGTCGATGGCCGCGATGAACGCCTCGTCGCCCTCGTAGAGGCCGATGAAGTCGATGGCGCCTGTTTCCGCCATGATCATCTCGGCGGCGTTGGTGACGTGCACGCCGCCGGCCGCGACCGGGATCTCCGGGTCCATCGCCTTGATGAACTCGGCGGCGCCGATGAGCATCGGGTGGGTCATGGTGAACATGCAGGTGATGGCGACGAGATCGGGCTCGAAGTCCGCCATGGCGCGCCGCAGTTCGTCCTGCCAGCAGGCCGTCATGTCGGCGGCGGACGCCGTCTCGCCGAGTTGGCCGCCGAGCGCCGGGATGCAGGCGTTGTGGAGGGGGACGCTCCGGGGGGCGAGCCCCCCGGGGGTGG
>JAPPPF010000071.1:0-11614 GCA_028817665.1 Magnetovibrio sp. | reverse complement strand
GTATAAGAGCCGCGCGCCGTGAAGACGGCGTTGTTGAGATCGACGATCCGGGTCTCGAACCCCCGCGCCTTCAGGATGTTGGACAGGATGCCGAGGCCGTAGGGCGGATAGTTGTAGTAACGCCGCCGCAAGGCGAACTGAGGGTCGATCTTCGCCTCGGCGACCTGCAGCGGCTGAACCAGCAGGATTCGCGCCGCGCCGTCGGGTATAAGGGCCCGCAACCGCTCGGCGATCCGCGCCCGCTCGGCCGCCTGGCCGGGCTGGCCGGGCGTCATCGAAGCCGCCGGTTGGGGATCAATATGCATATAGGACCGGTTTCCGCCGAGGTTCAATCTGCGCCGTTTCCCGCCGCTTGTCATAGGTCAACATTGTCGCTTGAATTCCTTAATAGAATCTGGCGACAGCCTTGATTGACAATGATAATCTGAATATTCCGGGTAGCTTATCATGGAAAACACCGACGCGGGCCCCTTTGACTTTGGCAACGAGCTCAACGAAGCGAGCGCGGCCGACCAGGCGTTCTACGCCGACAACGGATATTTCATCGCCAAGGGGATCTTCTCGCCCGACGAATGCCGGGTGATCAACGCGCGCGCCGAGGCCCTGGCGCCGCCGGACTTCGCCGCGCAGCAAAACCTGCACGCCGTCGATCCCGGGTTCCTCCACTATCTCAGGTGCCGCCGCGTCGTCTCGCTGCTCGAGACGATCCGGCCGCAGACCTTGATGGGACTGCATACGCAGATGCTCTACAAGAAGGCCGGCACGCCCTACGCGGCGCAATCGTGGAACCCGCACCAGGACAATTCCTACATCCAGAACCCGAACAACCTCTACGTCACCACCAACCTGTTCCTCGCCGACACGGACAAGGAAAACGGCGGCATGTACCTCTATCCGGGCTCCCACAAGGCCGGCCTGCTGCCCTATGAGCCGACCATCAGCTTCCGCGAGAAGCCGGGCACGTCGCCGGGCAACAACATCACCGACATCCCGGCCGAGTACGAGCGGATCGACCTGACCGCCGGACAGGGCGACATGCTGGTGATGAACGGCTGCCTGATCCACGGCTCCTACCCGAACCGCTCCGAGAGCCGCTCGCGGCCGATGCTGTCGTGCACCTACCTGCCGGTCGGCGAGTATTTCCTGCCCGGCAAGACGGCCAAGCGGAAACCCATCGAACTCCACGATTTCTAGCGGCGGCGGGCCTAAACGTAGGGCTTCATGAAGGCGGCGAACTGCTCGGCCACGTAACGCCGGGCCGGCGCGTCGACCGACTGGTGGCAGCCGAACGAGATCGCGTGATCCATGACGTGGCTGGCGTGGCGGAGGTCGCCTTGGGTGCGGTGCGGTTGGCTTTGCAGCCCCGGCTGCTTGGCGATGTTGCCGCAGATGATCGGGCGGGTCTCGATGCCGGCGGCCTCGAGATGGCGGCGCAACTCGGCGACCCCGAAGGGCGCGCCGTCGCGCACCGTGACCGGGAAGCCGAACCACGAGTGGCTGCCGCCGTCGGTTTCGCGCTGCACCGCCAGGACCGGGTCGTAGGCGGCCAGCGCGTCGGTGAAGAACCGGGCGCTCTCACGCCGCGCCGCGACGAAGGACGCCAGTTTCGGCAGCTGCACCGAGCCCATGGCCGCCTGCATCTCGGTCGGGCGCAGGTTGTAGCCGAGGTCGACGAACAGGAAGCGCGGGTCGATGTCGGGGTGGCGGTCGTTGAAACGCGCCGGGTCCTCGGTGTCACGGGTCCAGCCGTGCGAGCGCAGGATGCGCATGACGTCGGCGAGGCCGCCGTCGTCGGTGACGCAGATGCCGCCCTCCACGGTGGTCATGTGGTGGGAGAAATAGAAACTGAAGGTGCCGATCCGCCCGAAGCGGCCGACCGGCTTGCCGCCGTATTCGGCGCCCAGCGCCTCGCAGCAGTCCTCGATCAGGGTCAGGCCGTGGCGCTCGCATATCCCGCCGATGGCGGTCATGTCGCAGGGATTGCCGTAGACGTGGACCGGCATCACGGCGCGGGTCTTGGGGCCGATGGCGCGCTCGATCTCGGCCGGGTCGATGTTCAGCGTCGCCGGGTCGATGTCGACGATCACCGGCACCAGGCCGTGCTGAACCAGCGGCCACACCGTCGTCGACCACGACAGCGCCGAGACGATGACCTCGTCGCCGGCCTTGAGCCCGTCCTCGGCGCCGGGGCTGGTCAGCGCCGCCGCGGCCAGCAGGTTGGCCGACGAGCCCGAGTTGTTCATGACGCCATGGGCGAACCCGAAGGCCCGGCCGTAGGCCTTCTCGAACTCGATGACGCGTTTCCCCATGGTCACCCAGGTGGTCAGCATGGTGTCGAGCACGGCGTTGATCTCGTCGGCGCCGAAGGTCGGTTCGTGCAGGCGCACTTTCGGATTGGCCGGATCGAAGGCGGCCGGCGCGTGGGCCTCGAAATAGGCGGCGACGCGTTCGTGGATGTCCTGCAGCGGCTGGGCGGCCTCGGGGGATGTCTGGGTCATGGGCTTGGTTACTCTTCGGGGTTCAGGATGTTGTCTCGGTACCAGTCCAGGGTCAGCCGAATGCCCTCCTCCAGCGATACCTTGGGCGTCCACCCCAACTCGCGCTGGGCGCGCGCGCAATCGAGGTGGATGGAGGTCGGGATCGTCGGCTTGTCGCGGTCGTAGGCGATGCCGAGGCCGCGCCCCGACACGTCGATGATCTTCCGCACCACGTCGCGCACCGGAATGGCTTCGCCCGAACCGATGTTGAAGACGCCGAACGGCGCCGTGTGGCGGTCCATGGCGGCGAGTACGGCATCCGTGAGGTCGCCGACGTAGAGCAGGTCGCGGGCTTCCGTGCCCTCGCCCCAGACGACGATCTCGCCGGCCTCGGTGGTCATCACCTTGGTGACGGTGGCCCCGAACATATGCGAGTGGTCCGGGTCGTACTTGTCGTGCGGGCCGTAGATGTTCGAATGGCGCAGCACCGTGTAGCGGGTGCGGCCGAGGCCGGAAAAGAATTCCGCCATCTTCTCGAAATAGATCTTGTTCCAGGCGCCGCCGAGATACTGGGCGTGGACCTCGCCGGTGAAATCCTCCTCGCGCCTGGCCCCGTCGCTCGACATGTAGAGGATCGAGCACGAGAACATGATGAAACGCCCGACGCCGTGGTCGTGGGCGGCGCGGAAGAGGAGCGAGTTCATCACCGCGTTGTCGGTGATGTGGATGTGCGGTTGGGCGACGATGTCGGCGGCGCCGGAGGTGACCGCGGCGGCCTGCACGATGACCTCGGCGCCGGCGACGACACGAGAGACCTCGTCCGCCCGGGTCAGGTCGGCTTCGACCCAGGTAACGCCGGCGCATTCGAACGGCGGGCGCCGGTGATATTGCGCCGTGACCTGGAAATCCGGCTTGGAGGCCATGGTTTCGACCAGATTCCGGCCGATGAAGCCGGTGGCGCCGCAAACGAGGATCTGGGTCATGACCGGCTCCCAGCGCCCGTTAGCGGCCGCCACAGACCGGCAGCACGGCGCCAGTGACGTAGGCGGCGGCGTCGGAGAGCAGCCAGATGATCGCTTCGGCCACCTCTTCGGGTTCGCCGAAGCGGCCCAAGGGCAGGTTGGCGAGCATAGCGTCACGGCGCTCGGCGGGGAAGTCCAGGAACTCGCCGGCCTCGATGACGCCGGGGCTGACGGCGTTGACCCGGATGCCCTGCCCGGCCAGCTCGCGCGATGCCGACAGGGTCATCGTGCTGACCGCCGCCTTCGCCGCGGCATAGGCTGAGATGTTGACGCCGCCGAAGGTCGCCGCCTGCGAAGTGACGTTGACGATGGCGCCGCCGCCGGCCCGGGCCATGTGATCGGCCGCCAGGCGGATGCCGTAGAAGGCGGAAAAGGTGTTAAGGGCGAAGACGCTCTCGAGCTTCTCCGGCCCGTTCTCGGCGAACGGGCCGACGCCGCCGGTGCCGCCGACGTTGTTGACCAGCGCCGTGACCGGCCCGAAGGCGGCCTCGACGTCGGCGAACAGGCGCTCCGCTTCGGGCCATTGGCTGACGTCGGCCTGGAAGGCCCGGGCGGTGCCGCCGGCGGCCGCGATCCCGGCGACCACGGCGTCGGCCTCGGCCTGGCTGGCCCGGTAGTTGACGGCGACGGCGTAGCCGCGCTCGGCGCCCAGGCGCGCCGTCGCCGCGCCGATGCCGCGGCTGGCGCCAGTGACCAGAAGGACGGGCACGGCGGCGCTCACGCGGCGGGCTCCGCGCCGGTGAAGACGTTGTAGCGCAGCGCGCTGGCGTCGGCGTGGGCGCGGTACCAGTCCATGGTCTCGGCGATGCCGGCCTCCAGCGAGACCTCGGGCTTGAAGCCGATGGCGCGGGCCCGCGCCGTGTCGAGGACGCGGAGCGCGTCGCCGCTCGGCTTCGAGGTGTCCCAGACGACGTCGGGCGGGGCCTCCAGGGGCCCGACGATGGCCTCGACCAGGTCGCGGAGGGCCACGCCGGTGCCGCTGCCCAGATTGAGAGGTTCGCTGACGCCTTGTTCGACCGCCATCAGCATGCCCCGGGCGACGTCGCGGGCGTGGATGAAATCGCGCACCGCCGAGCCGTCGCCCCAGACCACCAGCGGGTTCTCGCCCGAGACCGCGCGGCGGATCAGCGACGGCACGACCATCGCCGTTTCCTGGCCGAAATCGTCATAGGGCCCGTAGGTATTGGCCGGACGGACGATGGAGACACCATGCCAATCGTACTCGATGGCATAGGCCTCGGCCTGCAGCTCGCCCATGCGCTTGGCCCAACCGGCGAAGCGGTCGTTGGGCGACGGGAACCCGGCCCAGGCATCGTCCTCGTGAAAGACGTCCGCCGGCGGATAGACGGCGAGCGACGAGGCGAACAGATACCTCGCGACCCCCTCGGCGCGGGCCGCCTCCATCAGGTTGACGCTGAACAGGATGTTGGGGACGAAGAAACTCGCCGGCTGCGCCTGGGTCATCTCGGGCGAGCCCTTGGCGCACATCAGGTTGAAGACCGCGTCCATGCCGGCGCAGGCGGCCTCGCAGTTTTGCTTCTCGGTCAGGTCCAATCGCCGGAACTCGCAGTCCGGCGGCGCCAGCCTGGCGTCGTCCAGGGAGACGACGCTGACCTCGGCGCCGGCCGCGTTCAGGAGCGCCACCAGTTGGCGGCCGATCAGGCCGGTGCCGCCGGCGACCAGGACCCGCAGACCTTGGTAGTAGCCGCTAGCCATCCTTGATCATGGATGTCGCCGCCTCGACGATCCGCTCCGCCGTCGGCGTGCCGTTCTCCAGGTGCTTGGCCACGCCGGGCGAGCGGTCGAACTGGCCGACCGCCTTGACCGGGCATCCGGTGGCCAGCATCAGGTCGTAGGCGATGGATTGCGAGGCCCCGGCGATCTCATAGGCGGAATCGATGACGATCCCCCGCCCGCTGGCCTTCAACGGCGCCAGCACCCGCGCGTCGACCTCGAACGGCTTCAGCCAGACCAAGTGCACGATGTTGCAGCGGATCCCCTGCTCGCGCAGCGCCTCGGCCGCGTCCTCGACGTTGAAGCGCCCGGCGGATACGGCGTAAAGCGTGATCTCGGCGCCGTCCTCGATCTGATCCTCGAACTCGATCTCGCTCTTGTAGCTGCGCCGGTGCTCGCTGACCATGAACGGGTCGTCGCCGGCGACGTAGTCGGCCCAGATCGCCTCGTACTCCTTCGGCGTCATCGGCGCGCAGACGCGCATGCCGGGCATGTGCATGAACAGGCTGTGGAAGCAGTTGGTGTGCAAGGGGCCGCTGCCGTCGGATTCGGACGCGATGGCGCGGGCGAAGACGGGTGCGGGATAGCCGAACATCTCCTTCGACTTGGCCGCGTAGTTGACCAGCGGGCTGGCGTTCAGCCACAGGAAGCTCTGGAACCGCATGACGAAGATCGGCCGCTTGCCCATGATCGCGGCGCCGACCGCGATGCCGGAACCGCAGATGTCGGTCATCGGCAGCTCGACGATGCCCTTGGTCTGCGGCGGAATGGTGTTCTGCACCCATCCCACCGCCGTCAGGCACTGGCCGATGACGATCCCGCCGTCGTCTATGTGCCCGCGGGTAAGATCTCGGATCGTTTCTGCAACCGTTCGCGCCATAGGTCTTCCACGAATTTAGAGGTTTCGGTTTCGATCTTTTCCACCTCCGCCGCCAATTGCATGCCGGCGAGGGTTTCCTTGGTCAGTTCGTAGCGGTTCCACTCGGCGTTGTTGTCGCATCCGGCGCCGACGTGCCAAAGCTCGCGGCAGGTCCGGACGTTGATCAACGCCGGCAGGTTCTCCGACATCTTGCGGGTCCAGTGGTCGACCAGCCAAGGGTCGTCGGTGATGTCGACGGCCGGCATGCCGAAGCCCTCGGCGACGTTGGTCAGCGACCAGGTGCGCCGCTCCACCGTCGGGGTCAGGACCGAGAGGTCGTTGTCCTCGCAGACGAACAGCAACGGCAGATCGCGGCTGGCGGCGAAACCCATGGCGGCGAGGACGTAATCCTCCTCCGCCGCGCCGTCGCCGAAGAAACAGACCACCTTGTCGCCGCCGGACGTCAGCGCCACGCCGGCGGCCACCGGCACCTGGTCGCCGACCAGGCCGTTGTGGCCGATGATTCGCTTATCGATGTCATTGATCGGCGGCGAACCGCCGAGGCCGCCGCAGCACCCCGTCGGCAGGCCGAGAAGCTCGTCGGCGAGCGCCATCGGTCCGCCGTCGAAGGAGAGATAGATGGAATGGCAGCGGTGCTGGCCGAGCACCCAGCTGCCGCGCATGGACATGGAGACGGCGGCCGGCGTCGCCTCCTGGCCGACGGCGAGATAGATGAAGCAGTCCACGTCGCCGTCGAGCTGCGCCTTCTGGACGCGCAGGTCGAAATACCGGGTCAGCGCCATGCGCCGGAACATCTCCAGGCTGTCGTCGCGGTCCATTTCCTCGGCGAGGCCGTCGATGACGCCGAAATCGGGCGATCGGCGCGGATCGTTGGCAGGATTGACGGGATAGGGCGTGGAGGCGTCCAGGGGTTCGAGAGGCGCCGGGCCGGCTGAATTCGCGTCGGTCATGGGCTTGATTTCGGCTCGAGGTTGTCACTCATTCGTCGGTCCCGCCAACCCTAGGTAAAATACGTGTCGAAAACCTTAATACGCGCCACTTTCAAAGGACGTGAATGGGATTCAGGTAAGCACCTTTCTTGTTGCCGAACCAGACAATTTCCCGGAACCAGCTCGGCCAGTCCTCGTGCGCGGCCGCGGCGCGCTCGATCCGGTAGCGGTGCACGCCGGTTCGTGGCGGCGTTTCGATCCCACGCAGCCGGTTGCCGTATATCTCGAAGACATTGGACCCGACCTCGATTTCCACGTCGGCGACGTCGCCGCGTTGGTTAACGGCCATGCGGTTAATATCGATGGCGTCGGCCACGGCGGCGCGCGCTGCGTCGAAGCCGCCGGCGGCGCAGAGTCCGTCCAGGAGCCGCCGCGCCTCCGCGTAGAAGGCCTCCATCAGGTTCGCCGTGGAGAGCTCGATGAACATGTATTCGTCGTCCGGCCACCAGACGTTCAGCCAGTCGGGCGAGTGGCAGAACTCGGGCCCGCCGTCCTGGATGTCGGCGGCGCGGGTCAGGAAATGCGCGCGCACCCGGGCGATCACCGGGAAGGCATCGGCATCGGCGTCGAAGAAGGCGTCGACCATCTCGCGGTAGCGGATGGCGGTCAGCTCGTGCAGCACGATGAACGGGATTTGCAACAGCTTGTCGAAATGCAGGAACGCCGTCATCCAGGCGAAGGCCCGGGCCCGGCGCCACTCGGCGCGCGGCATGGTCTCGGTGGCGATGACCAGCTCCTGGATCTCGGCGATCTCGTCGGCGTCGTCGTTGAGCACGCCGTGCATGTTGAGGATCGGCGTGAACACCGTCTCCATGCCGTGGCGGCGGCGGTAGTCCAGGTCGGCCATGGCGGCGTTCGGCAGGATCGACAGGTTGCCGAACTGGATGCGGTTGTGCTGGCCGTTCTCGATCACCGTGGAGACGCCGTCGGCGAAGGATTCATAGGTCTCGCCGGGCAGCCCGAGGATCAGGTCGGAATAGGTGGCGACCTGGTCCGCGACGAAGCGGTGCTGCAGGTCCTCGTAGGTCTTGAGCGAGATGTTCTGGCGCTTGGTGCTTTCCAGGGCCGGCTCGAAGATGGTCTGCAGCGCCAGCGTCACGCCCTTGTTGAGGCCGGCGTCGGCGAGCACCTTCTGGGTTTCGTAGGCGCGCTCGGTGGCGTTCTTGGTGTTCTGCACGGAGAGCGCCTTCGGATAGCCCGTCTCGGCGTTGATCCGGGCCGCCGTGCGGGCGATGTCGAGGTCGCGCTTGAGGATGCCGAAGTTGGCGTCGCAGCAGAAGATGAACTCGATCTTCTGGCCGGCGATCCATTCGAGCTCGGCGGCGAGCCGGTCCTCGCCGAACTGGAAGACCTTGCTCTGCGTCGCCGAGCCCCAGTCGCAGAAGGTGCAGGCGAACGGGCAGCCGCGGTTGGTCTCCCAGAGCACCAGCCATTCCTCGTCGGTGACGGTGCGGATCAGTTCGTCGAACATGCCTTCGCTGTAGGGCGACGGAATGACGTCGAGGTCGCGGATCCTCGCCCCCGGCGGGTGGTGGTGGAACTTCCCCTCCCCGTCCAGGTAACTGACGCCGTCGCACTCGCGCCAGTCGCGCGCCTCGAAATTCTCCAAG
The DNA here is from genome assembly GCA_028817665.1 of Magnetovibrio sp. Lineage (GTDB taxonomy): Bacteria > Pseudomonadota > Alphaproteobacteria > Rhodospirillales > Casp-alpha2 > UBA3470. Next base: position 2,902 of record JAPPPF010000071.1, on the reverse strand, counting down.
ACCGCCGCGAACCGCCGCTCCCCTTCCCCGTGCACGACCAGGTCGACGGCCGGATTGTCGCGCAGGAACGCCTCCGCCGCGTCCGGCACGTGCGGCCCGCCGCAGACGATGAACACGTCCGGGTCCCGTTCCTTCAGGGACCCCGCGATGGCCAGCGACAGCCGGGCGTTCCAGACATAGAGGCTGAATCCGACGATGTCGGCGCCCCGCAAATGCCCGGTCGCGTCGGCGACCGAAACGCGTTTGTAGAGCGGCGTCAGGAACTCGAACCTGTCCGGGTCGGGAAGATGCGCCGTCGCGTAGGCCTGCAACAGCCCGGCGACATAGGGCAGGTAGTTGGCGCCGGCGAAGCTCGTGTTGATTTGCGCGATGCCGACCTTCAACGCCTCGTCCTCGTCGCCTGGGTCAATTTGAGAGCCCTCGAGTGCCCTGGGAACCCGGCCGCGGGCCATGGTCGCCGCGCCGCTGGGGATCGGCCATTAGAGCGCGCCAATCCCGAAGAAACAGTAAATCATCATAAACGTTTGGATTCGCGCCGCAAAGCGCCGGAACCGGGGTCTCAGGCGCCGTCCTCGTCGTCGACGAAGCGCGGGAACACCCCTTCCGGCTTGGGCAGCGCCTGGCCGGCCTCGAGCGGCCGGGCGGCGGCGAAATCGCGGGCCTCGGCGGCGACGCCGAGCTGATCGAGCAGCCGGCTGGAGGCCTCGGGCATGAACGGCTGGGTCGTCACCGCCAGGCGCCGGATGGTCTCGGCCAGTACGTGCAGCACGGTGGCCATGCGCGCCGGGTCTTCCTTCCGGAGCTTCCACGGCGCCTGCGCGTCAACGTAGGCATTGGCGGCGCGGATCACCACCCAGACAGCCTCCAAGGCCTCATGGAAGGCCTGGGCGTCCATCTTCTCGCGCAGCGCGCCGAGCAATCCGCCGGCCTGCTCCAGGAGCGCCTCGTCATCGGTGCCGAGCGCGCCCGCTTCCGGCACCCGGCCGTCGCAGTTCTTGGCGATCATGGAGAGCACGCGCTGCGCCAGGTTGCCGTAGTCGTTGGCCAGTTCGCCGTTCATCCGGTTGACCATGGCGCGGTGCGAGAAGTCGCCGTCGTTGCCGAACGGCACCTCGCGCAGCAGGAAGTAGCGGACCTGGTCGAGGCCGTACTTGCCGACCAGCTCGATGGGGTCGATGACGTTGCCCAGCGACTTCGAGATCTTCTGGCCCTCGTTGGTCCACCAGCCGTGCGCGAACACGCGTTTCGGCGGCGCCAGCCCGGCCGCCATCAGGAAGGCCGGCCAGTAGACGGCGTGGAAGCGCAGGATGTCCTTGCCGACCATGTGCAGATCGGCGGGCCAGTAACGCGCGTACGCGCCGTCCGCCGTTTCCGGATAGCCGACGGCGGTGATGTAGTTGGTCAGCGCGTCGAGCCAGACGTACATGATGTGCGCGTCGTCGCCGGGCACCGGGACGCCCCAGTTGAAGGTGGTGCGCGACACCGATAGATCCTGCAGGCCGCCCTTGACGAAGCTGGTCACCTCGTTGCGCCGCGTCCGGGGCGCGATGAAGTCGGGATTGGCGTCGTAGAACGCCAGCAACCGGTCTTCCCAGGCCGACAACTTGAAGAAATAGCTGGGTTCCTCGACCCACTCGACCTCGGCGCCCGAGGGTGCGGTCTTCTTGCCGTCCGGCCCCGTGGTCAGCTCGTCCTCGCCGTAGAAGGCCTCGTCGCGGACGGCGTACCAGCCGGCGTAGCTGCCGAGGTAGATGTCGCCGGCGTCGACCAGGCGCCGCCACAGGTCCTGGCAGGCCGTGCGGTGACGGGCCTCGGTGGTGCGGATGAAGTCGTCGTGGGTGAAATTCATGAAATCGGCGAGGTCGCGGAAGTTCTGCGACACCTTGTCGGTGAAGGCCTGCGGCTCGATGCCGGCGGCCTGCGCCGATTTCTCCACCTTCTGGCCATGCTCGTCGGTGCCGGTCAGGAACTTCACGTCGAAGCCGTCGAGACGCTTGAACCGGGCCAGCACGTCGCAGGCCAGGGTCGTGTAGGCGTGGCCGATGTGCGGCGCGTCGTTGACGTAGTAGATGGGCGTCGTGACGTAGAAGGGTTTCGCCATTCGATATTCACCGCGGTTCGGGCGCCGGGCGCCGGCGGAGGGTATGCGGGCTTAGGAACGAACGGCGCCTTGCAGCGTCGAAAAGGCGTTCAATATCACCTGCTTACGATCCAAATTGGCACGATTGGCGCGGTCCAGAAGATCGTCGATCTTTTCCCACACCTGGAGCCAGCTTTCAAGGCCGGCGGCCGGGCCGATGCGCTGGAAGAGCGCCTGTTCGCGGGCGTCGATCCGCCCGCTCCCGGCGCCGGCCTCGCCGACGTAGCGGACCAACCGGGCCAGCGTCCACCGGATCAGGTCGGCGGCGGTCTCGAAGGTCCCCTGCCCCTTGGCGCCGCCGCAGCTCTGGGCGAACTCGTGCAGCGCCGCGACGTCGAGCGCCGGCAGCCCGTCGAGAAGTTCCATCACCCGGCCGTAGACCGCGAGGCCGTCGGACCCGGCGAGGTCGAGCGCCCGGCCGACGCTGCCGCCGGCCAGCCCGGCGATGACCCGGGCCTCGTCGGGCGCCAGTTCGGGCAGGTAGCGCGCCGCCAGCGCCGCCACGGCGTCCGTCGCCAGCGGCTCGAGGCGCAGTTTCTGGCAGCGCGAGCGGATCGTCGGCAAAAGCCGCCCGGGATTGTGGCAGACCAAGACGATCAGGGCGCGGTCCGGCGGTTCCTCGAGCACCTTCAGGAGCGCGTTGGCGGCGTTCGGGTTCATCTCGTCGGCGGCGTCGACGACGATAACCCGCCAGCCGCCCTCGCCCGCCGTCAGCGCGAAGAAACCCTGGGTCCGCATGACGTCGTCGACGACGTTCTCGGT
>JAPPPF010000271.1:822-2879 GCA_028817665.1 Magnetovibrio sp. | reverse complement strand
ACATCGTTCATCGCCGTCGGCAAACGTTCGTCCTCCGGCGCCGTGACGTTCCCGCCACGCTTGTCCTCGATGGGGCCGAAGGCCAGGGTGAAGGCCTGCTGCTGGTCGTCGGTCACCGCCTGGCCCGGAAACACCAGAACGGCGTACTCGTGGATCGCTGCCTCGAGGGCGCGGATGGTATCGGGCGCCGTCGGCGCGCACAGATCGACGCCGGTGACCGTCGCCGCAAAGCCCGGCTGCAGGGCCTCAATGGAAATCGTCATCGTCGTGCCTCCCCGCCGGTATGTCGGCCGGCGCGCGCCCATCATAACCGATCACGTCGGATTGTGCGCGCTCCCGATCTTGCCTATGGTGCCCGACCGGAACGGATCAGGGAAAGCGGCAAGATAACCATGCCAGCCCAAGTCAACACGGACGTGCTTGTCGTCGGCGCCGGCGCCGCCGGCATGTACGCGGCGATCGCCGCCAGCCGGGGCGGCGCGGACGTGGTCCTGGTCGACAAGAGCCTGATCGGACGCGGCGGCGCGACCATCATGGCGCAGATGACCGTCGCCGCAGCCGTCGCCGAACAGGAACCGGACCACTGGACCCATCACCTGCATGACACGCTGGAATCGGGACGCGGCCTGTGCAACGGAGAACTGGCCGCCGTGTTGTGCGAAGAGGCCCCGATCCGCATCCGCGAGTTGGGCGAATGGAAGATCGGCTGGGCCCGGGAAGATGACCATATGAAGCAGGTCATGGCGCCGGGCCACGGCGTGCAGCGCTGTGTCTACGTGGACTTCCTGAACACCGGACCGGCCGTGGCCAAGACGCTCCGCACCCAGGTCGGCCGCGCCGAAAACGTGCGGCGGGCCGGCGAATTGACGATCACGCGGGTGATTGTCCGCGACGGCCGTGCCGTCGGTGCAGTCGGGCTGAACATGGAGACCGGTGACGCCGTAAGCATCGCCGCCAAGGCGGTGATCCTGGCCGCCGGCGGCCTGACCCGGCTCTACCGGCGCAACAGTGCGTCGGTGAACATGGGCGGCGATTCGTACGCCCTGGCGCTGCAGGCCGGTGCCGAGCTGATCGACATGGAATTCGTCCAGTTCTTCCCCATCGGCCACCTGGCGCCGCGCCTGGTCGGCATGGACCCGATCATGTGGGACCCGTTCCGCTACAAGCTGGGCGGGCGGCTGCTGAACGGCGAGGGTGAGGAGTTCGTCCAGAACTACGGCCATGCGGAAACCACGGACAAATACACCGCACCGCGCGACGTCGCCTCCTTCGCGATCCTGCAAGAGGTGGCGGCCGGCCGCGGCTCGCCGGCGGGCGGCGCCTACCTGAGCTTCGAACACATCCCCGAAGCCGAGCTGCGCGCCGCCTTCGGCCCGGTCATCGACCGCCTGGCGGCGAACGGCATCGACCTGACCCGGCGCGCCATCGAGGTGGCGCCCATCGCGCACTATCACATGGGCGGCGTGCGGGTCGACGCGCGCATGGCGACCCGGGTGCCCGGTCTCTATGCCGCCGGCGAAGCCGTCGGCGGCGCCAACGGCGCCAACCGGCTGTCGGGCAATGCACTTTCCGAGGCCTTCGTCTTCGGCGAACGAGCCGGACGCTTCGCCGCCGCCGACCTGACCAAGCGGGATCACGCCTGGTCCGACACCGTGGCCGCCGACGCGATCAATGAGATCGCCGCCGCCCGCGACGGTGCGCCGGCCCGGTCGGGCCCGGGCCTGGCCGGCATGCTGGTCGAATTGCAGGAGTTCATGTGGCGCGACGTCGGCCTGCTGCGCGACCAGGCGGGGCTTGACCAGGCGCTTGCGGCAATCCGGCGGATGCGGGACGCAATCGGCGAACGCCCGGGGGCCAGCGACGGCCGCTATGCCCTGGCGCTGCAGGACTGGTTTGACATGCGCAATGCCCTGTTGGTCGCCGAGACCATCGTGCTCGGCGCGCAGATCCGCACGGAAAGCCGCGGCGCCCAGCAGCGTTCGGATTATCCACGCACCGACCCGGCCCTGGCCCACAAAATGGTGACCCGGCTGGCCGGCACCGACCTCAGGGTCGAG
>JAPPPF010000271.1:0-812 GCA_028817665.1 Magnetovibrio sp. | reverse complement strand
CCCCTGGAGGCCGCGGAATGAGCGCGGCGACAGTGACATTGCGTGTCCAGCGCGGCGGCCCCGGCGACGAGCCGGTCATCGATCAGTTCGAGGTGCCCTATAAGGAAGGCATGTCCGTCCTGGACGCCCTGATCTGGATCCGCGCCAACCAGGATTCGTCGTTGGCCATCCGATACAGCTGCACCAACGCCAACACCTGCAAGGAATGCATGGTGCGCATGAACGACCGCACGGTCTATGCCTGTACGGCGCGGCTCGGCACGGACCCGGCGACGGTCAGGCCGCTGACCAACAAGCGCCTGATCCGCGATCTGGTCACCGATATCGTGCCGCCGAAGGAGAGGCTGGCAAACCTGCTGGCGCCGGATGACGACCCGGCCTGATCAGGCCGTCCTCATGCCCCCTTGAACTGCGGGGAACGCTTTTCCATGAACGCGGCGACGCCTTCTTCGCCGTCGGCACTGGCATTAATGGCTTCGACCTGGACACGGGCGATGCCGGCCATCTCGGTCGGCCCCTTGGGCAGGGCCTCGGCGGAAAATCGCTTCAGCATGCGCGACGGCAGCGGCGCCTGGGCGGCGATGGCGGTGGCGTAGTCCATGGCTGCCGCCAAAACCTGGTCCGCCGGCACCAGCTTGTTGGCGTAGCCCACCTCATAGGCCCGCTGGGCCGTGATCGGTTCGCCGACCAACAGCAGTTCCATGGCGATCTTGTGTGGAATGCGGGTCGCCAGGTTGGAAATCAGGCCGCCGGAGAAACCGATCTTCACCTCCGGGTAAGAGAACATGGCATCGTCCGCCGCCACCATCATG
>JAPPPF010000254.1 GCA_028817665.1 Magnetovibrio sp. | reverse complement strand
ATGATCGTTTGATGCCAGTGCCTTAGCCCGCGGACATTCGCGACCTTTTCGCGACAAATGTCGCAAATGTCCGCCTTCCGTCGCCTTTTCGGCGCTTCCGGCGTCCGCATGCTTCGACAGGCTCAGCATGAGGGTTTCTTCGAAACCCTGATTGCGTCGACGGCGCAACCCCAACGATCCTCATGCTGAGCTTGTCGAAGCATGGGCGGGCGACGGCCGCCCGCCACTTGACGTCATCACCGGGCTCGACCCGGTGATCCACGACTTCTCTTCAAACACCCGACACCGCGTGACGTCGTGGATGCCCGGATCAGGTCCGGGCATGACGGCGGGGCGGGTAAATGTGTCCCGTTTGCTAAAACCACCGATCACAACGGAGAAGGCCATCGATCCCGGCGGCGCCTCTCGGCGCCGTAAGCGGCGTCTCAAGGCCCTCTTCACAATGTCAAATAGCGCGCCACGGCCGATCGTCGGGCCGCGCGATTATTGAAAGAACATATCACGAACATAAACAAAAATCAAGCCCCATGCCGTTGACACCAGTTAACATCACGCCAATGTCGGGTTCATCGCGCGGTGACGCGGGTGGTTTAACGAGACGGGAGACGGCGGGCCGCATGGACGGGAACGCGTCGACATGATCGCCTGGGACGATTCGATCCTGACCGGCATCGCCGGCGTGGACGCGGACCACAAAGCCATTCTCGAGACGATCAACGCCTTCATCGGCGCGGTCGAGGCGGGCGCCGGCGCGGCCCAGGTGCACGGCGCCTTCCGCCGCATGGAGCGCTGCATCTACCGCCACCTGGAGGTCGAGGAGCATATGCTCGCGGCGCTCGGCTACGTGGGCACGGCGGACCACAAGGGCGCCCATGAGAGCCTGCTCGAGGAGTTGGCCGGGATCTAGGACGACATGCTGGCCGACCCCAAGTTCCGTCCCGACGGCGCGGCAATGGCTCGAAACCTGGCTGTTCCGCCACGTTAAGACCGAGGACTTCGTCTACTGCGACTGGATCGTCGACGCCGGCCTGGAGGCCCGCGCCGACGCGGAGATGCGCAACCCGTCCGGCTGACGCGCCGCCGCCGGGGACCCGGCGTGGCGCTTGCCCCGAAGTAGGTCATTCGGCGGCCTGTCTCCGGCCGACGACGCCGAGGCGCCGGACCAAGCGCGTCAGGGTCATGGCATGCGTGACCAGCAGCACCGGCACCGCGAAGGTCGGGATGTACCAGGCCGCGTGCAGATAGGGCACGGCCTCGGCGTGGCTCAGCGCGATGGCCAGATCTGCGGTGCCGACGATTGTCAGCAGCCAGGCCAGCGGGATCGTCGCGCGCCACCGGTAGCGCAATGCCACCAGCACGGCGATGGCCAGCAGCCCGGCGGCCAGGTCGCCGTAGGCGGCGCCGCCGGAGAAGCCCGCGGGCAGCGCCGGCGCGACCACGCCCGGAACCAGGAACACCAAGCCGAGGTGGCGGAAGGCGTGCGGCACCAATTGGAAAGGCGAGCTGGGCACGGAAATCAAGGACATCGCCAAGCACGCGAGCAAGAAGGTGACCATCGAGAAGGGGCTGAACGTCTACGCGCGCCTCGCCTCGGGCGCCACCGGCGATGTCGCCGATATCCTCAAGCTGGCCGGCGCCGACCTCGAGAAGATCACGCTGTCGGCTCACAAGACCACGCAGAAAAGCAAGTCGACGAGCAAGTCGAAAAGCAAGGTGAAGACCTCGACCATCACCGTCCAGGCCCATCACCTGGAGGATTGGTCAAAGCCCTTCGGGCTCAAGGACACGAAGCTGTAAAAGATAACCCTGCAATTCGTCAAGAACGCCAGGGCCAACAAGTCGATCCAGGCCTGGGGCGATTTCACACTCAAGAACAAGACCTACGTCCTATGGGCGGCCCAGACCAAGGGACCGACCATCAACGGCCGCGCCTTCGGGCTCGGCGCGTCGGAAATCGCCATGAGCGCGATGATGCATTTCGTCGACGCCCTGCCGCCTTTCGCGTCCCACAAGTTAGGCAAGGCGGTCAACGACAAGCTGCCGCTGAAGGACATCAAGATCACGAACGACGACTACAAGGCCTACAAGGCCGGTGAATTCCCCGACCCCAAGAGCATGATGGTGTTCTACGCCGAACCGGGCATGGCGGTCGCCGACACCGGCGTCAAGGCCGGCCCCAAGCACCCGGTGCTGGGTGCGCGCGGCGCCGTCCGGTTCATCAAGTGGGACGCCGCCAGCCTGAACCTGTTCATGGACCCCGGAAACGGCAAGCTGATCGCCAGCGGCAAGATGAACTCGGGCGACCTGAACCCGTTGCCCCTGGCGAACGCGAGTTTCCAATTGAGCGCCGACAAGAAGAAGAACCGATACACCATGGGCGCCACCGGCGACATGGAGTTCCAGGGCGTCACCCTGGCCGGCGCCGGGTTCAGCGTTTCCAAGACCAAGTTCGACATGACCCTCAACCTCGGCTGCCTGCCGCCGATGCTGAAGGGCACGATCTCGGCCCAATACAAGCCGACCAAGATTCCCGGCATCGACGAGCTCAGCGTGTCGGGGTCGGGCTGCGGCAAGAAAATCGCCGATGCCATCACCAAGGCGGCGAAGACGGCGGGCTACGCCATCAAGGATGGGATCAAGAAGGTCGGCAATGCCATCGCCGACCTGGCGCGTTCTACCGGCAAGAAGAAAAAGAAGAAGACCAACAAGGACGTGCCCCTGTTCCGCACCGCGGCGCGGCACATGATGATCAAGGAAATCATCGACGCCTGGCAGCCCGGCGTCAAAAAGGTCGACATGACCGCCATCGTGCTGAAGGACTACGACATCCCCTTCGACCTCGGCGGCGTCAAGGTGACGGCGACGAAGAAGAACCTGGAGGACCAGCTCGCC
>JAPPPF010000174.1 GCA_028817665.1 Magnetovibrio sp. | reverse complement strand
TATCAGAATCACGCCGTCATGTCGTCAATGGGAGGCTCCATCTGGGGAATAGGGGCTAATACCTTCTATTTCGTGAAATGCACGCCGTAGCGCGCCGCGTCGTGGAACATGATGCAGCGTTCGCCGGGGTTTTGGCGCAGCCCGCAGGCCTCGATCATGCCGCGCGACGGTCGATTGTCGGCGGCGGCGTGTTCGTAGACATGGGTGCATGGGAGGCGCTGGAACGCCAACGATATGGCCTGCGCGTTGATCAACGCGCCGAACCCCCGGCGGCGGTGATCCGGGTGAACGGCGACCATGCCGGCGAACACGTAGCCGGCCCAGGGGCTCTCGGCGTGATGGCGGGCGTAGGCCTGCGCCGTCGCGACGATGCCGTCGGCGGCGTCGGTGAGCAGCGCGACCACCGCCGGAACCGCCTGTCCGCGCTGATAATAGCCGGGCACCGGCGCGACGCCGGAAATCTCCTGCAAGCCCTGGATGGCGGCGATGGTTTCCGGCGACGCGTCCGGATCAAGCGCGCCGAGACACCATCCGGCGGGCAACGCCGCCGCGCCGAGGCGCGCCTCCGATACCGCGAGGGCGTCGCGGCCGCCGATGAACACGTCCCAGCCGGTGTAGCGCCGCCCGTCGGCCGCGAAGCGGGCCCGGAAATCCGCCTCGTCCGCCGCCGGCAGGAACTTGACGATGACCGCGCCGAGGGCGTCGTAGATCCGTGTCACCCAGGCGTCGCCGAGCGCCGGCAGGTCGTCGATGCCAACCAGCCGCCCGCCCTGAAACAAGCCGGGCGTGGTGGTCGCCCGCTCGGTCCAATCGAGGACTCCGCGCTGCAACGCCAGCTGCGCCGCGGTGCCCCGGAATTCGGGATCACCGGTCATGGGAGCCCATCCCGCGGCGCCCGCCTATTGGCCGGCCTCTTGGTCCTTGGACAGCGTGATCAGTTCCTTGAAGAAGGCGAAGATCCTGTCGAGGATCGCCATGTCCTTGTCGTGCTGCTTGTCGCGCCGCGCCTTTTCCGCCGCCTTCATTTCGGCGTAGCTCTTCGGCGGCGGCGTCGCCGCGTCCTTCGACGTGGTGCAGATCAGGCGTTCGCCCTGCAGCGTGCAGACGGCGACCTCGCCGGTCTCCTTGTTGAGCCGCCAAACCCGGTTCTCGGTGGCCTTCATGAACTGGAAATTATCGGCCGCCCGGGCCGGCGCATCGGCGCCCGCCCATAGGGCGGCGGCCAGGGCGACGGGCAGACACCATCGGATTGTCTTCACGGCCATGAGCGATCCTTCCGCCGTTGTTTCACGCGGCTCGACATTACCTTAGTGGCCTTGGTCATGAAAAGGTTTGGCCGATTATGCCATCGCTTCCAATTGGCCGAGCAGGCCGTCGGGCACGTCGACGCCTTCGGCGTGGGCCTTGGCGCGAAGCTCGAAGCGGCGCTGGCCGGGGATCCGGGTGTCGGGTTGCTCGTCGATCGCCTGGATCAGCGTCGCGATCCGTTCCGCCGTCACCGGACCGCCGAAGGCCTCGGGGTCGAGCACCAGGAAGAACTGGCCGACGTTCGGCGGCGCCCCTTCCGCGGTGAAGAACGACGACGCCTCGAACCCGAAGCACGAGCCGGTCAGCCCGGCCGCCAGCAACTCGACGACCAGGGCCAGCGCCGCGCCCTTGGCGTCGCCGGCCGGCACCATCCAGCCGGCCATGCCGGCGGCGGCGTCGGTGGTCGGCTTGCCCTCGGCGTCGACGGCCCAGCCCTCGGGAATCGGCTCGCCGCGGTCGGCGGCGAGCTTCACCTTGCCCCGCGCCACCTTGGAAAGCGACAGGTCGATGACCAGCGGCTCGCGGCCCTCGACCGGGCAGGCGAAGGCCATGGGATTGGTGCCGTAGAGCGCCCGGTTGCCCTGCCACGGCGCCAGCCCGGCCGGTCCGTTGCAGAAGAACAGGCCGATCAGGCCGGCCCGCGCCAGCCTCTCGACCGGATGCCCGGCGACCCCGGAATGATGGGAATTGGCGATCCCCACGGCGACGGCGCCCACCTCGGGCGCCACGTCGATGGCCGTGTCGAGGCCCATGTTCATCGCCGGGTAGGCGAACCCGGAACGGGCGTCGACCTTGATGACGGCGGGTTTCGGTTGGCTCAGTTCGGGCACCGCCTGACCGTCGACCTTGCCCGAGGCGGCCTGGCCGGCGTAGGCGACGAGGCGCGACATGCCGTGCGACGGCATTCCGTCGGCCTCGGCGGCGACCAGCGCGTCGGCGACGGCGGCGGCGTTCCCGGGGCTGGTGTTGGCGTTGGCCAGGACGCGGCAGGTCAGGCCGCGCAGCTCGTCGAGGGTCTTCACGGTCATGCTCGGTTTCCTTCCAGGACGCGCCGCACGTTGTCGGCGGTGACGGCGCTGACGCGGATGTTGGAGTCGTAACTGACGCCGGCGATATGCGGCGTCAGGATGAGGTTCGGGACGCCCTTGAAGAAATTATCAGCGGGCAGCGGCTCGGCCTCGAAGACGTCGAGGGCGGCGCCGCCGAGACGCCCGTCCTTGAGCGCCAAGGCCAGCGCGGCGTCGTCGACGACGCCGCCGCGCGCCGTGTTGATCAGGACCGCGTCGTCCTTCATCCGCTCGATGGCCGGGCCGTCGATGAGATGCCGGGTCGCGTCGACCAGCGGCACGTGCAGGCTGACGGCGTCCGACGTCGCCAGGAGTTCGTCCAGGTCGGCCGGCGCGGCGCCGCTCTCGGCCCAAACCGGATCGGCGGCGTCGATCATCGGGTCGTGGGCGACCACCTCCATGCCCAGCGCCAGCGCCTTGGCGGCGGTGATCCGCGATATGGTACCGAAGCCGATCAGGCCGAGCCGGCGGCCGCCCGCCTCGCGGCCCTGCAGCCGGTCGCGCGGCCACTCGCCCTTGATCATCGCGTGTTTCGCCTGGTAGGCGCCGCGCAACAGCATCAACGCCGTCGTCACCACGTATTCAGCGACCGCGTCGGCGTTCGCGCCGGTCGCCGGGCACACTTCGACGCCGCGCGCCGCGCAGACGGCGACGTCGATGTTGTCGAGGCCGACGCCGAGCCGGCCGACCACCTCCAGCGCGTCGGCGGCGGCCAGCAGATCGCCCCGCACCTGGGTCCGGTTGCGGACGATCAGGGCGCGCGCGCCGGCGACGGCAGCGGCGAGGTCGTCGGGACGGTCGACCAGGCCGGCGTCGTAGAGCAGGTCGAAATCGCCGAGCGCGTCGACCGCCGCCTGGTCCATGAATTCACTGATGACGATGTCGGCCATGACGGCTCCCTCTCAACCTTCGGCCAGGGGCTTCAGGACGTTGTTGTAGAGCTCGGCCTTGGTCTCGACGCCGAGGCCCGGCGCGTCGGGCACCCGGACCCGGCCGTTCTCGATCGCCACCTCGTCGCCGAAGCCGCCGAAGGGCTGGAATACCAGCGGATAGGTCTCGGTGCCGCCAAGCTGCAGCCCCGAGGCCAGGGCGAGGCCCAGTTGCTGGCCGCCGTGCGGACCGTGGCGACGGGGCGCCCAGCCCAACTCCTCGGCCATCTTGACGATGGCGACATAGACGCTCGGCCCGTAACAGAGCGACGGGTCGAACTGCAGCCAGTCGCGGTCGCGCCGGAGCCCCCCGTAACGGATCAGGTTCCTGGCGTCGATCAGCGAGAACACATTCTCGGCGGTGGCGATGGGCATGGTGCAGGCCTTCGCCAGTTCGGCGTGGGCCTCGAAGTCGAGGGGGTCCACGGGTTCCTCGAACCAGGCAAGATCATAGCCCGCCATGGCGCCGGCGTAGGCGGTCGCGGTGTCGAGATCGAGGGCGGCGTTGGCGTCGACGGCGAGATTTTCGCCGCCGCCGGTGACCTCGAGCGCCGCCTCGATGCGCCGGAGATCGTCGTCGAGGGGCGCGCCGCCGATCTTCATCTTCATCAGCGTGTAACCCGCATCGCGGTAGCCCTGCATCTCCGCCTTCAGGCCGTCGATCCCCTTCTCCGGGTCGTAGTAGCCGCCGCCCGGATAGACGGCGACGGTGTCGTCGAACCGGCCCCCGTTGAAGCGCTCGGCGAAGACCCGGTGGAGCGGCTTCTCCTCGATCTTCGCGACCAGATCCCAGACGGCGGCGTCGAGGGCGCCGACGGCGAAGGCGCGCTCGCCATGGCCGCCCGGTTTCTCGTTGGTCATCATCCGGGCGTGGACCCTGGCCGGGTCGAGGTTCGCGCCGGTGGCGTCGAGAAGGTCGTCGGGGTCGGCCTCCAGGAGGCGTGGGATCAGGCGTTCGCGGAGCACCCCGCCCTGCGCGTAGCGGCCGTTGGAATTGAAGCCGAAACCGACCACCGGCTTGCCGTCCCGGACCGCATCGGTGACCACGCAGACGACGCTCAGCGTCATCTTCGAGAAATCGATGAAGGCGTTCCGCATGCTTGACGTCAGCGACGCCGTGGTTTCGCGGATGGCGGTGATGCGCATGATCTTGATCCTGAAAGCAAAGGGGCGGCCCGAAGGCCGCCCCCCGTCCATTCCCCCCGGACGTTAAGCGCTGCGGTAAAGCTTGGTCAACACGAACTGCCGGTGACCCAACGCCTCGGCGGCCGTCTGGCGGCCGTTGCAGGTGCGGATGCACATGTCGATGAGACCGTCGCCGGCCTGATCGAAGTTCATCTCGCGGCGCATGATGCCCGAGCAGTCATAGTCGATGTGCTCGGTCATGGTGCGCACCGTGCGCGGGTTGGCGGTCAGCTTGATGACCGGCTCGATGGGGTTGCCGACGACGTTGCCCTGCCCCGTCGGGAACAGGTGCACGGTGAAGCCGGCGGCAGCCTGGAGCGTCACGCACTCGGCGGCCGCCGACGACGTGTCCATGAAGTAGAGGCCGGCGCCCTTGCGGGGGGCTTCAGCCGGCTCCAGCACGTCGATGTACTTGGCCTTCTTGCCGATCTTCTCGAGGTTGCCGAAAGCCTTCTCCTCGATAGTCGTCAGGCCGCCCTGGATGTTGCCCTTGGTCGGTTGGCTCTCCGAGAGGTCCGAAGTCTTGTGCGGCTCGATGACCTCGTCCATGTAGGCGTTGAAGGTCTTCAGGAACTTCTTGCCGACGGCCGGCGTGGCGCCGCGCGCCGCGCAAACCATCTCGGCGCCGGTGATCTCGGAGGTCTCGCCGAAACACGTGGTCGCGCCCCAGGCGTCCATCTTGTCGATGAAGTTGCCCACCGTGGGGTTCGACGCCAGGCCCGAGGTGGTGTCGGATTCACCGCACTTCACGGAGACCCAGAGGTCCTCGACGCCGCATTCCTCGCGCTGCAGCTCCGATGCCCAGTGGACGAACTCCTTGGCCTGCTTGGAGGCCGCGGCGATGACCTTGTGGTCGCCGTTCTGCTCGATGCAGTAGCCCGCGACCGGCTTGCCGGTCTTGGCGATGCCGTCGACGACGCGCTGCGTCCAACCGGGCTCGATGCCGATGACGACGACGGCGGCGACGTTCGGGTTCGACCCGGTGCCGATGAGGGTGCGGAAGTGCAGTTCCAGGTCCTCGCCGAACTGCAGGCGGCCGTAGGGATGCGGGATCGCCAGGGTGCCCTTGATGTTGTTGCCGACGGCCTCGCAGGCGGCGTTCGACAGGTCATCGAGGGGCAAGATGACGACGTGGTTGCGCACGCCGACCCGGCCGTTCTCCCGACGGTAGCCGAAGAAGGTCGGCTTGGCGCGGCCCGACCGCGTCTTGCGGCCCCGGGGCGTCGGCTGCAGGAAGGCGGCCTTCTCGACGTGCTGCGGCACCTTGAAGCCGCCGGCCGGCACCGAACGCGGCGCCCTTTTGGCGCGGCGTGCTGTCTTTTTTGCTGCTTTGGCCATCTCTACCACCTCTTGGTCTTGACGTTGTGGACGTGCACGTGGCCGCCCTTCTTGATGTCGGCGACGGCGACGCCGATGTCATGCTCGTATTTCATGATCGCGTCACCCTTCTTGATGTCGCCGAGGGCGACCTTGTGTCCGATGGGAATGGCCTTCAGGCATTTGACCTTGATGGTCTTGTCGCCTTCCATGACCCAGCCGGTCAAAACCTGTCCGGCCTTGATCCCCTCGACGACGACGACACCGACCGTATCGGTCTTGCCATGCACGAGAAAATGCGGTGCTGCCAATTGATCCTCCTCTGGCTGCAACGGTTGAATGATTGATCCCGGAAGTGCCGGGCGCTTTGAATTCGTCCGCGCAAGCTAAGCAAGGGTCTTGCACGAGTCAATATATTCTTATAACTCTTATACAAGATTTTTTGAAACTGCTTGGAACGACCATGAAAACCCCACTCGCCGGCCACGGTCCGCTCTACCGACAGGTCCACGAACTGATCGTCGCGCGCATCGTCGACGGCCAGTGGCAGCCCGGCGACCTGCTGCCGAGCGAGTTCGACCTGGCCGACGAGTTCGGCGTCTCGCAGGGCACCGTGCGCAAGGCGCTGAACACGCTGGCGGCGGAGAACCTGGTGGTCCGCCATCAGGGCAAGGGCACCTTCGTCGCCGCTCACACGCCGCAACGCGAGCTCTTTCACTTCTTCCACATCGAAGGCGCCGACGGCGCCCGGCAGATGCCGGTGACCAGCCGGCTCCTAGCCACCACCAACCGGCGGGCCAGCCGCGACGAGGCGGATCGCCTGGACCTGCCGGCCAACGGGCACGTGTTCACCATCGAGCGCATCCGGGACCTCGGCGGCCGGCCGGTGATCTGGGAGCGCATCGTGCTGCCGGCGCGGATGTTCGTCGGGCTCGACCAGCTCGACGAGCTGCCGAACGAGCTTTACCAGATCTACGAGGAGTTCTTCGGCGTCACCATCCACCGGGCCATCGAGGAACTGCGCGCGGTGGCCGCCGAACGCGCCGAGGCACGCCACCTCGGCCTCACCGCCGGCGCGCCGCTCCTGGAGGTCGACCGCCTGGCGGAAACCGTTGACGGCACGCCGGTGGAATGGCGCCTCAGCCGCTGCGACACCCGGGCCCACCATTACCTGAGCGAGATCGTCTGAGCGGGACCGTCAGGACATCCCGCGCCCGCGCAGCCAGGGCCGGTCCGCGTCCGGCTCGCGGAAACGGTAGCCCTTGGCCCTGAGGCAATCGGCGAAGGTGCGGTCGACGTGGAGCGTCTCGTCCAGGGCGCCGACACCGGCGCCAAGGGTGCCGCCGACAACGGCGCCGGCCAGCAACAGGGAGCCGGTGATCTCGTTGTCGGCGCCGTCGGCCACGTAGGCGGTCATCACGGCGGCGCCCTCGAGCCCGCCCTCGATGGCGCCAATGGAAATCTGCAAGGCCCCGGCGCCGGCGCAGACCGCGTGATCGGCGGCGACGTCGATGGTGCCGAGGGGCGCGCCGCCGGGGCGCTCGGGCGGCGCCGCGCAGGCCGCCAGCAGCGCGGCGGCCAGGCTCATTCCGGCCGCTCGGCGTGCTTGGCGGTGATGGCCGTCATGGTTCATGCCGGCGCCTCCTCCCGGCCCGAATTATCGCCCGAAACGGCGGCCATTGTCACCCGCCCCGGCGGCGCCTAGGCTTTGGAAAAGCCGCCCATTGGAGACCCCGCCATGCTGAAACCGCTTCTGTTCGCCACCCTCGCCGCCGTCGGCAACGCGCTCTTCGCCTATGGCCAGCGCGGCGTCACGCCGCCCGCCAATCCGTTCCTGTTCATTTTCGGCGCCACCGCGGCGTGCATGATCCTGTTGGTCGGCGCGACGCTCTATTACCGGACCGCCGGAGACGGAACCTATGTCTCCGAGAACCTCGGCATGATGGGGATCAGCGGCTTCGGCTTCTTCCTGACCTTCGTCGGCTTCTTCCTGCTCTACACCAACTACGGCGCGTCGCAGTACGCGCTCTACGCGGCAATCTCCATCCTGACCACGTCGCTGGTCGTCGGGGTCTGGATCTACCGGGAGGATTTCAACCTCTACAAGGCGGCGGCCATGGTCCTGGCCATCGCCGCCATCGTTTTGTTCACCTACGGGAACTCCAGGGGCGCGGGCTAGCCTCCGGCGGCAGCGCGGCGCTGGCGCAGCGACAACACGTTGTCGGCGCCGTCGCTGGCCGGCTGGTAGGGCGTGGTGATGATCGAGGTGGCGCGGGCCCAATCGGCGGCAGTCTCGCCGTCCTTGATCTCGATGGCGTCGAAACCGCACCGGTGGTATTGGAAATATTGATCGCGCAGGATGTCGCCGACGGCGCGGACCTCGCCGGGGTAGTTGAAGCGGTCGCGGAGCCGGCGCGCGTTGGAGTACGACCGGCCGTCCGTGAACGCCGGGAACTCGAGCGCGACGACGCCGAAATGCCGGAGATCGTCCTCGA
Organism: Magnetovibrio sp.; assembly: GCA_028817665.1. Taxonomy (GTDB): domain Bacteria; phylum Pseudomonadota; class Alphaproteobacteria; order Rhodospirillales; family Casp-alpha2; genus UBA3470. Next base: position 6,408 of record JAPPPF010000174.1, on the reverse strand, counting down.
CCTGGCCCGGCGTCTGTTCGCTGGTCAACCGGATGCCGACCTGGGTGCCGCGGGCCATCAACGCGTCGCGGTCCTCGCGCCACCTTTTCAGGGTGACGATGACCGGGCCGCCGTTGGGCAGGTCGTCGTCGTCGCCGACGTAGACCCAGGGGTCGTCGACGATGGCGCCTTGTTTAAGCAGCGGCATGGAATCTCTCCTCGTAGAGCCGGGTCTTGAACGGCTCCTCGCCGATGCGCCGGTAGGTATCGAGGAAGCGCTCGCCCTCGCGGCGTTTCTCGACGTACACGTTGACCAGTTCCTCGACCGCGTCGACGACATCGCCCGACGAAAACGCCGGGCCGATGATCTTGCCGACGCTGGCGTCCTCGCCGGGCGCGCCGCCAAGCGTGATCTGGTAGTACTCCTCGCCGCGCCGGTCGACGCCGAGGAGACCGATGTGGCCGACGTGGTGGTGGCCGCAGGCGTTGATGCAGCCGGAGATCTTCATCCGTAGCTCGCCGATGTCGTGTTGGCGGTCGAGATCGGCGAAGCGCTTGGAGATCCGCTGCGCGACCGGAATCGAGCGCGCGTTGGCGAGCGCGCAGTAATCGAGCCCCGGGCAGGCGATGATGTCGCTGACCAGGCCGACGTTGGCGGTGGCCAGGCCCTGCTCGATCAGCTTCCGCCAGAGCTCGTAGAGGTCCGACTGCTTGACGTAGGGAAACACCAGGTTCTGCTCGTGGGTGACCCGAAGCTCGTCCATGGAATAGGCCTCGGCCAGGTCGGCGACGGCGTCCATCTGCGCGTCGGTGACGTCGCCGGGCGGCTGGCCCTCGGGCTTCACGGACAGATCGACGATGGCATAGCCCGGCTGCTTGTGGTGGTTGACGTTGGAGCGCACCCATTGGGCGCAGGCCCGGTCCTCGAAGCGCTTCGCGGCGAAGCCCGGGTCCTCGGCCGGCAGCGCCTCGTATTCGGGCGGCGCGAAGTAGGCCCTGATGCGCGCGATCTCGTCCGCCGGCAGTTCCAGCTCGCCGGTCTTGATGCGCTCCCACTCGTCCTCGACCATCTCGCCGACCTCGTCGATGCCGAGCTCGTGGACCATGATCTTGATCCGGGCCTTGTACTTGTTGTCGCGCCGGCCGATCAGGTTGTAGACACGGAGGATCGCCTCGAGATAGCTCAGCAAATGCTGCTTGGGGAGGAACTGGCGGATCGTCTTGGCGATCATCGGGGTGCGCCCGAGGCCGCCGCCGACCAAAACCTCGAAGCCGATCTCGCCGTCCCAGTTGCGCTTCACGATGACGCCGATGTCGTGGAAGCGGACCGCGGCGCGGTCGTGCGGCGCGCCGGTGACGGCGATCTTGAACTTCCTCGGCAGGAACGAGAACTCGGGATGCAGGGTCGACCACTGGCGGATGATCTCGGCCCAGATGCGCGGGTCCTCGATCTCGTCGGCGGCGACGCCGCCGTAGGCGTCGGCGGTAACGTTGCGGATGGTGTTGCCGCTGGTCTGGATGGCGTGCATCTCGACCTCGGCCAGCTCGGCCAGGATATCCGGCGTCTCGTCGAGTTTCGGCCAGTTGAACTGGATGTTCTGGCGCGTCGTCCAGTGGCCGTAGCCCTTGTCGTAGGTGCGCGCGATATGAGCCAGCTTGCGGAGCTGCTTCGACGACAGGGTGCCATAAGGGATGGCGACGCGCAGCATGTAGGCATGAAGCTGCAGATAGAGGCCGTTCATCAGCCGGAGCGGACGGAACTGCTCCTCGCTCAGCTCGCCGCTGATCCGGCGGGCGACCTGGTCGCGGTATTGGGCGACGCGGTCCTGGACCAGGGCGTGGTCGAATTCATCGTAACGGTACATGGCGTCTCTCCGTTCAGGCGTCGCCGAAGCGGACCGGCTCGACGCCGTCCGAATGTTGATAGTGCCCGGACTCGGTGGTCCGGCCGAACTCGGGATGGGTGGTCGGGCCGAAGGCGCGGATCCGTTCGCGCAGGCTCACCGGCGCCATCGCCGGCCCGCTGCCGTCGACCTCGATCTCGTAGACGCCAACCACGTGGTTCCCGGCCTCGGCGGCGCGTCCCGTTTCCAACGCCACCTCGAGGGCCGCTTCGGCGGCGGCGACGAGGCTCTCGGAAACGGCCTCCACCCACCCGCCCGATGCGCTCAGGTAGACGACCAGGCCGTCGATCAGCCGGTTGGCGGTAATGACATGCTTTGCCATGGCTTCCACTTTCGAAAAGTATAAATCATTTTCACAGCGTGTATATGTGCTGAAATATAAATTACGTCAATATAAATGTAAATTAATTTAAATCACAATTATGTTATGTATTAATAGATCCGTTCGGGTTTTCCGCGAGTTTTGCGGCTAAACTCTGAGGACCGATGGGGCACGGGCGGCGCCGCGATTGCATCCGGCCGGCGGCTTCAATAAGCTGCCGGCGGACCGGGACGCCGCCATCCGCCCGTGTCGGATTCAAATAGTCGGTTCCAATTTGGACGTTGGCTGGTACATGAAGATCGGGTGCGTCTATACGGTCGAGACCTACAATAGCATCGAGCAACCGCTGAGCGCGGCCACCGAGATCCCCTTCGGGCTGTCGATCATCGCGACGGTTCTCAAGGAGGCGGGCCACGAAGTCGAGTTGTTCGTGATCACGCCCGACACTCCGATCGACGACTATGTCGGCGACTACCTGCGCCGCGAAGGCCCGCAGCTGTTCTGTTTCTCCGCCGTCTCGACCCAATACTGGCAGGTGAAGAAGGTGGCGGCGCACGTCAAGTCGATCGACGCCAACGTGTTCTGCGTGCTCGGCGGCCACCACAGCTCCTTGAACAGCCAGGAAGTCATCGACGAGGGCTTCTTCGACGCCATCTGCGTCGGCGAGGGCGAACGGGCGGTGACCGATCTCGCCGATGCCCTGGCGCGCCGCGACCCCGATGACCTCGCCATCCCGCCGGCGCTCGATATTGCCAATCTCTGGTTCCGCAACGCCGCCGACGGCGCCGTCCATAAGAACCCGACCGCCCCGTTCCGCGAGGACATCGATGCGCTTCCCTACATCGACCGCGAGCTTTGGGACAAGTTCACGGCGCGCCCCGACGACTATCCCGCGGTGCTGCTCGGCCGCGGCTGTCCGTTCAAGTGCACCTACTGCTCGAACCATGCCATGGAAAAGCTGTCGGGCGGGCATTACGTGCGTTTCCGGTCGCCGGAAAACATCGTCGGAGAGTTGCAATACATCAGGCGGATCCACCCCGGCGTCGACCGGGTCTACCTGGAGGTCGAAACCTTCGGCGCCAACCGCAAGGCGTCCTACGCCGTCTTCGACGCGCTGGCCGCCTACAACGCCGGGCTCGAGCGGCCGATCCGGTTCGGCGTCAACATGGCGCTGACGTCGAACTACATGATGAACCCGGAACGCCGGGTCGAACTGTTCGAGAAGGCCAAGGCGGCCAACATCCTGACTATCAACATCGGCCTGGAAAGCGGCTCGGAACGGCTGCGGAAGCTGATGCATCGCCCGAAGTACTCGAACGACGAGCTGATCGAGTTCAGCCGCGACGCCGGGGAATACGGCATCAGGATCGTGTTCTTCGTGCTGCTCGGGCTGCCCGGTGAAACGCTCGAGGACTATTTCGAGACCATCCGGGTCGCCCGCGCCGCCCAGCCGCACCTCTGCTACGTCTCCATTTTCTTCCCCTACCTCGGCACCGACCTGGCGGCCACCGCCATCGAGATGGGGCTGATCGACCGGAGCACGCTGTCGCCGCGCGGCGAACGGAGCATCGCCCAACTAGACCTGCCGGGCTTCTCGAAACGCCGGATCCGGTTCGAGTACGTGATCTTCGCGTGGCGGGTCTACCGTGGGCACTGGTCGAAGATGAAGGTCGCGGCGCACGTCGCCTATGCCTTCCTCAAGGCCTTCCCGCGCTTCTATTCCGCCTATTTATACGTCCGCAATAACATGGATTTCGTGATGCGCATCGCCAATCGCTACGGCCGCGTCGAGAGCCGCGAGATGCGCAAGGTGGCGACCACCGTCGGCACCCGCGAGGACGTCATCCGGGAGTAATCCCCGCGCCCCGCGACGCCGCGCTCACGACGCGGCGGCGGTCATCACGTTCAGGAGCACCGCCGTGCCGGCCGCCAGGTCGTCGGGCGTCGCGTCCTCCAGTTCGTTGTGGGAAATGCCGTCCTTGCAGGGCACGAAGATCATGCCGGCCGGCGCGACGCCGGCGATCTTGCAGGCGTCGTGGCCGGCGCCCGAGTACATGTCGCGGCAGGGGATCCCGAGGCCGCCCGCGGCGTCGCGGACCGCCTGGACGCACTCGGCGTCGAAGGTGACGGCGGGCGAGTGGCTGGTCTCGACCATCTCCAGGCCCAACCCGAGGTCGGCGGCGATGCGCCCGCATTCGGCGGTCATGGCGTCCTTGATCTCGGCCAGCATGGCGTCGTCGGGATGGCGGCTGTCGATGGTGAACACCGTCTCGCCGGGGATGGTGTTGCGCGAGTTCGGGCGCACCCGGACGTGGCCGACGGTGATCACCGGATGGGGCTCGAAGCGGAAGGCGACGGCGTTGACGGCGTCGGCCATGCGCGCCGCGCCGAGGAACGAGTCCTTGCGCTGGTCCATGGGCAGGGTCCCGGCATGTCCCTCCTCGCCGGTCACCGTGATTTCGAAGCAGCGCTGGCCCTGGGCGCCGACGACGGCGCCGACGGGAACGCCGTCTGCTTCCAGGATCGGGCCCTACTCGATATGGGCCTCGAAATAGGCGCCGATGGCGAAGCCGCCGCAAGCCTCGGACCCGGCGTAACCGATGCGCGCCAGTTCGTCACCAAACCTGAGGCCGTCCGGATCGACGCCGTCGAGCACGTCGGCGACGCTCCGCAGCCCGGCGAACACGGCCGAGCCCATGGTCTTGGTGGTGAACCGGCATCCCTCCTCGTCGGTCCAGACGACGATGTCGAGCGGCGCGCGGGTCTCGGCGCCGGCATCGTTCAACGCCTGCACCACCTCGAGCCCGGCGAGCACGCCGTAAGCCCCGTCGAAACGCCCGCCGAGCGGCTGGGTGTCGAGGTGGCTTCCGGTCATCACCGGCGGGGCGTTCGGGTCGGTGCCGGCGCGGCGCGCGAAGATGTTGCCGACGACGTCGACGCGGACCGCGCAGCCGGCGGCCTCGGCCCATTCGACGAACAGGTCGCGCGAGACCTTGTCCTCGTCAGTGAGCGCCAGCCGGCAGACGCCGCCCCGCGCCGTCGCGCCGATCTCCGCCATCTCCATGTGCGACCGCCAGAGCCGGTCGCGGTCGACGGCGGCGCTCACGCGCCTTGCTCCCAGACCCAGCGGGCGGCGCGGAACAAATCGTCGTCGCGGCCCGGCGCGCCGATCACCTGGACGCCGATGGGCATGCCGTTAGGGCCGCTCAGCAGCGGCAAGGTGACGGCGGGCAGCCCGGTCAGGGTCCAGAGCCGCTGGAACGCCGCGTTGCCCGTCGATTCGAGCCCCAGCGGCGCTTCCCCCGGCGCGCCGGCGGTGATGATCGCGTCGTAGTACTCGAACAGGGAGGTCAGCGCGGCGCGCAGCGAATCGGTCAATTCCAGGGCCTTGATGTAGTCCTCGGCGCGGACGTCGCGCCCGGCTTCGAGGCGGCGCACGGTCTCGTCCAGAAGCACGTCGCCATGCTCGTCCACATGGACGCCCAGGTTGCGCCAGACGTTGGCGTTCATCACCGTCGCCTGGGCGTCGAGGGCGTCGTCGAAAATGCCCGCCAGTTCGACCTCCCGGACGGCGTCGCCGAGGCTATCCACGTAGGCCTGGAAGACGCCGTCCAGGTGTCCCTCGGCGAAGGCCCAGGGCGGCCCCTTGACGAAGGCCAGGCTCGGCGGTCTCGAGATCGGATCGGCCAGTGCCTGGCGCAGGTTGACCCCCGGCATGGAGCGCATGTCGAAATCCTTGACGTCGTGGACCATCAGCACGTCGCCGATCAGCGCCAGGTCGTCGAGGCTCTTGCCGTAGACGCCGACGTGGTCGAGGGGCCGGGCCAGCATCATCATGCCGTGCCGCGAGATCGACCCGAAGGTCGGCTTGTAGCCGTGGACGCCGCAAAAGGAGGCGGGCCGGATCACCGAGCCGCCGGTCTGCGAGCCCAGCGCCAACGGCACCATGAAGTCGGCGACGCCGGCGCCCGACCCGCTCGACGACCCGCCGGGCGTGCGCGCCGGGTCGAGCGGGTTCCTTGTGCCGCGCTGGCCGGTCATTGCGAACTCGGTGGTCACGGTCTTGCCGAGGATCACCGCGCCGGCGGCGCGCAGCAGCGCCACGCATGTGGCGTCGTGGACCGGCCGGCGGCCGCGGAACAGGTCGGCCCCGTTCTCGGTCGGCAGGGCGGCGGGGTCGATGATGTCCTTGATGCCGACGGG
>JAPPPF010000025.1 GCA_028817665.1 Magnetovibrio sp. | reverse complement strand
ACCGGGTTCCTATCAATTGGCCAACCCCAATCCTGCCGAGCGACGTTGTAGGCGTGTTGAAGAACGGCGAGATGCCGGGTGACTGTCGCGGGTTTCTGATACTGAAGACGTTTATCGCGAAATGCAGACAGTTCAGCTGATCCGACATCAGGAATCGCTAATTCCGCGATATCTTCCCGCAGCAACTGATCGATAATCGCATTTTCTTGGCGTGGTGCACGTTTGGTTGGCGTCACCTCCGTTCGATAACGTTGAAGCATATCCCTCAGTGTAATTGCTCTAAGATCAAACGTTTCGATAGGGCCGTTTTCTCGGTCGAGTTCAGCCTCAATCCGTCTGGCCCATGCCTCAGCCTCTGACTTTAGAGGAAACGATTTAGATTGCAGTTGTCGCCCTTTGCGGCGCACCTGTGCTTGCCATTTTTTGCCGCGTTTTCTGATAGTAGCCATCACGATTTCTCCCGCGCTGTGACGTAGGTGTGACACGCTGTGAAATCGTGATTTTTGGGATGTTGAAAATCAGCCTAAAAGGCTGATTTAAAACGGGAGAATGGTGCCGCCTGGGTGACTTGAACACCCGACCCTCGCATTACGAATGCGATGCTCTACCAGCTGAGCTAAGGCGGCCCCGGTCGTCACGCACCGTATCCCTCAACGGGCGTGGCCTGTCAAGCGCCATCGGCGGGGCGGGGCCGTCAACCGTCGCGGAGCACGGAGAGGCCGACGATGGACATGGGCTCGGCCTGCGCCTCGTTGTGGGCGAGCAGCGGTTCCGGCACGGGCTCGTAGTCGTGCCAGATTTTCAGGGGGCCGAACCAGCTCTTGTGCCATTTCGGCCGGAAGTTCCAGTTGTAGGGCAGCACGAAGGGCAGGAACCCGAGGTCGTCGACGGCCTTGGCGAAACCGGCCTGGTCGTTCAAGGGCATCCGCGCCAGCTCGTCGCCGGCGTGGAAGACGATGGACGAGTCGAGGGTTTCGTTCAGCGTCTTCCAGGCGTCGAACACCGGTTTCGCGGCGCCGGTGAAGAACAGCACCCCGGTGTTGTACTCGACGATCTCGCCCTCCAGCCCGCCGTAGCGGCGCGCCCACGGACACTCGCAGATGCTGCACGCCAGGCCGTGCCGGGCCGCCTTCTCGAAGCCGTAGTCGAGCGTACCCAGGACCACCGTGTCGGCGTCCAGGAACAGCGTTTCCTCGAAGGGCGAGCGGTCGAGCATGGCGGCCTTGTCGAGGAGCGTCGCGTCGTCGGCGAGGCGGATCACCTCGACCGGGAGATCGGGGTGGTGCGCGGCCAGCGAGGCGCGCGAGCGCTCCAACAGCGCCGCGTCGAAGTTCCCCCAAACCATGTAGATGACGCCCCGGCCGGCCATCGGCTGATCTCCCGTCTTTGACCTGGTTGCCGTCACCGAATAATCTCGCGCCCATGTCGACGACACAAGCTTCCTCCAACCCGGGCGCCGACGCGCCGACCCCGCTCGCCGGCATCCGGGTGATCGAGTTCTGCCACATGGTCATGGGTCCGACCTGCGGCATGGTCCTGGCCGATCTCGGCGCCGACGTGATCAAGATCGAGCCGCCGCACGGCGACACCACGCGCCGCCTGATCCATCAGGGCGCCGGGTTCTTCGCCACCTACAACCGCAACAAGCGCAGCCTGACGCTGGACCTGAAGACGCCCGGCGGCATGGCCGCGGCGAAGCGCCTGATCGCCGGCGCCGACGTGGTCATCGAGAACCTCCGCCCCGGCGCGCTCGACGGCATGGGCCTCGGTTACGCGGACTTGAGCCGCGACAATCCGGGCCTCGTCTATTGCGCGCTGAAGGGGTTCCTGGACGGCCCCTACGCGCACCGCAAGGCCCTCGACGAGGTCGTGCAGATGATGGGCGGACTGGCCTACATGACCGGCCCGGAGGGAAGGCCGCTCCGGGCCGGCGCCTCGGTGACCGACATCATGGGCGGCATGTTCGGGGTCATCGGCATCATGGCGGCGCTCCGCGAGCGCGAGGAAACGGGGCGCGGCCAGAATGTTTCCGCGGCGCTCTTCGAGACCACCGTGCACATGGTCGCCCAGCACATGATGCAGTACGCCGTCACCGGGGTGCCCACCGGCCCGATGCCGGAACGGCCCCGGGCCTGGGCCGTCTACGACATCTTCCGGACCCGCGACGACGGGCAGGTGTTCGTCGGCATCGTCAGCGACACCCAATGGCAGCTGTTCTGCGAGGCCTTCGATCCGCCAGACATGAGCGGCGACCCGGAACTCGCAACCAACGCCCAGCGCTACGCCGCGCGCGACCGGATCATGCCCTACCTGAACGGTCTCTTCGGCGCCATGACGCGCCAGGAGCTGATGGATAATTGCGAGCGGATCGGATTGCCGTTCGCGCCGATCACCAAGCCCGAGGACCTGTTCGACGACCCGCATCTGAACGCATCCGGCGGTTTCCTCGACGTCACCTTGCCGGACGGCCGTCCGGCCCGCATTCCGGGCCTGCCCCTGACCTTGGCCGGGCGGCGCCCCGGGCTGCACCGGGACCTGCCTAAAATCGGTGAACAGTCGGCGGAAATTCTCGGTGAGGCCGGTTATACGGCTGACGAGATCGAGGCCCTGGCCGCGGCCGGCGCGGTGATCGTGCCGGAGACCTAGGACCGCCGCGGCTCAGCCGTTCTCGGCGGCGTCCACCGGCACCGGCAGATTGGCGGCGTTTTCCTCGGCGGCGAGCTTCAGGACGTGGCGCGGCGTTTCCCAGGTAAAAGAATCGAAACTGCCGCAGTTGCCGCAGATCGCCGACCAGGCGGCGACGGCGTTGCCGCATTCGCCGCAGACCCACGCCGGGTCCTCGTCGGCCATGGATGCCCGGGTCAACCACCGGCGGGTGGCCTCGTCGTCGCCGTGCTCGGCTTCCTCGAGCTCGGCCCAGAGCCGGCAAACGCGGGCTTCGTTGCCGCCGGAACCGTTTTCCGACACGGCGGCCAAATGCTTCCGCGCCTCGCCCCAGAGGCTGGCTTCGAGGGCGGCGCGGGCCAACGCGATGTGACTCTCGGAATGGTCCGGGTTCTGCGCCGTCAGGCGTTCCGTCGCCTTCACGCAGGCGAGCCCGTCGTCGGCGTCGGTGGCCCGCCAGAACGGCACCACCAGATCCGGATGCGGCGCCATGCGCCAGGTCTTCTCGATCACGTCGGCGGCGCGTTTCGCCTTGCCCGCGGCGATCAGCGCCTCGGCGTGGGCGACGGCGGCCGGCGCGAAGGCCGGGTCCTGATCATAGGCCGTCTTCACCTGCTTGGCGGCGGCGACGGTGTCGCCGGCGCGGCGCGCCTCGGCGGCCTGCTGCAGGGCCAGCACTGCCTTGCGGCGGCGGCCCGCGTCGCTGTCGATGATACCGTTGCGCTGCAGTTCCTTGTTCGTCAACTGGGCGTCCAGCCATTGGCCGTTGCGGACCTGAAGGTCGAACAGCGACGAGGCCACCCAGTCGCTTTTCGGCCGCAACCGGTAGGCGCGGCGAACCAGGGCCAGCGCTTCCTCGTCGTCGCCGTTCTTGATCGCCTGATTGAGCAGTCCCCGCAACCCGAGGAACTCCGTGTCCGCATCCTCGGTCATCGCCTGGAAGAAGGCCTGAGCGGCCTGGTCGTCACCATTCAACTGCGCCGCCTGGGCCGACAGCAGCATGGTCAGCGGCGGCTCGTTGAGGAGCACCTGGGCCCGCTTCTCCTGGCGCCGTGCCTCGTCGGCGTCGCCGGCGGCGACGGCGACCATGCCCCGGGTCAGGGCCTGGTAGCCTTTCTGGCGCCGGCGGCCGCGCCAGGCGTCGCCGACGCGCGCCGGCGCACGGCGTAGCGCGAGCCAGATCCGATAGAGAAGCGCGGTGAATATGGCCAGCGCGGCGACCAGCGCGGCGAGGACCGCGAACGACGTTTCGAGCCGGTATCCCTGCCAGTCCAGCGACACCTGCCCCGGCCGATCGATCAGCCAGACGGTGGCGAGGACGGCGAGAACCACCAGGATCAGGAACCACAGCGCCCGCAACATCAGGCCTACTCCTTCGCGGGCGCCAGCAGCGACATGGCGTGGACGTGCAATCCGGACAACGCGCGCTTGGCGGCGAGCCGGCCCTTGGCCCGCTCGAGCCATGGCGCCGCGGCCTCGTGGGCCGGCGCCGACAGGGGTTTCAGACCGGCCAGCGCGCTCACCGCCTCGGCCAGGTTGTTGTCGGCCAGATGCGCCTCGGCGCGCGCCACGACGGCATCGACGGTATCGGCATCGCCGCCGCCATCGATCCGCCGGAGCCTCACCAGCGAGGATATCCGGTCGGCGGCCCGCGCCATCCAGCCCGCGCCCGTCGGCTCGGAGGCGGCGCGGACGATCGCACCCGCGAGCTGCGAAAACTCGCCACGCAAGGCGGTCACGGTGGGGATGCCGGTCTTGGCGTGCTTCTCAAGAACCAGCAGCGGCGCCTTCATGCCCGGGTCGTCGCCGACGATCTTCTTGACCGCGTCGACGGTCGTCGCGAAGGCGCTGCCGGTCCGCACCGCGTCGCGCAACTGGGCCACGGCCAACACCGCGGCGGAGCTCCGGTCGGCGGCCTTGCCGGGATCGCCGGCGGGCCGCTTCTCAACCGCGGCGAGGCGTTTCTCCATGGCCGACATCGAACCCGCCAATCTCTCGCCGGCCGCTTGTCGCTGGCTCTGCTGTTCGGCGGCGGCGGCCTCGGCGTTCTCCAATCGTGACAACCGGTCGGCCAGCGCCCCGGTCTCGGGGATCATCGTTTCGAGCTTGTCGACCCGCGCCGACAGTCCCGCGTCGCCGCCGGCCGGTGCGGCCGCGGATTGCCGATCGGCTTCCAGCTTGGCCAACCGCGCCTTCAGTTCGCGCAAAGCCTTGCTGGCCGCCAGTGCCTCCTCCGCCGACGCCGTCGACTTGACCATCTCGCGCACCGTGTCGATGGATTGCTCGATGGATTCGATCCGCTTCAACGCCGAGTCCAATTGCTGGCTCAACTTCTGCCGTTCCGATTCCAGCTTGGCGATGATCTTGTCCCGGCCCTTCCGGTCTTCGGCTTCCGTCTCAAGCTTGGCGAGCCGGTCCGATATACCGGCGACCCTGGGATCACTGGTCTCGAACAGGCCCTTCGGCAGGTACGGTTCGGCGTGATGGCGCCATTTAGGCCAGCTGAGATAGGCGCCGGCCACGGCGATGATGAACAGCACCATGACGAAGGCCGCGCCGCCGCCGCTCTTCTTCGGCGCGGGCGGCGTGATCTTCACATGCTGGCCGTTGTCGGCGGTCTCGGACTTCGCCGGCTCGGATTTCGTTTTGGCCGCGCTCGCGTCCGTTTTCGCGGCCGCCGCCGACGTCTTGTCGGCCGCCTCAGGCTTCGCCTTCGCCGTCGATTTGGGGGACTTCTTGGCTTCTTGTTTGCTCGATTTCGCGGCTCTCGCCATTACGGACTCCCTGGAATTCACCGGTTCGTGCCGGACCCGGCCCAACAGGCATGAGCTATATCAGATTCGCCGGGGCGAACCCAGCATCGCTTGGCGGAATTTTTCACCTCACCGCAGCAGGTCCACGAGGGCCTGCTGGTCGGGTCGGACCGCGACATCAACGCCAAGCCAGGGCAGCTCCCGGACCTGCTCGGCGACCGCGGCACTCAGGCAATAGGCCCTGACGCGGCGAAGCCCGGCGGCGAGGCCGGCGGCCTCGACAAGCCTCTTGAAGGTGGCGCCGGTCCTCGGCGAAAACAGCAACGCGCCGTCGACGGTTCCCTCGGCGATCGCCTTTCGGGCGTCGGCGCTGAACGCCTCGGCCGCGGCCGCCGCGTAGAGCGCTTCGCGCCGGTATTCGAACCCCGCGCCGCCGACGGCGCCACCCAGATCGCCCGCGACCTCGGTGCCGGCCGGATGCAGCAGCGCGCCGGTGGCGGGGTCCAGTCCGCCGCTCGCGAGCGCCGCCAGGGTGTCCACGTCTCCGCTCGCCGAACGGACGTCCGAAAATCCCAGGTCCTTGGCCGCCCGCGCCGTCGCGTCCCCGACGGCGAGGACCGGCAGCCCGCGATCCGGTGTCCGGCCGGCCAGGGCGCGTGCGCCGTTGGCGCTGGTCAGCAGGTAGGCTTGGACGCCGTCGAGGTCGAGCGCGGGCCCGTCGAAGTAGTCGATCGCCAGGAGCGGTTCGATCAGGGACTCGACGCCGAACTCGCGGAGCGACGCCGCCAGCGGTGCCGCGTCGTCGTGGGGCCGCGTGATCATCACCCGCATGAATGGGCCTATTCGAACAGGTCGTCGCCGGCGCGGGCCCGCAGTTCGGCGCCCAGCTCGGCGCCCAGCGCGGCCGCGTCGGCGATACCGCCTTGGCGTTCGCCGCGATGGATTTCGCTGCCGTCGGCCCGCGCCACCAGCCCGCGCAGCCGCAATCCCCCGTCGGCGTCGATGTCGGCGAGGCCGCCGATGGGCGTGCGGCACGATCCGTCGAGGGCCGCCAGCATGGCGCGCTCGGCGCTGACCCGGATCATCGTCTCCGCGTGATTGACGGCGGCGAGCCACGCCAGGGCCCGCGCGTCGTCGGTCCGGCAGGTGATGCCGATGGCGCCCTGGCCGCAGGCCGGCAGCATCTCGTCGGGATCCAGGACGCAGGCCGCGCGGTCCGCCAACCCCATGCGGTTGAGGCCGGCCAGGGCCAGGAACGTCGCGTCGGCCTCGCCGTCGGCGATCTTGCGCATCCGGGTCTGGATGTTGCCGCGGAGCAGCGTCATGCGGAGGTCCGGCCGGCGATGCAGAAGCTGCGCCCGGCGCCTGAGCGAGGCGGTGCCGACCCGTGCGCCCTCGGGGAGCGCGTCGATATCGGCGGCGGCTGGCGAGATCAGGACATCGCGCGGATCCTCGCGCTCCAGGCAGGCGCCGAGGACGATGCCGTCCGGCAGCGCCGTCTCCAGGTCCTTCAGCGAATGCACGGCGATGTCGATGCGGCCGTCGAGCAGCGCCGAATCAAGTTCCTTGGCGAACAACCCCTTGCCGCCCAGTTCGGCGAGCGGCCGGTCCTGGACCTTGTCGCCGGTGGTCTTGATCTCGACCACCCCGACCGCGCCCTCGCCGGAAAGTTCGGCTGCCGCCGCGGCCAGCCGGTCGCCGGCCTCGTGGGTCTGCGCGAGGGCGAGCGGGCTGGCCCGGGTCCCGATTTTGAGGAGGGGTTCTGTCGCCATGGTGATGGGCTCGATCAAATATTCCGTGCTGGCTCTGGCGTGGCGGCGGCCGGGCGCGTATGGTCCGGGCCGACGGGCGATTAGTAACCATTTCATCCGGGCTTGTACATGATCGTTCTCGGGATCGAGACCAGTTGCGACGAAACCGCCGCCGCCGTCGTCGATGACGGGCGCGCCGCCGACGCGCGCATCCGCGCCAATGTCGTGCTTTCCCAGATCGAGGCGCACAAGCCCTATGGCGGCGTCGTTCCGGAGATCGCCGCGCGCGCCCACGTCGAGGCCGCCGACGAGGTGGTCCGCCAGGCCCTGGACGCCGCCGGCGTCGGGTTCGGGGATCTGGACGCGGTCGCCGCCACCGGCGGGCCCGGCCTGATCGGCGGCGTCATGGTCGGCGTGATGACGGGCAAGGCCATCGCCTTCGCGAGGAACCTGCCCTTCGTCGCCGTCAATCACCTGGAAGCGCACGCGTTGACCGCGCGGCTCACCGAGACGGACGAGGGCGACCTCGCGTTTCCCTATCTCCTTCTGCTGGTCTCCGGCGGCCATTGCCAATTGCTCGCCGTCGAGGGCGTCGGGCGCTACCGCCGGCTCGGCACCACCATCGACGACGCCCTGGGCGAGGCCTTCGACAAATCGGCGAAGATGATGGGCCTCGGCTACCCCGGCGGTCCGAACCTGGAGGCCCGCGCCCGCGGCGGCGACGACCGGCGGTTCGACCTGCCGCGGCCCATGGCCGGGCGCGAGGGCTGCCATTTCTCGTTCTCGGGACTGAAAACCAAGGTCCGCCAAACCATCGAGGCGCTGCCGCCCGGGAACCTGGACGACCAGGACATCGCCGATCTCTGCGCCTCCTTCCAGCGCGCCGCCGGCGACGTCCTCGTCGACCGATGCGGCAACGCCATCGACATGTTCGAAAGGACGTGCCCGGCCGGCGGTCCGCTGGTCGTCGCCGGGGGCGTCGCCGCCAACGCCTACCTGCGCGGCCGTCTCGAGGCGTTGGCCCGCGAGCGCGGCATCGGATTCGCCGTGCCGCCGGTCGCGCTCTGCACCGACAACGGCGCCATGGTCGCCTGGGCCGGCATCGAACGGCTGCGCGCCGGGCCCGCCGACACGCTGGATTTCGCGCCCCGGCCGCGCTGGCCCCTCGATCCCGACGCCGAACCGGTCGCCTTCGCCGGCGTCAAGGCTTGAGCCCATGGGCTTTGCGGCGTTACAACCGATAGATGGATAAGATCGGAGTCATCGGCGCCGGCGCCTGGGGCACGGCCTTGGCCAGCGTCGCCCGGCGGGCCGGCCGCGACGTGACCATCTGGGCCCGCGAGCCGGACGTCGTCGAGGCCATCAACACCGGACATCAGAACACGCCTTTCCTGCCCGGCGTCGATCTCGACCCGGCGATCCGCGCGACCGGTGATCTGGCCGAGGCCGCCGACGCCGACGCCCTGATCCTGGTCACCCCGGCGCAGTTCCTGAGGCCCACCGCCGAGTCCCTGGCGCCGATGATCGGCCCCGACGTGCCGCTGGTCGTCTGCGCCAAGGGCATCGAGATCGCGACCGGCGCGCTGATGAACGAGGTCGTCGAGCAGGCGCTGCCGGAGCGGCGCTTCGCCGTCCTTTCGGGGCCGACCTTCGCCGCCGAGGTGGCGCGCGAGCTGCCGACGGCCATCACCCTGGCCTGCGCCGACGTCGGTGTCGGCGAGCGCCTGACGGACGCGCTCGGCACGCCGCGCTTCCGCATCTACCGCTCCGAGGACGTCATCGGTGCGGAGGTCGGCGGCGCCGTGAAGAACGTCCTGGCCATCGCCTGCGGGATCGTCGACGGGCGCGGTCTCGGCGACAACGCACGCGCCGCCATCATTACCCGGGGACTGGCGGAGATGGCGCGGCTCTCGGCGGCGAAGGGCGGACGCGCGGAAACGTTGATGGGACTATCGGGGATCGGTGACCTGACCCTTACCTGCAACGCCATGCAGTCCAGGAACTTCTCGCTCGGCGTCGCCCTCGGCCAGGGCCGCGGCCTCGCCGAGGTGCTGGGCGAACGCAATTCCGTCGCCGAGGGGGTCGACACGGCGGCCGCGGTGACCGCCCTGGCCGCGACGCTGCAGATCGACATGCCCATCTGCCTGGCCGTCGACGGGATCGTCAACCACGGCGCCGACATCGAGGCCTCGGTCAGCGGCCTGCTGAAACGCCCCGTGGGCACCGATTCGCCGCTCGACGAACGCCGTTGAGGGCGCGCGCCGTGCGCCGGTTCCTCGCCGTCCTGGCCGCCGCCGTCTGGCTGACCGCCGCGCCGGCCTCGGCGGAGACGCCGGCCGACAACCAACTGGGCGCCGAGGCCAGTCCCTATCTCCGCATGCACGCCACCGATCCCGTGCACTGGCGGCCCTGGACGGAAGCCGCCCTGGCCGAGGCCCGGCGCGCCGGTAAGCCGATCCTGCTGTCGATCGGCTACTCGGCCTGCCACTGGTGCCACGTGATGCAGCGCGAGTCCTTCGCCGACGCCGAAACGGCGGCGGCCATCAATGCCCGGTTCTTCCCGATTCTGATCGACCGCGAGGAGCGGCCCGATCTCGATGCCCAATTCCAGGCGACGGCGGTGCTGCTGGACCTGCCCACCGGCTGGCCCCTGACCGTGTTCCTGACGCCGGAGGCCGAGACCTTCTTCTCCGGCACCTACTTCCCGGACGAGGCGCGCCACGGCATGCCGGGGTTTCGCGACGTCCTCGACCAAGTCGCCCGGACCTTCGCCGAGGACCCCGAGGGCGTCGGGGAGAACGCCGCGCTGATCAAGGCGACCCTCGCCCAGGTGCACCGCCCGCGGCCCGGCGAGATCACCGCCGCCCATCTGGCGTTGGCGTCGGCGGGGTTCATGGAGGAGGCCGACACCCTGGCCGGCGGGTTCGGCGGCGCGGCGAAATTTCCGCAGTGGGTGGCGCTGGCGTTCCTGTGGCGCCACCATCTCCGGACCGGCAGCGCGCCGGCCGGCGAACACGTCCGCCTGAGCCTCACCGAAATGGTCCGCGGCGGCCTCGCCGATCACGCCGGCGGCGGGTTCTTCCGCTATACCGTCGATCCGCAATGGCGGGTGCCGCATTTCGAGAAGATGCTGGACGTCAACGGCGGGCTGTTGCGCCTGATGACCCAGGTCTGGCGCGAGACCCGGGATCCGGAATTGGCGCGCGCCGTGGCCGAGACCGTGACCTTCCTCGACCGCGACATGCGGCTCCCCGGCGGCGCCTTCGCCGCCAGCCTCGACGCCGACAGCCGGGACGCCGACGGCGCCGAACGCGAGGGCGCCTACTACCGTTGGCGCCGCGGCGAACTCTCGGCGGCCCTGGCCAGCGGCACGGAGGCCTTCCTCGAGGCCTACGACATCGCCCCCATCGCCGGTCCGCCGGGGTCCGAAGAAGATGATCCCGATTGGGGCCACCTGGTCCGCCCGGCCGCGTTGGATATCCTGCGCCGCAAGCGGGCCGGCCGGCCGCCGCCGCACCGCGACGAGAAGGTGCTCGCCGACTGGAACGGCCAGGCCATCGCCGCCCTGGCCGAGGCCGGTCTGGCCTTCGGCGAGGCCGGGTGGATCGCGGCGGCGCAAGCGGCCTTCGGCGACGCCCGGCGGGCGCTGAGCGGCCCGACCGGGCGGCTGCACCAAAGCGCCGTCGGCGCCCGCGTGGGATCGGTGGCCACCCTCGGCGGCGTCACCGCCATGGCCGACGCCGCGGTCAGCCTGTTCGAGGCGACCGGCCAACCCGATTACCTGGCCCAGGCGCTGACCTGGGCCGCAGCCATCGAGCGCCACCACGGCGACGCCGAGGCCCCCGGCTTCTTCGACAGCGCCGCCGACGCGGAGGCGACGCCGTTCCGGATGAAGTCGGCCATCGACGACCCCAACCCGTCGGGCAACGCGCGCGCCGCCCTGGTCGCCGCCCGGCTCTACTACCACACCGGCAGGGCGCGCTGGCGCGAGATGGCGGCGGCCACCCTGCGGGCCCACGGCCGCGCCGTCGGCCGTCCGCAACTGGGCTTCGCCGGGCTACTGCTCGCCGCCGACACGCTGGCCCAGGCGCTGCAGGTGGTGATCATCGGCGCGCGCGGCGAGGCCGGGACCGAGCGCCTCCTGGCCGGCGTCATGCGGCGCAGCCTGCCGGCCCAGGTGCTGCAGGTGGTGGCGCCGGGAACGGTGCTTCCCGAGGGCCATCCGGCGCGCTACAAGGAGCAGATCGACGGACGCGCCACCGCCTACATCTGCCGCGGCGCCATCTGTTCGCTGCCGGTCACCGAGGCCGGGCCGCTCGACGAGACCTTGACGGCGATGCGCCGGCGCTAGACATTTCGCGGGCCACCCGAAGGAGGACGACAGCCCATGCACTTCATCATCAACTGCGTCGACAAGACCGACGGCGGCCTGGCCCTGCGCATGTCCGCGCGCCCGGACCACCAGGCCTACCTGAAGGCCCACGCCGATCAGGTCGTCGCCGCCGGGCCGACGCTCGCCGACGACGGCGAGACCATGACCGGCAGCGTCATCATCATGGAGTTTCCCGACCGCGCCGCCGCCGAGGCCTTCGCCGCGGGTGATCCCTACGCCAAGGCCGGGGTCTTCGAGAGCGTCACCATCAAGGCCTGGAAGAAGGCCTACCCGCAGGACTAGGACCGGAGATGGCGGCATTCGATACCCGGCTCTGCGCCCTCGACGAGGTTCCCGAGGGCGGTTCCAACGGCTTCGTCGTCGATACCGCCGACGGGCGCTGCGGGATCATGGTGATCCGCCGCGCCGGCGACGTCGTCTGCTACGTCAACTCGTGCCCGCACATCGGCACGCCCCTCGACATGCAGCCGGGGCGCTTCCTCAGCCAGGACGGCCGGCACATCCTGTGCACCACGCACGGCGCCTTGTTCGAGATCGACGACGGGCTCTGCGTCGCCGGGCCCTGCGTCGACGACCACCTGACGGCGGTCGCCGCCGAGGTCCGGGACGGCTCGGTATTCGTCACCCACGCGGCACTTCCGACGCTCTGGCCGCCGCTGCCGAAGGACTTGTGATCCCGGCATTTTTTGCGATAATTCGGGGCCGGCGGGACAGGGCCTGCTCGGGCACCCGTGCCGCCAAGGAATTATGGGGACCATAACCTCACGAGGGGACCGAAACCTCAGGAGAGTATTTCGTCATGAGCGAAGATCGTACCTACCCCGTCCCGGCCGACATCGCGGCTTCAGCCCACATCGACAACGACCAGTACCTGGAGATGTACCAGCGCTCCATCGACGACAACGAGGGGTTCTGGCGCGAGCAGGGCCAGCGCATCGACTGGATCAAGCCGTACACCAAGATTTCCGACGTCGACTGGATGATTCCGAACGTCTCGACCAAGTGGTACGAGGACGGCACGCTGAACGCGTCCTACAACTGCATCGACCGGCACCTGGCCGAGAAGGGCGACAAGGCGGCGCTGATCTGGGAGCCCGACGACCCGGACGAGGACAGCCTGACGATCTCCTACAAGGAACTGCACGCCAACGTCTGCAAGCTCGCCAACGCGATGAAGGATCTGGGCGTTTCCAAGGGCGACGTGGTCACCATCTACATGCCGATGGTGCCGGAAGCCATCTACGCCATGCAGGCCTGCTCGCGCATCGGCGCCATCCACTCGGTGGTGTTCGGCGGCTTCTCGCCGGAGGCGCTGGCGGTCCGCATCAACGACTGCGATTCGAAATTCCTGGTCACCGCCGACGCCGGCCGGCGCGGCAAGAAGCCGATCCCGCTGAAGCCCAACGCCGACGCGGCGGCCGCCAACTGCCCGGGCCTGAAGAACATGATCGTCGTCAAGGCGACGGGCGTCGACGTCGATTGGTCTGAGGGCCGCGACGTCTGGTACCACGACATCGTCGCCGACGCCGCCGACACCTGCGAGCCCGAGGAGATGAACGCCGAGGATCCGCTGTTCATCCTGTATACGTCGGGGTCCACCGGCACGCCGAAGGGCGCCATGCACGGCACCGGCGGCTACTGCGTCTACACGGCGCTGACCTTCCACTACATCTTCGACTACAAGGACGAGGACGTGTTCTGGTGCACCGCCGACATCGGCTGGATCACCGGCCACTCCTACGTCAACTACGGGCCGATGCTGAACGGCGCGACGCAGGTGATCTTCGAGGGCGTGCCCAACTATCCGGACACGTCGCGCTTCTGGCAGGTCTGCGACAAGCACAACGTGACGATCTTCTACACCGCGCCGACGGCGCTCCGCGCCCTGATGGGCGCCGGCGACGAGTTCGTCACGAAGACCAGCCGCAAGAGCCTGCGCCTGTTGGGCACGGTCGGCGAGCCGATCAACCCGGAGGCCTGGAACTGGTACTACAACGTCGTCGGCGAGCAGCGCTGCCCGATCGTCGACACCTGGTGGCAGACCGAGACCGGCGGCATCATGATCACGCCGCTGCCGGGCGCCACGGCGCTGAAGCCCGGTTCCGCGACCCGCCCGTTCTTCGGCATCCGCCCGGCGCTCCTCGACCCGGAAGGCAACGAGATCGAGGGCGAGGGCGAGGGCGCCCTGGTGATCACCGGATCCTGGCCGAGCCAGATCCGCACCGTCTACAAGAACCACGAACGGTTCATGGACACCTACTTCTCGACCTTCAAGGGCATGTACTTCACCTCCGACGGCTGCCGCCGCGACGCCGACGGCTACTACTGGATCACCGGCCGCGTCGACGACGTGCTCAACGTGTCCGGCCACCGCATGGGCACGGCCGAGGTGGAGAGCGCGCTCGTCGCCCATCCGGACGTCGCCGAGGCCGCCGTGGTCGGCTACCCGCACGACATCAAGGGTCAGGGCATCTACTGCTACGTGACGCTGAACGCCGGCATCGAGGGCACCGACGAGAAGAAGAAGGAGATGGTCGCTCAGGTGCGCACCGAGATCGGCCCGGTGGCGACGCCGGACCTGATCCAGTGGGCGCCGGGCCTGCCGAAGACCCGGTCCGGCAAGATCATGCGGCGAATCCTGCGCAAGATCGCCGAGAACGACTATTCGAACCTCGGCGACACCTCGACCCTGGCGGAACCCGCCGTCGTCAACGACCTGATCGAGAACCGGCAGAACCGTTAAGAAGGTTCACCGCGAAGACACGAAGGGCGGGGCCGCGGCCCCGCCTTTTTCGTGCCGATTGTCCGTCCCGGCGCCGGTTGCGCCGCCGCCGAAATTCAAGGGCCGCCAGGCATGCGATCGCGCCGGCCCGTGCTCATAGTCTTCGTCCGCCGATGTACGCAAATGTCTCCGTTTTCCGGGGCGGCGGCGGATGATCGTTTGATGCCAGTGCCTTAGCCCGCGGACATTCGCGACCTTTTCGCGACAAATGTCGCAAATGTCCGCCTTCCGTCGCCTTTTCGGCGCTTCCGGCGTCCGCATGCTTCGACAGGCTCAGCATGAGGGTTTCTTGAGAAACCCTGTCAGTATCGATGGCGCAGCATTTACCCCCCTCATCCTGAGCCCGTCGAAGGATGGGCGGGCGACGGCCGCTTGCCCCTTGAGCGTCATCACCGGGCCCGACCCGGTGATCCACGACTTTGTCTGACAGGCGCGACACCGTATGAAGTCGTGGATGCCCGGATCA
>JAPPPF010000176.1:5832-14864 GCA_028817665.1 Magnetovibrio sp. | reverse complement strand
GGCCTCGCCCGAGCCGTGCGTGCCGGCGACACCTACAGCGTCACCATCGACGGCACCACCATCACTTATAAGGTGACCGGTTCGGAAAGCGGCCTCGACGGGGTCCGCGACGCGCTGGCCCAGCGCAACGCCGAGGCCCAGTGCGGCATCTACGTCATCGACACACGCACCGGCGACGCCGTGCACTGGTTGAAGATCGAGGGCATCGTCGAGGAGCTCTACGACGTCGTCGCCATTCCCGGCGCCCGGCGGCCCATGGCCTACGGTTTCAAGTCCGACGAGATCCGGCGCACCCTCAGCGTCGGCGAGCCAGGGCGCCTGTGATGGGGGAGGGGGCGCCATGAAGGAGCTGTTCCGACGCTTCTTCTCGCGGCCGTTAATCGCCGCCGAGCTGTTGATCGGCTCGCTGTTCATCAACGTCCTGGCGCTGGGCTCGTCGCTCTACGTCATGCAGGTGCTGAACCGCTACGTCTCGCAGGGCGTCGACGCCACCCTGGTGACCCTGACCACCGGCGTGTTGATGGCCATCGCGCTGGAGTTCGCGTTCCGCCAGGCGCGCATGGGCATCGCCCGGGGCGTCAGCGCGCA
This sequence comes from Magnetovibrio sp., assembly GCA_028817665.1. Lineage (GTDB taxonomy): Bacteria > Pseudomonadota > Alphaproteobacteria > Rhodospirillales > Casp-alpha2 > UBA3470. Next base: position 14,276 of record JAPPPF010000176.1, on the reverse strand, counting down.
GCCGGACGAGAACATCGCGCTGAACGGCTTCGCCACCCTGACCAAGGCGAAGATCTCGGCCATCGACCAGATCCCGCCGGAAACCCGCAAGGAGATGGTCGGCGGCACGGCGGCCATCGAGACCGCCTACAACGCCACCAACATCACCACCATCCTCGACGTGCCCTTCGCGCTGGTCTTCGTCTTCGTGCTCTACCTGCTGAAGCCGATCATCGCGTTCATCGTGCTGGGCTTCATGGTGGCGGTGTTCCTGGTCGGCCTCATCGGCGCCATCACCCTGCAATCGAAGACCGCCGAGATGCAATCCCAGTCCGGCGTCGGCAGCGGCCTCTTGAGCACCGCGACGCGCGAGGGCGATACCATCCGCGGCTTCAACGCCGGCGAGTTCCTGCGCAAGTCCTGGCACCAGCACATCCACGGGATCCAGGACCTGCGCCGCGACATCACCGGCCGCCAGGGAATCGTCCAGACGATCACCCAGTCGAGCACCGGGCTCCTGACCGTGGCGGTGATCAGCGTCGGCGCGACGCTGGTGGTCATCGGCGAACTCGACGTGGGCTCGATGATCGCCATGAACATCATGTCGGCGCGCGCCCTGCAGCCGATCTCGAAGCTGTCGCAGCTCGGCGCCGCCTTCGCCAAGGCCAAGCAGTCCCTCGAGATGTTCCAAAAGCTGGCCCAGGTGCCGCTCGAGCCGGAGAGCGGCTCGGCGCTCCGGACCTACACCGGCGGGGTCGAGTTCCGGGACCTGGCCTTCGCCTTCCCGGGCGCCAACTCGCCCATGTTCGAGAGCCTGTCGCTGAAGCTCGAGCCCGGGTCCGTGCTGGTCGTCACCGGCGCCAACGGCACCGGCAAGACCACCTTCGGGCGGCTGCTCATGGGCCTGATCGAGCCGATCCGCGGCCAGATCCTGGTCGACGGGCTGGATCTGCACCAGGTGGCGCCGGAATGGTGGCGCCGCCAGGTCATCTACCTGCCGCAGGAACCGGCGCTCCTGAACGCCACCATCGCCCAGAACCTGACCATCAACAACCCGGAGATCGACGGCAGCCACCTGAACCAGATCATCGACGTCTGCGGGCTCCGCAAGTTCCTCGACGAGAGCCCCGAGGGCTTCGAGACCCAGGTGGTCGACAACGGCTGGCGGCTGTCGGAGGGCATCCGGCGGCGCATGGCCCTGGTCCGGGCGCTGACCACCAACGGCAACCTGGCGGTCATCGACGAGCCGACGGAAAGTCTCGACGCCGAGGGCTGCGCCGCCGTGCACCAGATCCTCGGCGCCATGGCCAAGCAGGGCAAGACGATCATCGTCATGTCCCACGACAAGCAGATCGTCAACGGCCCGCACACGGTCCTGGACCTGAACGAGAAGCCGGTGCCGACCGTCGCCGCGGTCAATCCGGCGGCGCCCGACCCGGCCCAGGAGCGAGTCCAAGAGCCGGCCCAAGAGCCGGCCCGGGAACCCGTCCCCGACGCCGAACCGGCGGCCGGGGCGGCGTCCAACGTGACCGAGATCTCGGCGGCCAAGGCGGAACCGCAACCAGCGCGCCGGACGGGGAAGAAGGCGCCCGCCGCCGAGGCCGCGCCGGAGCCCGCGGCGCCGGCGGAGCCCGACACCCTCGACGAGGCGGAAGGGGAAGACGACGAGGGCGTCGGCGTCGCCGGGGTGCAGTCGCGGTTCATGATCGACGCGGAGAAGCGAGCCAAGAATGAGTGAGCCAGCCCCCCCGACACGGCCGGCCGCGGAGGCCGCCCCTCCGGCGCCGGACGCCGCCGCGCCGCCGGGGCCGCCGCCGGAGGCCGCCGGTACCTCCGGTTCGGGCATTCCGTTCTCGGCCCACATGACCTTCGTGCTCTGCGGCCTGATGGTCGTCGCCTTCGCCGTCTGGTCGTCGGTCAGCACGCTCGATATCGTCAGCATGGCCACCGGCGAGGTCATTCCCTCGACCCAGGTGAAGACCGTCCAGCACCTGGAGGGCGGCATCATCCGCAAGGTCCTGGTCCGCGAGGGCGAGCAGATCAAGCGCGGCCAGTCGCTGCTGACCCTGGAGCCGACCGCGAGCCAGGCCGACGTCGACGAGCTCAGGGTCCGGCTACGCTCGCTGAGCGCCGACCTGGCCCGGCTCGAGGCCCTGACCAAGGGGCTGGCGGCGCCGATCTTCCCCGAGAAGCTGGTCGCCGGCGACCCGGTCCTGGTGCGCCAGTCGATCACCCGGTTCGACGTGCGCCGCCGCCGCCACCAGGGCGAGGTCCGTCGCCAGGAGGCGGCCGTGGCCCAGCGCCAGCAGGAGATCGCCGAGATCACGACGCGGATCTCGTCGAGCCGGCAGAGCCTGAAGCTGGTCAACGAGCAGATCAAGATCTCGGAAGAGCTGATGAAGGACAACCTGACCAACCGCTTCCAGCACCTGGACCTGCTCAAGGAATCGCGGCGCCTCAGCGGCGGCGTCGCCACCGACCAGGCGGCCCTGGCCCGGGCCCGCTCGGCGCTCGCCGAGGCGCGGGCCGAGTTGGAGAACATCCGCAACGCCTTCGATGAGGACAACCAGACCGCCCTCGACGAGGCGCGCCTCAACTACGCGGAGCTGAACCAGCGGGTCCGTAAGTTCGAGGACAGCCTGAAGCGCACCACCGTGCGCTCGCCCGTCGACGGCGTCGTCAAGACCCTGCACGTGTTCACCGTCGGCGGCGTGGTCCGGCCCGGCGACCCGATCGCCGAGATCGTGCCGGCCGGCGACCGTCTGATCGTCGAGGCGAAGCTGCCGACCCAGGACATCGGCTACGTCGCCGCCGGACAGTTGGCGGTGGTCAAGCTGGCGTCGGCCGACGCCATGCGTTTCGGCGGGCTGAACGGGACGGTCATCAACGTCTCGCCGGACACCCTGATCTCGCCCGAGGGCGATCCCTTCTACAAGGTCAGGATCGAGACGGAGAAGGGCTATTTCGCCCGCGGCGACATCAAGTACAACCTGTTCCCGGGCATGCAGGTGATGGCCAGCATTCACACCGGCGAGCGGACGGTCCTGCAATACCTGATCGATCCGATCCGCTATTCCATGGGTAACGCCGCCCAGGAACGCTGAGCCGCGGCCTACTTCTTGCCCTTCTTCGGCTTCTCTTCCGCCTCCGCCTCCGCCTCGTCGGCGGCCGGCTCGCCCATGGCCTCGTCGGCGGCCTCGGCGGCGTCGGCCTGGGCCTGGACCTTCTCGCGGATCTCGTTGGCCGCGCCGGTGATCGAGCGCACCGCGTTCTGCAACTGGTTCGCCGGGATCAGCACCCTGACCACCGGGCGCACCGCGTTGTCGACCTCCTGCTGCGCGAAGGTCAGGCGGAAGACGCCGTTGGCGTGGGATACGTTGGAAATCAGATCGGCGAAATACTCGTCGACGAGTTCTTCGGCCATGACACTCTCCTCCCGGTTCGGTTGCCCCCTAATGACCTGAATTGTCGGGAAAGCACCCGTTCCCGTCAACGGATTTCGGGGAATGAAACCGGCGCGGGGGTTTCGTTCCGGTTGGCGAAACGCGGCCGCCGAACTGCCGCATCGGGCTTGTCGGCTGCGGGGGCGAATGCCATAACCGGAGAGGCAGATTCGGGAGGGAATGATGGCCATGGACGCCGAAACCTTCGGTCAATTGATCGACACCGTGCGGCGGTTCGTCGACGAACGCTTGATCCCGCTGGAGCAGCAGGTCGCCGAGGACGACAAGGTGCCCGACGACCTGATCGCCGAGATGAAGGCGCTGGGGCTGTTCGGCCTTTCCGTGCCGGAGGCCTATGGCGGCCTCGGCCTGACCATGGAGGAGGAGGTCCGCGTCGGCTTCCAGCTGGGCCGCACCTCGCCGGCCTTCCGTTCGGTGTTCGGCACCAACGTCGGGATCGGCTCGCAGGGCATCGTCATCGACGGCACCGAGGCGCAGAAACAGCAATACCTGCCGAAGATCGCGTCCGGCGAATACGTCACCTCGTTCGCGCTGACCGAGCCGGAAGCCGGCTCCGACGCCGCCTCGGTCCGGACCACGGCGCGCCTCGACGGCGATCACTACGTCCTCAACGGTACCAAGCGCTTCATCACCAACGCGCCGACGGCGGATATCCTGACGGTGATGGCGCGCACCAATCCCGACATCGCCGGCGCCGGCGGGGTCAGCGCCTTCATCGTCGAGCGCCGCTCGCCGGGCCTGTCGTTCGGCAAGCCGGAGAAGAAGATGGGCCAGCAGGGCGCGCACGTCTGCGACGTCATCTTCGACAATTGCCAGGTGCCGGCCGAGAACCTGATCGGCGGCGCCGAGGGCCAGGGCTTCAAGACCGCCATGAAGACCCTGGACCGCGGCCGGCTGCACCTCGCGGGCGTCTGCGTCGGGTTCGCCGAGCGGGTCATCGACACGGCGCTCGCCTACGCCGTCGAGCGCAAGCAGTTCGGCCAGCCCATCGCCGAGTTTCAACTGGTGCAGGCGATGCTCGCCGATTCGAAGGCCGAGGCCTACGCCGGGCGCTGCATGACCCTGGACGCGGCGATCCGGCGCGACGCCGGCGAGGACATCGCGACGGAAGCGGCGTGCTGCAAGATGTACACATCCGAGATGTGCGGCCGGGTCGTCGACCGGGCGGTGCAGATCCACGGCGGCAACGGCTACATCGCCGATTACGGCGTCGAGCGCATGTACCGCGATGCGCGGCTGTTCCGCATCTACGAAGGCACCACGCAGATCCAGCAACTGGTCATCGCCCGCAACATGATCCGCGAGATGCGCGACGCCATGTGAGGCCGAGGGGCGGCGGAAGGAGGGACGCATGCGCGGACTGACGGACAGGGTGGTGATCGTGACCGGCGGCGGCAACGGCATCGGCGCCGCCGTCTGCCGGCGCCTGGGCGAGGAGGGCGCGCGGGTCGCCGTCTGGGACGTCGACGCGGCGGCGGCCGAGGCCATGGCGTCGGCCATCTCGTCGGCCGGCGGCGCCGCCCTGGCCGTCGCCTGCGACGTCACCGACCACGACGGGGTCGGCGCCGCGGTGGCCGAGACCGAGGCGGCGCTCGGGCCTATCGGCGCGCTTGTCAACAACGCCGGGTGGGACGTCTTCCGGCCGTTCCTGAAGACCGACCCGGCGCTCTGGGAGAAGATCATCGCGATCAACCTGAAGGGCGTGCTCAACACCCATCACGCGGTGTTGCCCGGCATGGTCGAGCGCGGCGGCGGCCGGATCGTCAACGTCGCCTCCGACGCGGCCCGCGTCGGCTCGTCGGGCGAGGCCGTCTACGCGGCGTGCAAGGCCGGCATCGTCGGCCTTTCGAAGACCCTGGCCCGCGAACACGCGCGCCACGCCATCACCTTCAACGTCGTCTGCCCGGGCCCGACGGAGACGGCGCTGCTGGAGAGCTTCATGGCCGAAGCCGGCAATCCCGACAAGCTGGCCGAGGCCTTCCGCCGGGCGGTGCCCATGGGCCGGCTCGGCCGGCCCGACGACCTGCCCGGCATGATCGCGTTCCTGGCCAGCGACGACGCCGCCTTCATCACCGGCCAGGTGATCAGCGTGTCGGGCGGTTTGACCATGAACGGTTAGGATCGAAACATGGATTATCAGGACATTCTCTACGCCGAGGCCGACGGCGTCGCCACCATCACCATCAACCGGCCCGACAAGATGAACGCTTTCCGCGGCCAGACCTGCGAGGAGCTCATCGACGCGCTCAACCGGGCCGGCTGGAACGCGGACATCGGCGTCATCGTGCTCGCCGGCGCCGGCGACAGGGCGTTCTCGACGGGCGGCGACCAGTCGGCCCACGAGGGCGCCTACGACGGCCGCGGCACCATCGGCCTGCCGGTGGAGGAGTTGCAGAGCCTGATCCGCGACGTGCCGAAGCCGGTGATCGCCAAGGTCCAGGGTTACGCCATCGGCGGCGGCAACGTGCTGGCGACCATCTGCGACCTGACCATCGCCTCCGAGGCGGCGCAATTCGGCCAGGTCGGTCCCAAGGTCGGCTCCGTCGATCCGGGCTTCGGCACCGCCTACCTGGCCCAGGTGGTCGGCGAGAAGAAGGCCCGCGAGATCTGGTACCTGTGCCGGCGCTACACCGCCCAGGAGGCCCTGGAGATGGGACTGGTCAACGCGGTGGTGCCGGCCGACGAGCTGGACGCCGAGGTCGCGCGCTGGTGCGCCGAGATCATGGAGCGGAGCCCGACGGCCATCGCCATCGCCAAGCGTTCCTTCAACGCGGCGACGGAGAGCATGCGCGGCATCTCGTCCATGGGCATGCAGGCCCTGGCGCTCTATTACGGCACCGAGGAATCCCAGGAGGGCGTGAACGCCTTCATGGAGAAGCGCAAGCCCGAATTCCGTAAGAAAATCAAATAGATAACCGCGACGGGAGGGCGCCCATGGCCGCACTGCTGAACGAACAGGCGACGGGCGTCTACGTCATCGCGGCGACGCCGTTCACCGATACGGGCGCCGTCGATCTCGGCGGCGTCGACCGGCTGGTCGAGTTCTACATCGAAGAAGGCGTCCACGGGATCACCATCCTCGGCGTCATGGGCGAGGCGCCGAAGCTCACGGACAGCGAGCAGAAGGCGTTCCTGCAGGCCTTCCTGGCCCGCGTCGACGGCCGCGTGCCGGTGATCGTCGGTGTCAGCAATCCGGGCATCGACAACCTCGCCGGATTGGCGAAGACATCCATGGACGCCGGCGCCGCCGGGATCATGGTCGCCGGCATGCCGGGCTTGAAGACGGACGAGCAGATCGACGGCTACTTCGCCCAGGTGATGGCGGCGCTCGAAGACGGTACGCCGGTTTGCCTGCAGGATTACCCGCCGACGACGACGGTCCATTTCTCCGTCGACACCGTCAACCGGCTGATCGGCGCCTACCCGGACATCGTCATGTTCAAGCACGAGGATTGCCCCGGGCACCGCAAGCTGTCCCGGCTCAGGACCGCGCCGGAGACCGACGGCGTCAGGCGGGTCAGCATCCTGACCGGCAACGGCGGGCTCTACGTGCCCCAGGAGCTTCGCCGCGGCGCCGACGGGATCATGACCGGCTTCGCCTTCCCCGGCTTGATGGTCGACGTCTACGAGGCCTTCGCCGCCGGCGACGCCGAGGCGGCCGAGGACCTGTTCGACCTCTATCTGCCGCTGATCCGCCACGAACAGCAGATCGGATTCGGCCTGGCGCTGCGCAAGGAAACGCTGCGCCGGCGCGGCGCGCTGGCGACGGCGAAGGCCCGCGCGCCCGGGCCGTCCCTCGACGCCGCCGACGTCGCCGAATTGGAAGCGCTGTTCGGGCGCCTCAAGGCGAAACTGGCCGAGCGGAACATCGAGCGTCCGAATGGAATCTGACCGGTCGACGCGGCTCGCCGTCGATATCGGCGGGACCTTCACCGACGTGGTCCTGGAAACACCGCGGGGGACCATCACGGCCAAGGTGCTGACCACGCCAAAGGCGCCGGAAGAGGGGGTCCTCGAGGGCGTGCGCGAGGCGCTCGATGCGAGCGGCGCCGCCCCCGGCAGCGTCGAGGTCGTCATTCACGGCACCACGCTCGCCACCAACGCGATCATCGAACGCAAGGGCGCGCGCACCGCCCTGATCACCACGGATGGGTTCCGCGACGTCCTCGAGATCGGCTACGAGACCCGTTACAACCAGTACGACGTGTTCATCGACAAGCCGGTGCCGTTGGTGCCGCGCGAACGGCGGCTGACGGTGCCCGAGCGGGTCGACGTCCGGGGCCATGTCCTGAAGGCGCTCGACGAAGAGGCGGTGCGCGCCGTGGCGCCGGCGCTCGCCGATCTCGGCGTCGAGAGCGTCGCCGTCGGACTGCTCCACAGTTACGCCAACCCGGCACACGAGCGGCGGATCTCGGAGATCCTGGCCGAGACCGCGCCGGATCTCTCGGTGACCCTGTCGTCGGAGGCCTGTCCGGAAATCCGCGAGTACGAGCGGCTGACCACGGCGGCGGCGAACGCCTACGTGCGGCCGTTGATGGATCGCTACCTGAAGCGCCTGGAGAGCGGCCTCGGCGAACTGGGGATCGAATGTCCGTTGCTGATGATGACGTCGGGCGGCGGTCTGACGACCCTGGCGACGGCGCGGCGGTTCCCCATCCGGCTGGTCGAGTCGGGGCCCGCCGGCGGCGCCATCCTGGCGACCCGGATCGCTGCCGAGCAGGGTTTGGCGAAAGCGATCTCCTTCGACATGGGCGGGACCACGGCGAAGATCTGCCTGATCGACGATTTCACCGCGCAGCGGGCCCGCGAGTTCGAGGTCGACCGCCAGGCGCGGTTTCGCAAGGGCAGCGGCCTGCCGCTGCGCATTCCGGTGATCGAGATGGTCGAGATCGGCGCCGGCGGCGGCTCCATCGCCCGCGTCGACGCCATGAAGCAGATCACCATCGGCCCCGACAGCGCCGGCGCCGACCCGGGCCCGGCGGCCTACGGCCGCGGCGGCGA
>JAPPPF010000176.1:0-5822 GCA_028817665.1 Magnetovibrio sp. | reverse complement strand
GTCGAGCGGCCGACGATCACCGACGCCGACGTGCATCTCGGACGCATCGACCCGGACCGCTTCGCCGGCGGCCAGGTGCCGCTGCGGCCGGAACGCTCGGCGGCCGCCATCGAGGCCGATATCGGCGGCCCCCTCGGCCTGAGCCCGCACATGGCGGCCTTCGGTATCACCGAGATGGTCGACGAGACCATGGCCAACGCGGCCCGCGTTCACGCGGTCGAGCTCGGCCGGACGGCCAGCGATTACGCGCTGATCGCCTTCGGCGGCGCGGCGCCGCTGCACGTTGGACGGCTGGCCGAGAAACTGGGCATCGGCCACGTCGTCGTGCCGACGGACGCCGGCGTCGGTTCGGCCATCGGCTTCCTGCGCGCGCCGGTCGCCTACGAGGTGGTCCGGAGCCGCAACACGCGACTCCGCAACTTCGACGCGGCGGCGATCAACGACCTGTTCGCCGAGATGCGGGCCGAGGCGCGGGCCGTGGTCAAGGCGGGGGCTCCGGGGTCCGAATTCCAGGAGGGCCGGCTGGCCTACATGCGCTATCTCGGCCAGGGCCACGAGATCGCGGTGCCGCTGCCGCTCGAGCCGTTCGGCGCCGACGGGGGCGCCGACACCCTGCAGGCGCTGTTCGACCGGGAATACGGCCGGCTCTACGCCAGGACCCTTCCGAACGCCGAGGTCGAGGTGCTGACCTGGGCCCTGACCCTGGCGACGGCGGACGCGCTGCCGGCGGCCGCCAGCGCCGAGGCCGGCCCGGACCGGCCCGCCGAGGCCGCCGGCGAGCGCCGAATCTACGACCCGGGCACCGGCGAGCTCCGAGACATCCCCCTCTATTGGCGCCCGGACCTGGCGCCCGGTGACCGGTTGGCGGGGCCGGCGGTGATCGCCGAGGACCAGACCTCGACCTTCGTGCCGGCGAGTTTCGACGCGCGGATCGCCGGAAATGGGTATATCCTGTTGGACCGCCGAGATGAGGCCGTGTCATGAGTGAGTCCCAAGCCCTCGACACGATCCGCATGCAGATCATGTGGAACCGGCTGATTTCCGTCGTCGAGGAGCAGGCGCAAACCCTGCTGCGCACCGCCTTCAGCCCCATCGTCCGGGAATGCGGCGACCTCTCGGCCGGGGTCTTCGACCTCAAGGGCCGGATGCTGGCGCAGGCGGTCACCGGCACGCCCGGCCACGTCAATTCCATGGCCGAGGCGGTGAAGCACTTCATCCGGTATTTTCCGATCCCGGAGATGAAGGACGGCGACATCTACATCACCAACGATCCGTGGCTCGGCACCGGGCACCTGAACGACTTCGTGCTGACCACGCCGTGCTTCAAGGACGGGCGCCTGGTCGCGCTCCTCGCCTGCACCTCGCACATCACCGACATCGGCGGGATCGGCACCGGCCCGGACGGCACCGACATCCACATGGAGGGCATCTACATCCCCATGCTGAAACTGGCCGACCAGGGGAAGATGGACGAGACGCTCCTCGCCATGGTGCGCCAGAACACCCGCCAGCCGGTCGAGACAGAGGGCGACGTCTACTCGCTGGCCGCCTGCAACGACATCGGCTGCAAGCGCCTGGTGGAGATGATGGCGGAATTCGAGCTCGACGACCTCGACGGTCTCGCCGATTTCATCTGCCGGCACTCCTACGACGCGGTGATCGCGGAGATCCGGAAGCTGCCCAGCGGCACCTACCGGAATTCCATGACCATCGACGGCTACGACTCGCCGCTCGACCTGGTCGCCACGCTGACCATCGCCGAAGACGGGATCTCCGTCGATTACGACGGTACGTCGCCGCAATCGCGGTTCGGCGTCAACGTGCCGCATGCCTACACCACCGCCTACAGCTGTTTCGGCCTGACCTGCATCGTCTCGCCCGAGGTGCCGAACAACGCCGGCTCCCTTGCGCCGCTCCGCGTCAGCGCGCCGGAAGGCAGCATCCTCAACGCGCCCTACCCGGCGGCCGTCTGTTCGCGCCACGTGATCGGCCAGATGCTGCCCGACGTGGTGTTCGGCTGCCTGGCCCAGGCGGTGCCGGACCGCATCCCCGCCGAGGGCGCGGGGTGCCTGTGGAACCTGACCTTCCGGGGCGACACGGACCGCGCCAGCAACGACGCGTCGCTGTTCTGCATCACCGCCGTCACCAACGGCGGCACCGGGGCGCGGCCGACCAAGGACGGACTGTCGGCGACGGCCTTTCCGTCGGGTGTCCGCGGCACGCCGGTGGAGATCAACGAGACGGTGGCGCCCATCGTCGTGTGGCGCAAGGAATACCGAACCGATTCGGCCGGCGCCGGCGCCTACCGGGGCGGCCTCGGCCAGCACATCGAGGTCTCCTCGGCGATCGGCGCCGACGTCGAGCTGCTCGCCGCCTTCGATCGGATCGGCCATCCGCCGCGCGGCCGCCACGGCGGCGGCGCCGGGGAGGCCGGCAGCGTCGGCCTGGCGTCCGGCGCGGCGCTCAGGGGCAAGGGCACGCAGACCGTCGCCGCCGGCGAGCGGCTGGTCATCCACACCCCGGGCGGCGCCGGATACGGGGATCCCCGCGACCGCGCGGCCGAGGCCGTGGCCCGCGACCTCCGCAACGGGTTGATCTCGCGTCAGGCGGCGGAGCGGATTTACGGATTGAAGTCAGGGGATTGAGCGGGCCTAGGCGGCGCCCTCGCCGAGGAAGTCGTCGATTACCGCCGTCGCCGCGTCCAGTTCGCCGGCCAGCCGGGCCAGCAGGGTCTCCAAGTGATCGTCGGCGCCGTCCCGGATCGCCGTCTCGATGGCCTCCGAGGTCAGGTGGATCTGCTCGGCGCCGAGCGACCCGGCGACGCCCTTCAGGCTGTGGGCGAGGCGCTCGGCCTCCTCCTGGGCGCCGTCGTCGAGGAGCTTCCGGAGGTCGGCGTCGGCGGCGGCGTACTTCGCCTTGAAGTCGCCCAACAAGGTCTGCAACACCGGTTTCGGGATCATCAGCCGTTCGAGGGCGTTGTCGATGTCCAGGGCGGGCGGGCCGTCCTGGGGCGCGTTTTCGCCGGGGGTGTCGTTGGGTGCGATGGCGGTCTCTCCTTGCGATGACGCATTGGGTCCTGATTTCGGCCCGCCAGTCAAGGGCGGCGGCGGTTGACCGGCGGCGCCCTTGTGCTCGCGGTAGGAAATCGCCCACTTGTTGATGGTCCGCACCAGGTCGCGGGCGTCGAAGGGCTTGCTGACGTGGTCGACCATGCCGGCGTCGAGGCAGCGGTTGCGCTCCTCGAGCAGCGCGTGCGCGGTCATCGCGATGATCGGCAAGGCGTCGCGGTCGGGGAGCTTCCTGATCTCGCGGGTCGCCTCGTAGCCGTCCATTTCCGGCATCTGCAAATCCATCAGCACGAGGTCGTAGCCCGGGTCCTGGGCGATCCGCTCGTAGCCCTGGCGGCCGTCGGCGGCGACGTCGACGTGGAAGTGGGCGTTGGTCAGAACCTCGACGGCGACCATCTGGTTGAGTTCGTTGTCCTCGACCAACAGGATGCGGAGGTCGGGGAGCGCCGCGTGGACGTTCTCGCCGTCGTCGCCGTCGCGCGCGTAGCGCCGCGACACGGGGCCGGCGGCGAAGGTCTCCATGACCTTGTCGATCAGCACCGAAGTGTTCAGGGGCTTGGTCAGGAACCCATCCAGTTCCATTTGTTCCGCCTGCTCGGCCAGGTCGTCGCGGCTGAAGGCGGTGACCAGGAAGATCGCCGGCTGGGTCGACAGGTTCTCGTTCAGCTTGATCCGCTTCGCGGTCTCAAGGCCATCCATCTCGGGCATCTGCCAATCCATGAGGATCAGGGCGTAGGGGTCGCCGTCCTCGGCCTCGGCGCGGGCGATCTCCGCGAGCGCCTCGGCGCCGGAGCCGACGGCGCGGGACGGCATGGACAATCCCTCGAGGGCTTCCGTCAGGACGGTGCGGGCCGTCGCGTTGTCGTCGACGATCAGGGTCTTGATGGCGGACGGCTCGACCCGCGTCGGCAGCCGGGCGCGCGTCGTCTTGTCGTGCAGCCCGCAGCTCATGGTGAAGGAGAAGGCGCTGCCCTTGCCGACCTCACTCTCGACGTCGATCTCGCCGCCCATGGCCGCGACCAGGCTCTTGCAGATGGCGAGGCCGAGGCCGGTGCCGCCGTAGCGCCGGCTGGTCGAGGTGTCGGCCTGGCTGAACGCCTGGAACAGGCCGGCGAGCTGTTCGTCGGTCATGCCGATGCCGGAATCGCGGACGGTGAACCGCAGCCGGGCCCGGTCGCCGTCGCGCTCGACGACCTCGACGCGAACCACGACCTCGCCCTTCTCCGTGAACTTGACCGCGTTGATGGCCAGGTTGACGAGGACCTGGCCGAGGCGCAGGGGGTCGCCGGTCAGGCCGCGCGGCACCTCCGGGTCGGTCCAGAACAGGACCTCGATGTCCTTCTCGTCGGCCCTCTGGGAGATCACCGTGGCGAGGTTGTCGAGGACCTCGTCGAGATCGAAATCGATGTTCTCCAGTGCCATCTTGCCGGCCTCGATCTTGGAGAAGTCGAGGATGTCGTTGATGATGCCGAGGAGCGCCTTCGCCGAGGCGTTGATCTTCTCGACGTAGTCGACCTGCTTGCGGTCCAGCTCGGTCTTCAGGGCGAGGCTGCTGAGGCCGATGATGGCGTTCATGGGGGTCCGGATCTCGTGGCTCATGTTGGCCAGGAACTCGGACTTGGCGTGGTCGGCGGATTCCGCGGCGTCGCGCAGCCGCACCAGTTCCTCCTCCGATTTCTTGCGCTCGCTGATGTCGGTGATGGTGCGGACGGCGCCGCCGTCATCCAGGGGGACGTGGCGGATCTCGACGATCCGGCCGTCAGGGACCGGGCGCTCGAAGGTGAAGTACTCGCGTTTCATGAGGAAACCGAGGCGCTCGTCGATGGCCTGCTTGTCGTAGCCCTGGCGGGTCATGTTCCAGGTCACCAGGCTCTTCAGGTCGGGGAAATCCTCGACCTGGCGGCGGTCCATGCCGGCGAGCTCGCAGAACCGGTCGTTGTAGGCGATCAGGCGGGTATCCTTGTCGAACATGACGAAGCCCTGGTCCATGGTCTTCAGCGTCCTATCGACGATCGCCTTCTCCTGGGCCAGCGCGTTCTCGAAGCGCTTGCGTTCGGTGATGTCGGTCATGGTCCGCACCCCGCCGCCGCCTTCCATGGGCACGTGGCGGACCTCGAGGGTGCGGCCGTCGGCCAGGTGGCGCTCCGTGACGAAGAACTCGTTCCGCTCGAACTCCTCCTTGGTTCTGGCGATGGTCGCCTCGCCGACGTTGCGCCGGCTTTGGCTCCACAGCACCAACTCCTCGATGTGCGGATGCGCCTTCATGTCCTCGTCGGCGAGGCCGTAGAGTTCGAGGAAACGCCGGTTGTAGGCGGTGACGATCTTGTCGCGCCCGTACATGACCAAGCCCTGATCCATGTTGTCCAAGGTGCGTTCGGAAATCTCCTTTTCCTGTTCCAGGGCGAGTTCGAAGTTCTTGCGATCGGTGATGTCGGTGATGGTCCGCACCGCGCCGCCGCCCTCGGCCGGCTTGTGGCGGATTTCCAGGGTACGGCCGTCCGGCATCGGGCGTTCGATCACCGTGAATTCCTTCGATTGCAGGCTCGCGACACTCTCCTCGATGTACGCCTCGTCGAGACCGTGACGGCTCATGTTCCAACGGATCAGGTCGGCGAGATTGGGGAACCGCTCGATGGCGTCCGCCGGCATCCCGGTCAAATCCAGGAAGCGCCGGTTGCAGGCGATGGCCCGGAGGTTCTCGTCGATCATCATGATCCCCTGGTCCATGTTGGCGAGGGTGCGGTCGAGGATCTC
>JAPPPF010000272.1 GCA_028817665.1 Magnetovibrio sp. | reverse complement strand
AGATGGCGCCGCCCCGGGGCTTCTATTTCTACGGCGGCGTCGGGCGCGGCAAGACCATGCTCATGGACCTGTTCTACGACCATTGCGTCATCGACGAGGCGGCCAAGCAGCACGTCCACTTCCACGCCTTCATGCAGGAGGTGCACCGCCGCCTGCACGCCTTCCGCGAGGCCCAGAAGGCCGGCAAGGTGGACAAGAACCGGGACGGCGTCGATGCCTTGGCGAAGATCATCGTCGATCGCGCCTGGCTGCTCTGCTTCGACGAGTTCCACGTCACCGACATCGCCGACGCGATGATCCTGGGCCGGCTGTTCGAGGCGCTTTTCAAGCGCGGCATCGTCGTCGTCACCACGTCGAACCGGCATCCCACGGATCTCTACAAGGACGGCTTGCAACGCGAACTGTTCTTGCCGTTCATCGACATGCTGATGGAGAAGATGGAGGTCTTCGAACTCGACAACGGCACCGACTACCGGCTCGAGCGCATGCGGACCATGGACATCTACATCACCCCGGCCGGCAGCGAGGCCGACGGCAAGCTCGAGCAGGCCTTCCATCAGCTGTCCATCGGCGCCGAGGCGAAGGCGCGCACGCTGACCGTCAATGGCCGCGCCGTCGAGGTGCCGAAGGTCGCCGAGGGCGTCGCCTACGCGACCTTCGCCGATCTCTGCGAGAAGCCGCTCGGGCCCGGCGACTACCTGGCCTTCGCCGAGAGCTTCCACACCCTGGTGCTCAAGGACGTCCCGCAGATGGGGCCGAAGAACCGCAACGAGGCGAAACGTTTCGTCACCCTGATCGACGCGCTCTACGAACAGAAGGTCAAGCTGATCTGCTCGGCCGAGGCGGAACCGACGGCGCTGTATCCGGAAGGCGACGGCGCCTTTGAGTTCGAGCGCACGGTGTCGCGCTTGATCGAAATGCAATCCCCCGACTATATGGCCCTGCCGCACGCCGTTTGAGCGGCCGCCCCGATGTCATGATACGCGAGTTGGAAACGCCGTCCCGATGACCGACCTGACCCTATCGCCGGACGATATCGCGACGGCCGTCGATGCCGCGCTCAAGGAGGATGTGGGCAGCGGCGACGCGACGACACGGGCCACCATTCCGGCGGACGCCCGGCTGCGCGGCAGTTTCCGGGCGCGCGGCCCGTTGACCGTCTCCGGCCTGCCGGTGGCGGCGGCCGTCTTCGAGCGCTGCGGCGACGGCATCACCTTCGAGCCGGTGCTCGCCGACGGCGCCACCGCCGAGGCGGGCGACGTCCTCGCCCATGTCGAAGGCCCCGCCGAGGACGTCCTGACCGGCGAGCGCACCGCGCTCAACTTCCTACACCTGATGTCGGCCATCGCCACCGAGACCCGGCGATACGTGGATGCCGTGGAAGGCACCGGCTGCACGATATTGGATACCCGCAAGACCCTGCCGGGGCTGCGCGCGCTGTCCAAATACGCGGTCACCTGCGGTGGCGGCACCAACCACCGCATGCGCCTCGACGACGCGATCCTCATCAAGGACAACCACATCGCCGTCGCCGGCGGCATCGGAGAGGCCGTGCGCCGGGCCCTGGCGGCGGACACGGGGCTGACCGTGCAGGCCGAGTGCGACACCATCGAGCAGATACGCGAAGCCCTGGCGGCCGGCGCCCACAGCCTGTTGCTGGACAACATGCCGCCGGCCATGCTGCGCCGCGCCGTCGAGGTGGTGGACGGCCGGGTCCCGCTGGAAGCTTCCGGCGGGGTCCGCCTGCACACCATCCACGAGATCGCCGCCACGGGCGTCGACTACGCGTCGGTCGGCGCCATCACCCAATACCTGCCGGCCATCGACATCGGCCTCGATCTCGACGGCTAGGCGTCGTCGCCGGCGGCGGCCCGTTCCGCCTCCAGCCGTTTCCGCTGGCGCGCCACCAGGAACCTGGACAACACCATGATCACCGCGATGAAGACCGCGGCGATGGCGCAGATCTTGAGGAACGCCAGGGCCGTGCCTTCGATCATCGTCATGACGGGCGCCTTTATCTGGTCGGAGGGCAATTCGGACGCGCCACCTTACCAGCACGCGGCGCGGCGATGAAAGCCCGGTGGTGGCCGTCGCCCACTCCAATTCACAGGCCCAACCCGGCCGCCGTCTCGATAAACGGAACGGCGATCTCGGGAATCGAAATTTTCACGATAATTACGGAACGATCGGTCCGTTAAAAGCCGAGAATCCGAGTGAAATCCTTGCACCACCCCGAAAATCAAGGTACGACAGATTGAAGGGAAAGGCGGCAACTGCTTGAACCCGGTTACTTTTTTGATCAATCAACGGTTTTTTAGAATTCCACATGGCTCGTAACAAGATCGCACTCATCGGCGCCGGAAACATCGGCGGCACCCTCGCTCACTTGGCAGGTCTGAAGGAACTGGGCGACGTCGTCCTGTTCGATGTCGTCGACGGCATTCCCCAAGGCAAGGCCCTGGACATCGCCGAATCGTCGCCCGTCGAGGGCTTCGACGCCAAGCTGTCCGGCGCCAAGTCCTACACCGCGATCCGCGGCGCCGACGTGATCATCGTCACCGCCGGCGTCGCCCGCAAGCCGGGCATGAGCCGCGACGACCTGATCGGCATCAACACCAGCGTCATGGAGCAGGTTGGCGCCGGCATCAAGAAGTACGCGCCGAACGCCTTCGTCATCTGCATCACCAATCCGCTGGACGCCATGGTGCAGGTGCTGCGCGACGCCTGCGGACTGCCGCACAACAAGGTGGTCGGCATGGCCGGCGTGCTCGACTCGGCCCGGTTCCAGTACTTCCTGGCCGAGGAGTTCAACGTCTCCGTCGAGGACGTCACCGCCTTCGTGCTCGGCGGCCACGGCGACACCATGGTGCCGTCGGTGCGCTATTCGACGGTCGCCGGCATTCCGCTGCCGGACCTGGTGAAGATGAAATGGACGACGAGCAAG
>JAPPPF010000157.1 GCA_028817665.1 Magnetovibrio sp. | reverse complement strand
CCGCCATGGCGGTCAACGCGGGCTTCGGCGGCGTCGCCGGGCTGGCCCTCGACCTCCCGGGCTTCGACTACCACGAGTCCCAGGACCTGATGAACTTCGAGGACGGCACCGCGAACCCGAAGGAAGACGCGCGCTTCGACGCCGCCCTAATCGCCGACGGAGAGGCGGGCGCCGGCGGCGCCTACGTGCTGACCCAGAAATGGGTCCACGACCTCGACGCCTTCAACGCGCTTTCCGTCTCCGAACAGGAAGGCGTCATCGGCCGCACCAAGGCGGACAGCATCGAGCTCGAGGGCGACGCCATGCCGGCCGATAGCCACGTCAGCCGCACCGACGTCAAGTTGGACGGCGTCGCCCAGAAGATCTACCGGCGCTCGGCGCCCTACGGCACCGTCGCCGAGCACGGCCTCTACTTCCTCGCCTTCGCCTGCGACATCGGCCGCTTCCAGGTGCAGCTCGACGGCATGTACGGGGTCGCCGGCGACGGGCTCCACGACCGCATCACCGAGTTCTCCAAGGCGGTCACCGGCGCCTACTGGTTCGCGCCGGACGCGGACACCCTGGCCAACCTCTGATCAGGAAACGGAGAAGGCCGCCTTCGGGGGAGGGCGGCCTTTCCATTGGGTCGTCACCAGGCGGTGTTTGGGAAGCTCGCTCGGGCTGCGACACCCCCTGGCGAGATCGATCAAACCACGGCGCGGCGGCGCCCGGCATGACTTAAGTCAATCGGTCCGATTTTTTTCGCCACCGCCGGCGCGGCGCCGAATGACGGTCATCACACACGGCGGCGGCGATTTGGTGTAGCATGCGGACCATCAGCGCATGGACGGAGACAAAAATGGGCAAACGCCGCCACCCCCGGATCCCCCGCAACGAGCCCGCCTCCATCGAGGCCGGCGCCGACACCTTCGATGCGACCGTCACCGACGTTTCCGAGAGCGGCGCCGCCATCGGCTTCAGCCTGCCCAAGGGCGAGGCCCGGGTGCGCTTCGATCTTGGCCAGCCGGTCAACGTCGAGTCCGAATCGCTGCACGACTAGGAAGGCCGGGTGGTCCGCCAACACGACGGCGGCTTCGCGCTGAACTTCGACAACTTCCGCGCCGACGCCGAGGACTAGCGGTCTAGATCCGGGTGTACTTGGCCATCGCCTCGGTGAAGCTGAGCCCGTCCGCGAGGTCGGCGATGGCGGCCTTGTCGTCGGCGTCGAAGGCCTCCGCCGCCGCGATGATGTCGGCGGCGGCGTCGGCCGGCAACACGACCACGCCGGTACCGTCGGCGACGATCATGTCGCCGGGCGCCACCGGGACACCGTCGACTTGGACCGGCTCGCCGATCGCCTCGACCTTGAGCCGGGTGCGGCCGGTGGTCGGGGTGAGGTGGCGGGCGAACACCGGAAACTCGAAGCCGACGATCTCCTCGAGATCGCGCACGCCCCCGTCGCAGACGAGCCCGGCGACGCCCTTGGTCTTCGCCGCGAAGGACGCCATGCCGCCCCAGGTGGAAACGTTGGCGCCGCCGCTGTCGACGACGATGACGTCGCCGGCCTCGGCCGCGTCGATCATCGCGCCGACCCGGAAATCCTTCGATTCGTAGGTGCCGGCGGGGCCCGTCGACTGGCGCACGGTGACCGCCGGGCCGGCGCACCGGAGCCCCGGCGCCACCGCCTTGATGGTCGGCAGGATCCTCTCGGCAAGGCCGAAATCGTCGAGCGCGTTGGCCAGCGTGCTGGTCGCCAGGCCCCGGGCGCGGCGGGACAGGTCATCGGATCGGTCGGACATGGGAACTCTCCTTGCAGCCAGGCCCGCAGCATGTCGCCTCGCCGGGCGCCGCGCAAGCCGGCGCCGGCCCGGGTTTCTCAGGATGAAAGAACGCCGCGCCCCGGCGGCGCGGCTCAGTAGAGACCGCCGGTGCCGGTGATGGCGCCGCCCTGGGCGCCCTGTCCGGCCGTCCAGCTCTGGCCCTCGAGCACCTCGGTGCGGCCGGTCGGCACGGTGCCCGGCTTGAAGGCCTCGAGGATGATGTCGCGGTCCCCGGCGCGGGCCAACTGACCGGACCGCGCGTTGACCCGGACCAGCCGGATGTTCGGCGGAATGCGGAACGGGATCGCCGCCTCGCCCTCCAACGCCCTGGCCATGAAATCGCGGAAGATCGGCGCGGCCACCGACGAGCCGGTCTCGCGGCGGCCCAGCGGGATCGGCGTGTCGAACCCGGCGAACACGCCGACCGCCAGGTCCGGCGAGAATCCGATGAACCAGGTGTCGCGCTCCTGGTTGGTGGTGCCGGTCTTGCCGGCCAGCGGCTTGCCGACGGCGCCGACCCGCCGGCCGGTGCCGCGCTCGACGACGCCCTTCAGCATAGCCACCACCTGATAGGCGCTGCCGGCGTCGGTGACCTGTTTGCGCGCGTCGGTGATCCGCGGCACCGAAGCGCCGGTCCAGACCTTGTGACGGCAGTCCGCGCAGGACCGGCGGTCATGGCGGAACACGGTGCGGCCGTGGCGGTCCTGGATGCGGTCGATCAGCGACGGGAACACCTGCTTGCCGCCGTTGACCAGCATGGCGTAGGCGGTGGTCAGCCGCATCAAGGTGGTCTCGCCGGCACCCAACGCCATCGACAGGGTCTCCGGCATCTTGTCGACGATGCCGAGGCGCCGCGCGTACTCGGCGATGCGTTCCATGCCGATCGTCTGCGCCAGGCGCACGGTCATCAGGTTGCGGGATTTCTCGATCCCGAGGCGCATGGTGCTCGGCCCGTAGAACTTCTTGGTGTAGTTGGCCGGCCGCCACTTCGGCAGGCCGGGGCCCTGGTCGATGACGAAGGGAGCGTCGAGGATCAGTGTCGACGGCGTATAGCCGCTGTCCATGGCGGCGAGATACACGAACGGCTTGAACGCCGAGCCCGGCTGGCGGCGCGCCTGGGTGACCCGGTTGAACTGGTTCAGTTCGTATGAATAGCCGCCGCTCATCGCCAGCACCCGGCCCGTATGCGGGTCGATGGCGACGATGGCGCCGTTGATCGCCGGGATCTGGCGGAGCCCGTAGAAATCGTCCGGGTAGGGTTTGTCGTCGGCGTCCTTGGTCACGCGCTCGACGGCGACCACGTCGCCACGGCGCAGCACGTCGATGGGCGCCTTCACCTTGGGCCCGCGCTTCTGGCCCTCGAGCCAGGGCCGGGCCCAGGTCAGCTCGGATAGCGGGATGCGGCCCTTGACGCCGTCCTCGACGCCGACATGGGCGAACTTCTCGTCGGTCCCGAGGACCACCGCGAGCGACCACTCGAACAACCCCTTCGGCCGCGCGAACCTGCCGAGCGCCCGGGTCCAGTCGCCGGGCCTGTCGAGCCGCACCTCCGGGCCGAGCCGGGTGAACGACCCGCGCCAACCGTGGCGCCGGTCGTAGGCGCGAAGACCCTGGCGCAGCGCCACGTCGGCGAACGCCTGCAATTTCGGGTCGATGGTCGTGCGTACCGACAGACCGCCCTTGTAGAGCTGATCGTCGCCGTAGCGCGACACCAGCTCGCGGCGCACCTCCTCGGCGAAGAACTCGGCGGTGACGTATTCCGTCTCGTCGCGCTTGTGGATGCTGAGCGGCTGACGCCTGGCCGCCTCGGCCTCCTCGGCGGTGATGAACTTTTCCTCCAGCATGCGGCCGATGACCCAGTCGCGGCGGCCCACGGCGGCCTTCGGCTTGCGGATCGGGTTGTAGTTGTTGGGCGCCTTCGGCAGCGCCGCCAGGAACGCCATCTCGTCGATCCGCAACTCGTGCAGCGACTTGTTGAAATAGTTCAGCGCCGCCGCCGCCGCGCCGTAGGAGCCGAAGCCCAGGTAGATTTCGTTCAGGTAAAGCTCGAGGATCCGGTCCTTGGGAAAGGCGCGCTCGATCCGGAAGGCCAGGATCGCCTCCTTGATCTTGCGCCGCCACGAGACCTCGTTGGTCAGCAGGAAGTTCTTGGCGACCTGTTGGGTGATGGTCGAGGCGCCGACGAGCCGGCGCGACGAGCCGAGGTTCTTCAGGTTGGTCAGCACGGCGCGGCCAACCCCCATGAAGTCGATGCCCGGATGGATGTAGAAGTTCTTGTCCTCGGCCGCCAGGAACGCCTGGATCACCTTCTTCGGCATCGCCTTGATCGGCACGAAGACCCGTTTCTCCACCGCGAACTCGGCCAGCAGCCGGCCGTCGCCGGCGTGGACCCGGGTCATCACCGGCGGCTCATAGTCGGCGAGCTGACGGAAATCGGGCAGGCCCTGGCCGTATTTGTAGAACACGAACAGGACGCCGCCGGCGCCTAGAACGGCGACGATGGTCAACATGCCCAGGGTGGTCAGTAACGCGCGAATCATGATGCGCCGATGATCATTGCTCTCGGGCTCCTGCGCCCCGTGCGGTCGTTTCTACCACAAGCCGACGGGCTTTCCCATGACGGCGCACTTCACATATCCGGGAAATATGACCGAAACGTGACGGGATCGAAGGTTTCCGAGAGGGGCTCGACGTCGGACTTCGGGCCGAGCCCTAGCGCCGGGCCGCCTGTTCGACGCGGACGAAGTAGGCATCGATCGCCTTGGCGACACCGCCGGCCAGGGTCGTCCGGTAGCGGGTGCTGCGGAGCGCCCGCTCGTCAACCGGATTGGAGAGGAACCCGAGTTCCAGCAGCACCGAAGGCACATCCGGCGCCTTCAGCACCGCGAACCCGGCGAACCGGTGGGTGTTGCGCAATACCTTGGTGCGCTGGCGCAACTCGCCGATCAGCATGTTGGCGAAGCGCGCAGACTGGTTCATCGCCTCGCGTTGCGCCAAATCGATGAGGATGTTGGTCACGTCGCGCGACTTGTGGGTCAGGTCGATGCCGGCGATCAGATCGGCCTTGTTCTCCTTCTCGGCCAGCGCAGCCGCCTCCTTGTCCGAGGCGGTTTCGGAAAGCGTGTAGACCGACGGCCCGCGGATCTTCTTGTTCTTGATCGAGTCGGCGTGGATGGAGACGAAAAGATCGGCGCCGGAGTCGCGGGCGATTTGGATGCGTTCGCGCAACTTGATGAAGATGTCGCGATCGCGGGTCAGCACCACCTTGAACCGGCCCAAGGCCTCCAGTTCGTCACGGATCGAGCGCGCCATGGAGAGCGTGATGTATTTTTCGTAGGACCCGGCGTGGCCGATGGTGCCGGGGTCGACGCCGCCATGGCCCGGGTCGAGGACGATGGTATAGCGCGCCGAGCTTGGGCGCAGCGCCGGTTTGCGCGGCGCCAACTGGAAACGCGCCGGCTTGGCCTCAGGCGCGGCGGCCGGCCGGGCCACGGGTTTCGGCGCCGGCGCCGGCCGGGTCGGCGCGCGGGCGGCCTGCCGGCGCGGCGGTGGCGATGCCGCCGTTACCGGTTTCGAAGACTTCGCCAGACGCTTGCCGATGCTGTCGCCGGACACGGAAATGGGCCCCGCCTTCAAGGCGCTCAGGAACGGGGCACGGGCGGTTTTCTGCAATTCGAGCACCAGCCGGTAGGCATAGGCGCCGTTCGGCGCGACCAGCGCCGCCTTGTGAATCCGCGCCGGTCCGGTGAGATCGAGGACGACCCGCGAGTTGCCGGGCTTGTAGAGCCCGTAGCGGAGCTTGTCGTATACGCCGTTGGCCGCCGGCAAGGGCCTGGGCGGCAACCGCCAGCCGACTTCCGGCATGTCGATGACCACCCGGTAGGGGTCGGCCAGGGTGAACAGGTTGAACGACATGCGTTCGGTGAACTCGAAAACGATTCGGGTGGTTTTCGCTTCGGTGCCGACGCGAATATCGGTGACGACGGTGTTCGCGGCGCCCGCCGGCAGGCCCCAGAGAAGCAACAGGGCGGCACCGAGCGCGCCCAGGGTTTTACGGCGGAGGAAGGTCATGACCTCAAAATATAGTATCGCCCAAGCCTTTAATGCCGAAATATACGGTGTCATGGGTCGTCCACGCAATCGTCAATGCATCCTTGGCCGGCTCGCCCGGCCGGCCGGTCATCGCCGGCGGCGCCGAATTCGTCATTGTCGAAAGAAAAACCTACCGTTATGTTAACAGCGCATCGCTAATCCGCCGCCGGGCCTTCGCCCGCCGAGGCGGGCAGGTGGTGTTTTGGCGTAACCGGGCCCGAAATTCCGACGGAACGCGGTCAACGCCGGCGACAACGAACACACCTCAAAGGTTTGTATCATCATGCTGGACAGAGCAGCGCGGAATTTTTCGGAAGTGACCGTACCGACTCGATCGGCACGGGCCGGCTCCGCAGCCGCCGCCAGCTTTTCTGAAACCTGCATCCGATACGGCGGCGCACGAACGGCGCCGAACCGGGTGCTTTGGAGCTTCGAATTTAATGGCAACCAAACGTATGCTAATCGACGCCTCGCATCCCGAGGAGACCCGGGTGCTGGTCGTCAGTGGGACCCGCCTGGAAGATTACGACGTCGAAGTCGAATCGAGACGGCCCCTTAAAGGAAATATTTATCTCGCGAAAGTGACCCGCGTCGAACCGTCCTTGCAGGCGGCGTTCGTCGATTTCGGCGGCAACCGGCATGGGTTCCTGGCGTTCAACGAAATCCACCCCGACTACTACCAGATTCCGGTCGCCGATCGGGAGGCGCTGCTCGCCGAGGAGCGTGCCGAGGCGCAATCCGCATCGGACGCCGACGACGACGCCAACGACGTCGAGGAAGGTCCGGTCGAGACCCTTGGCGGCGACGACAGCGAGGAGGTCGAGGCCCGGCGCCCGGCGGCGCTGCGCCGTCACTACAAGATCCAAGAAGTCATCAAGCGCCGCCAGATTCTCCTGGTCCAGGTGGTCAAGGAGGAGCGCGGCACCAAGGGCGCGGCGCTGACGACCTACCTTTCATTGGCCGGCCGATACTGCGTGTTGATGCCGAACACCGATCGTGGCGGCGGCATCTCGCGCAAGATCTCGAACGCCGCCGACCGCAAGCGCCTGAAGAAGGTGGTCGCCGATCTCGGCATCCCCGAGGGCATGGCGGTGATCGTCCGCACCGCCGGATCGAAGCGCTCGAAGGCCGAGATCAGGCGGGATTACGATTACCTGCTGCGGCTCTGGAACCAGGTCCGGGAGATGACCTTGAACTCCATCGCCCCGAGTCTCGTCCACGAGGAAGGCGATCTGATCAAGCGTTCGATCCGCGACCTCTACACCAAGGAAATCGACGAGATCGTCGTGCACGGCGACGACGGCTACAGGATGGCCAAGGATTTCATGAAGATCCTCATTCCGAGCCACGCCAAGAAGGTCCAGAAAAAGAAGGACGACGGCGTCCCCCTGACCGCGAAGTTCGGCGTCGATGCCCAACTGGAGGCCATTCATTCGCCGGAAGTGCACATGAAGTCGGGCGCCTACATCGTCATCAACCCGACGGAGGCGCTGGTTTCCATCGACGTCAACTCGGGCCGCGCCACCAAGGAGCGCAACATCGAGGAGACGGCGCTCCGGACCAACATCGACGCCGCCGTGGAAATCGCCCGCCAGCTCCGGCTCCGCGACCTCGCCGGCCTGATCGTCATCGATTTCATCGACATGGAGGTGCACCGCAACCAGGCGAAGGTCGAGCGTGCCTTGAAAGAGGCCATGCGCACCGACCGTGCGCGCATCCAGATCGGACGGATCAGCCCGTTCGGATTGCTCGAACTGTCGCGCCAGCGGCTCCGTCCGAGCCTGATCGAGACCAGCTCCGAGCCGTGTCCCTACTGCGAGGGCACCGGGGTTCGGCGGTCCACCGATACGACCGCGCTGGAAGTCCTGCGGGCCATCGAGGAGGAAGGCTTGCGCCAGAGCGACGGCGCGTTGACCGTCCACGTGCCGACCAGCGTCGCCCTCTACGTCCTCAACCAGAAGCGCCAGTCGCTGGCCGAGCTGGAGGAGAAGTACAGCCTGAGCGTGACCCTGGAGAACGATGACACCTTGATTCCGCCGGCCATGCGCATCGAGCGCGAGGGCGAAGGCGAAGTGCAGCGCCGCGGCCACAAGGCCGACGGCCAGGCCGACACCGGTGAAGATGCCGGCGGCAAACGCCGGCGCCGGCGCCGCTCGAGACGCCGGCGGCGCGGCGAGCCGGAGGCCGGCAGCGAGGATGCCTTGATCGAGAACTTCGAGGCCGCCGACGGCGACGTGGATGGCGACGGCGCGGACGCCGACGGCGAGAAGCGCGAACCGGCGAAGCGCCGCAGGCGCGGGCGGCGCGGTGGCCGCAGGCGCCGGGCGCGGTCCGAGGAAATCATCGCCGAGGCGGGCGAGGAGACGGCGGCCGCTTCCGAGGACGCGGCGGCCGAGGACGCCCCGACGGCGCTGCTGGAAGCGCCGGAGACGACGGAATTGCTGCCCGCACCGAACGAGGATGGCGAGGCGATCGCCATGCCGGACGAGACCGGCGAGGCGGCCCCGGCCGACAAGAAGCCGAAGCGCCGCCGGGCCGCCAAGAAGAAGGACGCCGACGCGGACGCAAATTCCGACGAGGATAAATCCGACGACAAGCCGGCCGAGGAGAAGCCGAAGCGCACGCGGCGCAAGAAGGCCGACGCCGAAAAACCCGAGGCCGCCGGGGAGCCGGCCGAGGCGGAAACCGCCGCCGAAGCCGAGGAAGCGCCGGCGAAGCCGAAACGCAAGCCGCGTAAGCGGACGGCCAAAGCGGCGGTGAAAGAGACCGAGCCGGCGGCCGAACCCGCCGACGACGACGCCCCACCGCCCGAATCCAAGGAGCCCGTCACCGCGCCGGAGCCAGACCCGGCGCCCGAACCGGTGGCCGCGATGCCGAACGAAGCCAGCAAGACGACCGTCGTCAATGTCGGCGCCAGCGATACGGCGAACCCGCGGCGCGGCTGGTGGAATCGGGACTCGGCCGACTAGCGCCCCGGAACAACCGCGAGACGGGTCAGTCGAGCCAGGCGCGGAGACGTTCGGCGGCGGCGGCCATCACCTCGGTCTCGCCTGAAAAGGAAAACCGCATGTAGCGGTGGCCGCGGGTGGGGTCGAAATCGGTACCCGGGGTCGCGGCGATGTGGGTTTCCTCAAGCATGCGGCGGCAGAAGTCGGCGCTGTCATTGGTCAGGTGACCGACGTCGGCATAGATGTAGAACGCGCCGTCGGCGGATGCCAGTTCGCGAAAGCCGGCCTTCGGCAATTGGTCGAGCAGCAAGGCCCGGTTCTCGGCGTAGCGGCGCACATTGGCGTCGAGTTCCTCGGTGCACTCGAACGCCGCCAGCCCGGCGACTTGGGAGACGGCGGGCGGCGAGATGAAGAGGTTCTGCCCCAGGCACTCGACGGCGCGCAGCAGGTCGTCGGGCAGGACCATCCAGCCGAGCCGCCAGCCGGTCATCGAGTAATACTTGGAGAAACTGTTGATAACCACGGCGTCGCGGGAATAACGCCAGGCGGTCTCGGCCTCCACGCCGTAGGTGATGCCGTGATAGATCTCATCGGAAATCAGGCGAATCCCGCGGGCGTCGCAAAGTCCGACGAGCGCTTGCAACTCCTGGGGACGCAACATGGTTCCGGTCGGGTTCGAAGGGCTCGCGACGATCAGGCCGTCGAGGGCGTCGCCGGCTTCGAGAACCGCCTCGAGGACCGGCGCGGTCAGCTGAAAATTGGTGTCCGCGCCGACCGCGATATCGACGACCTCGATGCCGAGCGCCGTCAGGATGTTGCGGTAGGCCGGGTAGCCGGGACTGGCGAGGGCGACCCGGTCGCCGGCGTCGAAGGCGGCGAGGAAGGATAGGACGAAGGCGCCCGAGGATCCGGTCGTCACCACGATGTTGGCCGCATCGACCTCGATGCCGTAGGCGCCCTGGTAGTGCCGGGCGATCCTCTCGCGCAGTTCCGGAATACCGAAGGCGTCGGTGTATCCCATGCGCTGCTCGCCGACGGCCGCAGCCACCGCCGCGAGGGCGCCCGCCGGCGCACCGGTGCCGGGCTGACCGACCTCGAGGTGCAAGACTCCCTCGCCCGCCGCTTCGAGGGCGTTGGCCTCGCGCATGACATCCATGACGATGAACGGCGGCACCAGGCCGCGGGACGACACCTTCAGCGCCATGACTTTCCTCGCTTCGGCAATTCTATCCGGGCGACGTCGCGTGGCCGGCGCCGCGCGGGTCGGTCTTGATCTCACAGGAGATGTCTTCGGGCTTCTTGTGCGGGATGCCGGTCTCGCAAAACGCGATGTTCACGCGGCCCATGGTCGGGATCGACTGCAGCCGGTGCCCGCGCTTCCTGAGCGCATTCAGGGACGCCGGCGCGAGGCCGTCTTCCATGTACGTCACGGCGGTCACCGGGTCGCGGAAGATGCGCTTGCGGGCGATCGCCTGTTCGAGATTGTCGGGCGTGTTGCCGCTCGCCCGGAACGCCGTCTGCACGAGCGCCGCCTGCGCCGCCGCACCGCCGCTCGACGCCCCGACCATGTACAATTTCTTGCGAAACCGATTGACCAACATGACGTTGCCGAGGGACAGGTCGCGTTCGACCACGGAACTCGGCGGATTGGCCAGGAAGACGCCGGTTCCGCGCGGCATCCGGCCGCTTCCGAAGCGGCCGTTCATGGTCAAGCTGCAACTCACCGCGCCGCCCACCCGATCGGCGACGACGAAACTGGTTCCACCGCCCGCGTCCTCGGGAATGCGGCTGGGGATGCCATTGGCCGAGAGCTGTACGACCCGGTCGGCGTGATAGGAGTCCAACAACCGCTCGACGTAATCTTCCGGCAACTGGATGCGCGCCCCGTTCTTGTCGTCGCCCTCGGCCTTGATCTTCTGAAAGCCCCGGCCGCCGTCGACGATCGCCCTCTGAATGGCTTCGGCGAGAAGATGAACGCGCTCGCCCTCGTCGGCCTTGATGAATTTCCGGTCGATGGCGAGGATGGCGGCCTCCTTCGCCGCCATCGTCCCGGCCGGGCTCCGGGGCATCGGGAAGAAATAGGAAATGCCGGTCGAAAACGGGATGTCTACGGCGCCCCGCCATTCGGGCGTGAACGACCGCAGGTCCTCATAGGTGAGCGCGGCGCCGGCAGCCTTCGCCGCGGCGACGAATTCCTGGGCGAAGGTCCCGGAATAGAGATCGCCGGGGCCGTGCGCGCGGATCCTGGAGATCAGCCCGGAAAGCGCTTGCTGCTCGAACACCGCGCCTTCCGAGACGGGCCGGCCATCCCGGCCGATAAACACGTCCCGGGCCTCCGGCGAACCGCCGTATATGGGCGCACCACGCGAGATCTCCTGGGCCATGGCGCGCGACACCTGAACGCCGAAACGCGCCGCCTGTTCGGCCGGCCGGATCAGTTCGCCCCAGCGAAGATCGCCGTACTTCGCATGCAGCGCGAAGATCCCGCGGGGGTTTCCCGGGACGTTGACCTGCGCGCCATTGGCGCCGGTCGAGCGCTGGCCCAGGAAATCGATGGTCTCGACGATGTTCGCCTTGGGACCGCGAACCAGACAGATGCCGCCGCCGGCGAGGCCGGCCGACGCCGGCATGGTCACCGCCAGCATGAAATAGACGGCGACCGCCGCGTCCGCCGCCGAGCCGCCGGCGGCGAGCACGTCGCGCCCGACAAGGACCGCCTGCGGCTCATCGGCGGCGACGCCGCCCAAAAACCCCTGCACGAAACCGACTTCACCTTTCGGCACGGCATTTTCGTCGTCGAAGCCGGGGATACTGGGGATGTAGGAGCAAGCGGACAGCGCGGCGGCGAAGATGATTGAGATTTGACGCCGGAATGCACGGCGTCTAGGCTTCCAGCGCTCGAGCCTCAACCGGCGTACCGACGCATAACAAAGCGGATTTTCCCGCGTGCGAAACATTGCTCGAATACCATTAATCTTCACGATCGTTCTGCTCCACAGCATCGGCTGGTCCGGACCAAAGGCGGTTGCGGCGGGGACGTCCTTGATCCGCGATTCGGAGATTGAACGTATCATCCGCGCCTATTCCACGCCAATCTTCAAAGCGGCCGGCCTGAAGGCGTCCGATGTAAAGATTTTCATTGTCAAAGACAATTCCCTGAACGCCTTCGTCGCCGGCGGTCAGAAGATGTTCATCAATACCGGGCTGATCTTGAACAGCGATTCGGCCAATCAGATCATCGGCGTGATCGCCCACGAAACCGGCCACATCGCCGGCGGGCACCTGTCGCGCGTCCACGACGCCCTGTCAAAATCGTCGACGTCGACGATCCTCTCGGCGATCATCGGCGGCGCCGCCGCCGTAGCCACCGGGCGCGGCGATGTCGGTGCGGCCATCGCGTTGGGCGGGCAGATTTCGGCGACGCGGAATTTTCTCGCCTACAGCCGCACCCAGGAAGCCTCGGCCGATCACGCGGCGCTGAGCTATCTCGACAAGACCGGGCAGTCGGCCCGCGGCTTGATGGAATTCATGCAGAAGCTCGGCGATCAGGAATTGCTCAGCCCGGCCCAGCAGGACCCCTACGTGCGTTCGCATCCGCTGACCCGCGACCGCATAACGACGGTCGAGAACCACGTGCAGAACTCGGACCATTCGGAAAACCCCAGCGCTGCCGGTTTCGAACGGATGCATGGCCTGATGAAGGCCAAGCTGTATGCGTTCCTCAACCCCTACGGCCGGACGATCCGCGTCTACAAGGCCAGCGACCAATCGGTGAACAGCAGATATGCACGGGCGATCGGAGAATACCGGCGCCAACGCCTCGACCTGGCGGCGCCGCTGATCGACGGTCTGATCAGGGAGTTTCCCGATAACCCCTACTTCCTCGAGTTGAAGGGGCAAATGCTGTTCGAGCACGGGCGCATTCAGGACGCGATCATCGTCTACACCCGAGCCAATCAACTGCTCCCCGACGCCCCGCTGATCCGACGCGACCTGGCCCGCGCCCAGCTGGAAAGCAAGGATCCGACGCTCTACGACGACGCCGTCGACAATCTGGAGGCCGCCTTGTTCGACGATCGCGAGTCGGCCTTCAACTGGCATTTCCTAGCCATCGCCCACGGCCGCCGCGGCGACATGGGCCGCAGCTCCCTGGCGCTGGCCGAGGAAGCGCTGTTGAAGGGCAAACCCGAGGTTGCCAAGTTCCACGCCGGCCGGGCCGCCCAGCATTTCACCCGGGGGTCGCGCGAATGGCTGCAGTCCGAGGACATTCGGCTCGCCGCGGCCGAACAGGAGCGCGCGCAGAAGCGCCGCCAACAGCAGCAATGACGGCGATGCGCCCCGGCGCCGCCGCGGTTCTCGCCTTCGCCCTCGCCGCCTGCGCCGTGCCCAACGCGCGGGTCGGTCTCGACGGCGTCCTCGTGGTCCTGCAGCCGCGGCCCGACTTCTCCGTGAGACGGCTGCCCGACGACTGGGTCACCGTCGGCGCCACCCCCGATCCGGCGCCTTCCGTCGCCGCCGACGGCATCGATACCTACTTGACCGTGCACGCCGGCACCAAGACCTTCGCGCTGATGCGCCGGGTCGAGGCTCGGCTCCTGGCGACCCCATATCTCGGGTGGCGCTGGAACATGGCCGGCGGCACCGATGCCGGCCATGCGGTCCGTCTGACCATTGGGCTGCTCGACGCCGGCACACCGCCCCAGCGGTTCTCGGGGCTGCGCCTGTTCGGCCCGAAGGTGCCCCAGTTCTCGCGGACGATCACTGTAACCTGGGGCGGCTCGGCGCTCATGCGCGGCCACGTCCAAGCCCAGCCGGCCACGCGCGGCAAGCGGCCCGTGGCCCGCTATACGGCGCGCGGCGGACGCGAGAACCAGAACCGGTGGTGGGACGAAACGCTTGATCTGTCGTCGATCCACGCGAGAGCCTGGCCCGGGCTCGACATGCGGGCGACGCGGATCGTTTTCATCGGGATATCGGCGATGCCGACGGCCCGCCCCGCGGTGGCGCGGCTTGCCGGCCTGCGCGTTTCCCGCTAACCGCACCGGTCACATTCTTGTGACGGACGATCAGGCGACGGTCGAGCTCACTTGCGGGCCGGGCCCAAGTCGTGGATGATGCGGCTCCTGGAAATCGAGAACGAGAGCGCGCATTCCATGCGGAAAATTTCGGAAATCCTTGCCCTCCTATTGTTCGCCCTGGCGCTGCTGGCGGGTCCGGCGGCCGTCGCCGAGGAATCCGGCCTGTCCACGCAGCAGAAACTGGAAATCGAAAAGCTGATCCGCGACTACATCGACGCGCACCCGGAAGTCATCATCCAGTCGATCCAGAAGATGCAGGCCCGCGAGGAACAGGAGCAGAAAGACCGCGCCCAGGCCGCGCTGGTCGAGAACAAGGGCGAGTTGGTCCGTGATCCGGACACGCCTTTCGCCGGCAATCCCAAGGGCGACGTCACCATCGTCGAGTTCTTCGACTACCGCTGCGGGTTCTGCAAACGCGTGTTCCCGGCGATCATGAAGGTGCTGAACGACGACCCGAACATCCGTTATGTGTTCAAGGAATTTCCGATCCTCGGCCCCGAATCGGTGACCGCGTCCCGCGCCGCGCTGGCCGTCTGGCGCACCGACAAGAGTAAATACGCGGCCTTTCATTCAGCCCTGATGACGGCGCGCGGCGACCTGGCCGAGGCCAAGGTGCTGCAGATCGCCGCCGGCCTCGGCATGGACGCCGGCAAGATCAAGAAGGCGATGGCCGACCCGGCCATCGACACGCTCCTGGAACGCAACTACCGGCTCGCCCAGGCCCTCAACATCAACGGCACGCCGGCGTTCGTCATCGGCGACCAGTTGGCGCCGGGCGCCATCGATATCGCGCAAATGAAGAAAATGATCGCCGAGGCGCGCGGCAGTTGACGCCCGGGCCGGCGGCCTACTTGACCGGCAGCATCATGTACCGGAACCCGTCGGCCCGCTCGATCAGCATCAATAGCTGTTGCTGCTGTTTTTCCTTGGCCGCGTCATAGGCGGCTTTCACCTGACCGGGCAGCCAAACGTCCTTCTGGTTGATCTGCACGATCACGTCGCCGCGCTCCAACAGCATCCGGCTGGCGAAGTTCGGATCGATGAGCGTGACCAGGACGCCGACCGTTCCCCAGCGGATATTGAACCGTTTCCGGATCTTCTGGGTAATCGCCGCGAGGGTGATGCCGCTCGCCGGGAAATTGATCACCGCTCCCTTCACCACCTTCCACGACGCCGGTTTGGTGCCGAGCTTCATGGAAA
>JAPPPF010000218.1 GCA_028817665.1 Magnetovibrio sp. | reverse complement strand
CGCGAGGGGGAACGACCCTTCTTCGCGCCGCTGACGCGTCATCCCCCCACCCTGACCCTCCCCCACAAGGGGGGAGGGAAATGGCCGCCGGCGTCGGACCGCAAGTCGGGCCCGCTTGACAAGGTTGCGGCGATGGGGCCATGTCCGGAGAGGAATTTTTCGACCCATGAGTTATTTCACCGCGCCCCGCGAGCCCGACCTCGCCCTCGAGACCGTCGGCCTGGAGAAGACCTACGCGGCGAGCGCCGGCGACGGGCCCAAGCACGCGCTGAAGGGCGTCTCGCTGGCCGTGCCGAAGGGCTCCTTCTTCGCGCTCCTGGGTCCGAACGGGGCCGGCAAGTCGACCCTCATCAACATCCTCGCCGGCCTCGTCATCAAGTCCGGCGGCGAGGCCCGGGTCTGGGGCTACGACATCGAGGCGGAGATGCGCGCGGCGCGGCGCTCCATCGGCGTCGTGCCGCAGGAGCTCAACCTCGATCCCTTCTTCACGCCGCGCGAGATGCTGGAGATGCAGGCCGGGCTCTACGGCCTGCCGAAGCCGGCCCGGCGGACCGCCGAGGTCCTCGACGCCGTCGGCCTCACAGACAAGGCCGACGCCTACGCGCGCTCGCTTTCGGGCGGCATGCGCCGGCGCCTCCTGGTCGGCAAGGCGATGGTGCATTCGCCGCCGGTGCTGATCCTCGACGAGCCGTCGGCCGGCGTCGACGTCGACCTCCGCCGCCAGCTCTGGACCCACGTGAAGCGCATGAACGCCGCCGGCACCACGGTTTTGCTGACCACGCACTACCTGGAGGAGGCGGAGGCCATGTGCGACACCATCGCGATCATCAACCACGGCCGGCTGATCGCCTGCGAACCGACTCCGACGCTGCTCGGGCGCCTCGATTCGAAGCAGATGGTGATCACCGTCGATCAGGACCTCGACGCCTTGCCGGCGCCGCTCGTGCAATTCGGCGGGGTATTGGAGAACGGGCGCCGGATCTGCGTCTCCTACGCGCCGAGCCGCATCGACGCCGGCCAGGTGCTGGCCGCCGTCGCCGAGGCCGGGCTCACCGTCGTCGACGTGACGACCCGCGAGGCCGACCTCGAGGATATCTTCGTGCGTCTCACCCAGGGCGGCCCGGAGGCCGGCGGCGCCGGACCGGAGGAGGCGGCGGCCGAATGAGTTGGGGCCGGGCCGGGATCGCGCTCGCGGTGATGATCGTGCTGGCCGCCTGCGCCCCCCGGCTGCATCCGCCGGGGCCGGCCGTCGCTGAGCCCCGGATCACCGACACCGCCTTCGTCGCCGCCGACGGCGCCCGGCTGCCGCTCCGCGCCTGGGGCCCGGCGGACCCGAAGGCGGTGGTCCTGGCGCTGCACGGCTTCAACGACTACGGCCTGTTCTTCGACGACCCGGGCGATTTCCTGGCGGCCCGCGGCATCCGCTCCTACGCCTACGACCAGCGCGGCTTCGGCGCGGCGCCGGCGCCCGGCACCTGGGCCGGCGTCCAGGCCTACGCCGGCGACGCCGCCGACGCGGCCCGCGCCGTGAAGCGCCGGCATCCCGGCGTGCCCCTCTATCTCCACGGCACGTCCATGGGCGGCGCCGTCGCCATGCTGGCGGTGACGTCGGAGGATCCGCCGCCGGTGGCCGGCGTGATCCTCGCCGCGCCCGCCGTCTGGGGCCGCGTCACCATGCCCTGGTACCAGCGCGCCGCGCTTTGGCTCGGCGCCCACACGGTGCCGTGGATGACGCTGACCGGCCAGGGTCTCGGCATCACGCCGTCGGACAACTACGAGATGCTGGTCCGTCTCGGACGCGACCCCTTGATCATCAAGGAGACCCGGGTCGGCACCATCTACGGCCTCGTCAACCTGATGGACGCCGGCCTGGCGGCGGCGGCCCGCCTCCAGGCGCCGGCGCTGATCCTCTACGGGGAGCGCGATGAGATCATTCCCAAGGGCCCGACCCGGCAGATGCTGGAGAGCCTGCCGAAGGGCGCCCGGGACCGCCAGCGCGTGGCGCTTTACGAAGGCGGCTATCACATGCTGCTCCGCGATCTGCAGGCCGGGACCGTGTGGAAGGACATGGCGCACTGGATGCTGGCGCCGGAAAAGCCGTTGCCGTCGAAGGCCGACCGGCGGAAACTGACGGTGCTCGGCATCAAGGAGGCACGGCAATGACCGCGGACCCGCAACCGTTCAAGGAAACCCCCTACTGGTGGGAGGCGGCGCCCCGGCCCGAGCTCGCCGAGACGCCGCTCGCGGAAACCACCGACGTGGCCATTGTCGGCGCCGGCTTCGCCGGGCTCTCGGCGGCGCTGGTGCTGGCCCGCGCCGGGCGGACCGTCCACGTCCTGGAGAAGGACCGCGTTGGCGAGGGCGCGTCGAGCCGCAACGGCGGCATCGCCAGCGGCAACATCAAGATGGGCTTCGCCAAGATGATTGACCAGTTCGGCGAGGCGAGGGCGCGCGCCATCTTTGGTGAAGGCGTCGAGGCCCGCGACGACCTCGCGCGTTTCATCGAGGACGAAGGCATCGACTGCGGCTTTAGCATGACCGGACGGTTCACCGGCGCCTTCCGGCGCCACCACTACGACCGCCTGGCGCGCGAGGCCGAGTTCCTGAACAAGCATCTCGACATCGGCGCCGAGATGGTCTCGAGGGCCGACCAGCACCGCGAGATCGGCACCGATCTCTACCACGGCGGCGTCATCCGCCCCGACATCGGCGGCCTGCATCCGGGCCTGCTCCACCAGGGCATCCTGGAACGCGCCCTGGAGGCCGGCGCCGTCGTCCACGGCGGCACCGAGGTCACCGGGCTCCGGCCCGAGGCCGATGGCGTCGAGGTGGCGACCAACCGGGGCACGCTCAGGGCCCGCGACGTTCTGGTCTGCACCAACGGCTACACGGGCAAGGTGACGCCCTGGCTCCGGCGCCGGGTGGTGCCGATCCCGAGCCAGATCATCGCCACCGAGCCTTTGGGCGCGGAGACCATGGCACGCTTGATGCCGAAGGGACGGATGCTCGGCGAGACCCGCAATACCTATCACTACTACCGGCCGTCGCCGGACGGCACGCGCATCGTCTTCGGCGGCCGCGCCGGCGCCGGCACCGACGACCCCAAGGTCAAGTTCCGGCACCTGAAGAAGGGCCTGGTCGAGGTCTTCCCCGAGCTCCGCGACGTCGGCATCACCCACAGCTGGTGGGGCCTGACCGGCTATACCTTCGATTTCCTGCCCAAAGCGGTGACCCACGACGGCATCCACTACGCCACCGGGTTCAACGGTTCCGGCGTCGTCTGGGCGCGCTGGTTCGCGATCAAGGCGGCGCACAAGATCCTCGGCAATCGCTCGAACGCCCAATCGGCCTTCGACGGCTTCGAGTTCCAGACCCGCCCCTTGTACACCGGCCACCCCTGGTTCCTGCCCGCCGTCATCGCCTGGTACGGCTGGAAGGACCGGCTGGGGTTTTGATCCGGCGCCGCTAGCGCCGCTCGGCGAAGAACGCTTTCAGCAGGTCCCCGGCTTCCGTCTCCATGATCCCGCCGACGACTTCCGGCGCGTGGTGGCAGGTGGAATGGGTGAAGACGCGCGCGCCGTGCTCGACGCCGCCGCCCTTGACGTCGTAGGCGCCGAAATGCAGGCGCCGGATTCGCGCCAATGAGATCGCCTGGGCGCACATGGCGCAGGGCTCGAGTGTCACATAGAGATCGCATTCCGTGAGCCGGGGCGCGCGCCTGGCTTGCGCCGCCGCGCGGATCGCCAGGATCTCGGCATGCGCCGTCGGGTCGTTCAGTTCCTCGACCCGGTTGCCGGCCCGGGCCAGCACCTCACCCGAGGCGCCGTCGACCAGGACGGCGCCCACCGGCACCTCGCCCCGCGCCTGGGCGGCGCGGGCTTCGTCGAGCGCTTGCGACATGTAATCCGTTACCGTCATGGCCCGAGGGTGAAGACCCGCCGCGCCGGGGTCAAGCCGCCGCTTGCCGCCAGCCCCGGCTTCAACGAGACTCAGCTCCCATGTCCTATCTCCTCCTCGCCGATGCGCTCGCTTTGCTGCACGCGTCGATCGTGCTCTTCGTCGTCGCCGGCCAGGCGTTGATCCTGGCCGGCTGGGCCGCGGGGTGGTCGTGGCCGCGAAACCCGTGGTTCCGCTGGACGCACTTGGCGCTCGTCGCATTCGTCGTCGTCCAGACCTGGCTCGGCCAGCTCTGCCCGCTGACCATCTGGGAGAACGAGCTGCGCCGCGCCGCCGGCGCCGAAGGCTACACGGGCGGCTTCATCCAGCACTGGGTCCACGCGGTCCTCTACTGGAGCTGGCCGCACGGGGTCTTCGTCGCGCTCTACACGGGCTTCGGCCTCGTGGTGGCGGTCAGTTTCGTCCTTTACGGGCCGCGCCGGAGTACGTCCGGCGATTGACCGCCATCCGCGCTTGCCCGAAAGTGAATGAGATCGACGGCATCGACCGAGCGGAAAAAAGGAGGGCTTAGGGATGGCCAGTCATGCAACCGGCGACGGCGGGATTCCGCCGCGTGACGCTGATAGCAAGGGGCTCACACGCGTGATGACATTGGGCGGGGCCTACGGCACGCGCAACTATACGGTCAAGGATTTGCGCGACCAGAAGGGCCAGCGGGTTCTCGTGGAAACCTTGCCGTTCTCCGTCGAAGAGGCGGTCGCGGCGGAACAGGCCGGCATCGATACCATGAAGGTCCGCTTCGATCCCAGCCGGCCCGAGCTTGCCGCCGAAATCCGGCGCGCCGCGCCCAATACGTTCATGGCGTTCTCCGTGGCCCTTGTCGCCGCCGCCACCCCGGGTGAAGCCGTGCGGCTGGGTTACGATGCCATGGCGTTGGGTGCCGATGCGATCATGTGCCAATGGAGCCCCCGCTTCGTCGAGGCCGCCGCCGAGGCGGGGATACCCGTTCAAGGACATGTCGGCCTCGTGCCCAGGAAGAGCACCTGGACCGGCGGGCTCCGCGCCGTCGGCAAGTCGATCGAGGAAGCGAGGTCGGTCTACGCCGATATCAAGGCGCTCGAGAACGCCGGCGCCTACGCCGTCGAGGTCGAGGTCATTCCGGAGGAGCTGCTTGTCGAGATCAGCAAGCGCACCAGCCTGATGACGTCGTCGATCGGCGCCGGCTCAGGCGGCGACATTCAGTTCCTTTTCGCCGATGACATCCTCGGCAACAATCCGCCGCCCTATCCGCGCCATTCCAAACAGTACCGCAAGCTCCATGAAATGATGGCCGCCGTCCAGTTGGAGCGGGTCGCCGGCTTCAAGGAGTTCATCGACGATGTCCAGCAGGGCCGTTTCCCCGCCTCCGAGCACGTCATCAAGGCCCCCGACGGCCTGATCGCGGAATTCCTGGACGGCCTCGATTGATCGCCGCGGCCGGGGCGGGCGCGAAGGACGCCGACCGGCGCGATTTCGACCGCGCCTAGGAGGACTGGGGGCCAATCATGCGTTTTGCCGGCCCGTGAGGGCGGCTAAAGTGCGGCCATGACGAAACCGACAACGGAAACCAAGGGCGAGCGGATCGCCAAGGTGCTGGCCCGGGCCGGGCTCTGTTCGCGGCGCGAGGCGGAGCGCTGGATCGGCGCCGGCCGGGTCCAGGTCAACGGCGAGACCCTGAGCTCGCCGGCGTTCACCGTGACGGCGACCGACCGCGTGGTGGTCGACGGCCAGCCCTTGCCGGAGGCC
Source organism: Magnetovibrio sp. (assembly GCA_028817665.1). Taxonomy (GTDB): domain Bacteria; phylum Pseudomonadota; class Alphaproteobacteria; order Rhodospirillales; family Casp-alpha2; genus UBA3470. The sequence continues at coordinate 9,574 of JAPPPF010000218.1, read as the reverse complement.
GAGGCGACCCGGGTCTGGCGCTATCACAAGCCGTCGGGTCTGGTCACCACCAACCGCGACCCGGAGGGCCGGGCGACGGTGTTCGATAAGCTGCCCAAGGAGTTGCCGCGCGTGCTCACCGTCGGCCGCCTCGATATCACGTCCGAAGGCCTCCTGTTGCTGACCAACGACGGTGAGCTGGCCCGGCGCCTCGAATTGCCCGAGACCGGCTGGACCCGCAGTTACCGGGTCCGGGTGCATGGCCGGGTCGACGAAAAACGGCTCGCCGGGCTGGCCAAGGGGGTCACCGTCGATGGCGTCCGCTATGGTCCGATCGCCGCCGAGCTCGAATCCGTGCAGCGGTCCAACGCCTGGCTGGCGATGAAGCTGACCGAGGGCAAGAACCGCGAGATCCGCCGCGTCCTCGAGCATCTCGACTTGCAGGTGACGCGCCTCATCCGCACCGCCTACGGACCGTTCCAGTTGGGCAACCTGGCGCGCGGCGCCGTCGCCGAGGTCAAGGCCAAGGTGGTCCGCGAACAGACCGGCGCGGGCCGGACGCGCGTGCGCGATAAGCAGGCCGGGGCATGAGGATCGTCGGCGGCGCGTTCCGGGGCCGCAAGCTGATCGCGCCGAAGGGCATCGAGACCCGGCCGACCTCGGACCGGGTGCGCGAATCCGTGTTCAACGTGATCGAGCACGGCCTCGCCGATTGGGCCGGCGCGCTAGCGGGCGCCGCCGTCGTCGACCTGTTCGCCGGGTCCGGCGCGCTCGGACTGGAAGCCATGTCGCGCGGCGCCCGGCGCGCCACCTTCATCGACCGCGCCGGCGCCGCCGCCCAGGCGGTGAAGAAGAACGCCGCCGCCTGCGGCGTGTGGCGCGACGTTACCATCCTGAAACTCGACGCCGCCCATCTGCCGCCGCCGCCGCTGGCCGCCGAGGCGCCCTGTCAGATCGCCTTCCTGGACGCGCCCTACGGCGCCGGGCTGACCCTGCCGGCGCTCCTGGGATTGCGCCAGCGCGGTTGGCTCGAAGCGGGCGGGCTGACGGTGGCCGAGATCGGCGCCGAGGATGAGTTGCCGCCGCAGCCCGGCTACGACGTCCTCGACGCGCGGACCTACGGGGCCGCCAAGGTGGTGTTCCTGCAGACCCGCGACTGAGGCGCGGCCGCCAGGTCGGCGATGCCGAGGACGCGGAGCTTCGCGGCGGCGTCGGGCCAGCGCTCGCCCATCGGCGCCACCTCCCACCACCATTCCTCGCCTACGGAAAAGATTTGCGCGCCGAACAGGGGATCGATTTTCTCCAGCGGCCGGTCGTTCGCGTCGCTGACCAGGCGCAGCACCTCGGTGATCAGCGTCACGCGGGTGCCGGCCTCAGCGGCGCGCCGGAGCAGCGCCAGATGATGATCGACGACCTGGCGCGCGAATCCGAGCTGCGCCGTCTCGTCGGCCCAGGGGCACTCGCTGGCCACCCAGTCCAAGGGCAAAAGGGCGAGTTGGCTCATCAGGTTGGCGGAAACCACGAAGTCGGCGCCGGCGACCAGGCCATCGTCCGGCTTCGGTTCGGGCAAGGTGGTGAGCGCCGCGCCGAGCGCCGCGGTCTCGGTGATCGTCTTGTGGATGACGGCGCAGCTCTGGCCGCGCAGCCCTATCGGCGGCGGCGGCCGCTTCTCCGCCGGCTCGGCGGTGATCGCTAATCCGTAGATGTCGAAGGCGGCGCCGCTGACGTCGGCTTCGACCAGATCGACGTTGGCCAGTTTCCGGACCCGCCGCCGCGTCGAGCGGGGATGTACGATATCGACCAATTCGACGCGGTCGAACCGGGCCGCCAGGTCTTCGAGGGGAATGTCGAGCAGCGGTCCGGAGCCGAGGACCACGGCCCGGCCCGTCCTCGGCGCGCTCGCCGCGGCCCGCCCGATCAACCGCCGGCTGGCGTCCAGGTGCGGCCGCCAGGCCTCGCGGCAGCGGCCGTGGCGCGCTTCCAAGGCGACCATCTCACGCCCGTAACCCATGCGCCTGACCCATTTCGGTTGCGCCATGAGGGCATGTTGGATGAACTCGCCGAGCACGTTCAGGCGTCCTCCCCGTTCAGGACGATCACCGAATCGTCGCGGTTCCCCCACTCCCACCACGAACCCAGATAGTTGCGGACGTCCGGGTAGCCGAGCATGCGCAGCACCAGCGCCGTGCTGGCCGAGCGGTAGCCGCCCTGGCAATAGGGGATGATCGTCTTGTCGGGGGTGACGCCCTCCGATTGATAGAGCGCCCGAACCTCGTCGGCGGGCAGGTAGGCGCCGTCGGCGTCGAGGTGGCGGCGCCAGTCGATGTGCCGGGCTCCGGGGATGGTGCCGACCCGGCGGGCCCGCTTCTCGGTGCCGTCGACCTCGGTGTCGCGGCGCACGTCGACGAGGACGCAGGCGGGATCGCCGATGGCGGCGTGGACGTCGAAGCGGGTCGCCAAGCGGTCCATGGCGCGCGTGCCTTGCCAGTCCAGGCGTTTGCCGGGCTCGGCCTCTTGAGTGACGGCGCCGCCGTGGCGCCGCCAGGCCGGCAGGCCGCCGTCCAGGAGCCGGACGTCTTGGTGGCCGAGAAAGTCCAGCAGCCAGACGGCCCGCGCCGCGCGTTCGCCCGATTCGTGATCGTAGACGACCACCGGTGCCCCGTCGGTGACGCCGTGAAACCCGAATAGCGTCTCGATCATCCAGAGAAACGCGTTCAGCGGCGCCTCGGCGGTATCGTTGAGGCTCAGGCCGTAGAGGTCGAAATGCCGGGCGCCGGCGATATGGCCGGAGGCGAATTCCTCGCCGGAGCGGACGTCGATCAGATGCGCGCCATCCAGCCCGGACGCCAGCTCGGCGGCCGAGACGATGAAACGCGGATCGGTGTAGCCCTTGTCGGTCATGATGGTTCGGTCCTCGGGCCGTCCTGGTTCGGCCATGGTGGGCATTCGGTGCTGAAAACGAAAGGGAAAACGCCGGTGCCGGCCCCGGCCCGCGTTCATTGTCTGTTTACCGAAGCCGTGCCATAATTGTCGTAGAGGATTGATAGGCAACGGGTTTTTTTGGATGCGACGGAGATTCCGTCAAGCCGTCCTAAGAATCGCGACGCTCCTGGCCGTGCTCGCCGGGCCCGTTGGCGCGTCCGCCGCGCCGAGCGGCGGCGAGGTGCTGTTCGTCTATCCGCCGGACGGCTGGAAGCTCGCCCTCGAGACCCGGGTCGGCAAGATCCGGTTCACCGAATACGTGCCCGCCGGGCAGAGCGTCGAGGCCTGGTCGGAAATGATCACCGTGCAGGTCGTCGAGAACTCGGGCGATCTCTCGGCCACCGACGTGGCCCGGCGGCTGCGCACCCAGTTCATCGCCGAATGCGGTCAGGTCCGCCATCGCGGCCCCGAGCGTCTCAATGTCGGCGGTTACCTGGCGGCCCGGCTCTATCTCGAGTGCACGGACCCGATCAGCGAGCGCCGGCCCGGTGGTGCGCGCTACCGCAAGCACGAGGTCGCCGCCTACCAGGTGATCCAAGGCAAATCCGATCTCTACGTGATCGAGCGCGCCTGGCACGGCGACAACCGCAGCGAGCCCGGAGCGCCCTATGGCCGCGCCGATGTCTGGGGCTGGGACGGGTTCCTGCATGCCGTCGAGATCTGCGACGGGGCGCGCCGCGACCGGCCCTGCTTCGGCCTCGGACTGCTGTCGGCGGAACGCGCCGACATCTTCGTCAGCCAGGCCGATCCGGTGCTGCCTTACGGCTGCGATTACTTCCGCGTGTTGACCCTGCTGCCCGACCTGGAACGCCCGGCGCGGCCGACCGTGGTGGTGCCGCTGAAACTCGGCCGCGGTCCCTTCGGGCGGCGCAAGGGCGAGCTCAAGCTGGTCGACGAGCTGGTCGGCGCCTACCAGCAGAACCGCCCGGCGGCGGTGATCCTGACGTTGAGCCGGGGCGGGCTGATCGGCATCTTCCGCAACGACGTGGCGAAGACGGCGCGCGACGCGGTGGCGCTGCGCTCCTTGCTCACCCAGGCCGGCGTCAGCTCCGAGCGCATCCACGAAACGGTCAACCCGGCCTGCGCCGGGTCCTAGCCGCGGGCCGCGCTCAGCGGCGGCCGAACAATTTCTCGATATCGCCGAGCTTCAATTCCACGTAGGTGGGGCGGCCGTGGCTGCACTGGCCCGAGTGCGGCGTCGCCTCCATCTCGCGTAGAAGCGCGTTCATCTCCGCGCCGTTCAGCCGCCGACCGGCGCGCACGCTGCCGTGGCAGGCCATGGTCGCGCAGACGTCGCCGATCCGGTCCCTGAGCGCGATCGCCTCGTCGAGTTCGGCGAGGTCGTCGGCGAGGTCGCGGACCAGACCCTGGACGTCGGTTTCGCCGAGCAGCGCCGGGGTCTCGCGGACGACCACGGCGCCCGGCCCGAAGCTTTCGACGACGAGGCCCATGTCGGCGAGCTCGCCGGCCCGCGCCAGAAGGCGCTCCGCCGCCGCTTCCTCGATCTCGACGACCTCCGGGATCAACAGGCCCTGGCGGGCGACGCCGTCGGCGGCCAGGGCCCGCTTGATACGTTCCTCGACCAGGCGCTCGTGGGCCGCGTGCTGGTCGACGATGACGATGCCGTCGGCGGTCTGGGCGACGATGTAGGTGGCGTGAACCTGGCCGCGGGCGACGCCCAGGGGATAGTCGGCAGCCGTCTCGGCCGCCGCGGGTTCGCTCATCAAGGCCGCCGGCGCCGCCACCAGACCGGGCAGCGGGCTGTGATAATGGGCCGCCGCCTCGGCGAGGCCGCCATTGACCGGCGGGCCCGGTGAGGTGAAGCCGCCCGGGCCCGCGGGCGCATTCATGCCGCCGGCGCGGACGGCGCCCAGCGCCGCCTCGGCGACGGTGGTCGCGGCGCGGTGGCCGGCCGCGGCCAGCGCGTGCTTGACGGCGCCGACGATGAGCCCCCGGACCAGCGCCTGGTCGCGGAACCGGACCTCGGTCTTGGCCGGATGCACGTTGACGTCGACGGTCTCGGGCGGCGCGGTCAGGAACAGCGCCACCACGGGATAGCGGTCGGACGCCAGGAAATCGCGGTAGGCGCCGCGCAGCGCCCCGTAGAGCATGCGGTCGTTGACCGGGCGGCCGTTGACGAACAGGAACTGCATCGCCGCGTTGCCCCGGTTGAAGGTCGGCAGGCCCGCGTAGCCCTCGAGGCGGATGCCGTCGCGCTCGGCATCGATCGCGAGCGCGTTGCCGGCGAAATCGGCGCCCATGATCCGGCCCAAGCGGGTCAGGCGCGCCTCGAAAAGCTCGCTTTGCTCGGCGCCGAGGTCGAGACGCCGGCGGTTCTCGTCGGAAAGGGTGAAACCGATGGCCGGATGGGCCATGGCGAGGCGCTTCATGGTCTCGGTGACCTGGTTCATCTCCGTGCGCACGGTCTTCAGGAACTTGAGCCGCGCCGGTGTCGCGTAGAACAGGTCGCCGACCTCGACCCGGGTGCCGGGCGGATGGGCCGCCGGCACGGGCTCGCCGACTGAGCCGCCGTCGACGGCGAGCGACCAGGCATCGGCGGCGCCGGCCGCCCGGCTGGTCAGGGTCAGGCGGCTGACCGCGCCGATGGAGGGCAGCGCCTCGCCGCGGAAGCCGAGGTGGCGGATGTGAATCAGGTCGTCGTCGGGGAGCTTCGAGGTGGCGTGGCGCTCGACCGCGAGGACCAACTCGTCGCGGTCCATGCCGCGGCCGTCGTCGGTGACGAGGATGCGCGTCTGCCCGCCGTCGTGGACGGTGACGTCGATGTGCGCCGCACCGGCGTCGATGGCGTTCTCGACAAGTTCCTTGACCGCCGAGGCCGGCCGTTCAACGACCTCGCCGGCGGCGATCCGGTTGACCACGGTCTCCGGAAGCCGGCGCAGGGTCATCCGTCGCTCCCCCGCCAGGCCCGGTAGCGCCTGAGCAGCCCGGCGGTCGACGAATCGTAGGTCCCGCGAACTTTCGACGCCGAGATATCGCGGACCAGCGGATCGGCCAATTGCTTGCCGAGTTCGACGCCGAATTGATCGAAGCTGTTGATCCCCCAGATCACGCCCTGGACGAACACTTTGTGCTCGTAGAGCGCGATCAGCATGCCGAGATGGAACGGGTCGAGCTTTTCCAACAGGATCGTCGTGCTCGGCCGATTGCCCGGGCACGTCCGGTGCGGGTCGCCACCCCCGTCGGTGCCGAAGGCCAGCGCCTCGGACTGGGCCAGCATGTTGGCGATCAGCTTGTCGTGCCGGCCGGAAAGCGCATGCCCGGGCCGGGCGGCGGCGATGAAATCCACGGGAACCGACCGCGTCCCCTGATGAAGAAGCTGATGAAAGGTGTGCTGGGCGCTGGTACCCACCATGCCGAAGACGACCGGCGCCGTCCTGGTGTCGACCACCGAACCGTCCAGGCGCACGCGCTTCCCATTGCTCTCCATCTCGAGTTGCTGAAGAAAGCTCGGCAACGCGCGCAGCCGTTCGTCGTAGGGAACGATGGCGACGTCGTCGAAGGTCAGGAAGTTGTTGTTCCAGATCCCCGTCATCGCCAGCAAGACAGGCAGGTTCTCCTCCAGCGGTTCGGCGGCGAAATGCCGGTCCATGGCGTGAGCGCCCGCGCGGAACGCGCTGAAGGCGTCCCATCCCACGCCCAAGGCCGCCGACAGGCCAACCGCCGACCACACCGAAAATCGGCCGCCGACCCAATCCCACATGGGGAATATGCGATCGTCGGTAATACCGAATGCCCGAGCCTCCGCCGTGTTCGACGTCAAACCCACGAAGTGTTGAGCAACGGCACCGCGACCGAGTCTCTCGACGATCCATTTGCGCGCGGTTTCCGCATTGGCCAGGGTTTCCATGGTGGTGAACGACTTCGATGCGGCCAGCACCAGGGTCGTCGCCGGGTCGAGCTTGGCCAGCGTGGAGGCGATCTGATGACCGTCGATATTGTCGACGTAGTGGACCTTCGGGCCCGTCGTTTCCGCCGTGCGCAACGCCGTCATCACCAACATCGGTCCGAGGTGCGATCCGCCGATGCCGATGCTGAGGACGTCCGTGAACGGCTTGCCGGTGGCCCCGACGGCGCGGCCCGCGCGAACGAGGTTGGTGAATGCCTCGATGCGCCGGTCGACGGATCGAACCTCGGCATCGACGCCCGCGCTGGCCAGTTCCGAGCGGTCGCGCAAGGCCATGTGGCGGGCGGCGCGGTCCTCGGACTCGTTGATCCGCTGCCCGGACAGCATGGCCTCGATCTGCTCTTCGACGCCGGCGGCCTTGGCCAGCTCGGCGAGCAGGCCCAATGTTCGGTGCGTCATGCGGTTCTTGGAGAGATCGAGCGCCAAGCCCCGGGTTTCGTATGAAAATGTCTGGTAGCGGCCGGGATCGGCATCGAAAAGCTCGCGCAAGGTGGTGCGCGAAATCTCCTCGCGGTGTGCCTTCAACGCCTGCCACGCACGGGTTTTGGTGATCGACGGCATGGAGTTCCCTGCGCCTGGGTTGGAGGCTGAAGAGTACCAGAGGCGGCGGCCGCCCACCAGCGGCCGCGCCGCCGCCGGCCGGTCGCCGTTATTGTGTCGCGGTGAGACCCGCAGGCCGGCCCACGACGACCACGGTCAAGCGCTTGGGGTCCAAGAGTTTTTTCGCGACGCGGCGGATGTCGTCCTGGGTGACGCGGGTGATCAGCGCGTTGCGGCGCTTCAGGTAGTCGATGCCGAGCTTGGAGATCTGCATGCCCACCAGGATCCCGGCGATTCGCCCGTTCGAGGTGAAGCGCAGCGGAAAGGCGCCGGTCAGGTAGGTCTTGGCGTCGGCCAGCTCCTTGTCGGTGATGCCGGCCTCGGCCATCCGCCCCCATTCGGCGCGGAGCACGTCGAGCGTCTCCTTGACCCGCGCATTGGCGGTGCCGGCGCCGCCGACCAGCATGGCGCTGGCCTTCATCGGGAACAGGCCCGAATAGACCGAGTAGGCGAGGCCGCGCTTCTCGCGGATCTCCGAATAGAGGCGCGAGGTGAAGCCGCCGCCGCCGAGCACGTAGTTCATGACGAAGGCCGTGTAGTAATCGGGGTCCTCGCGTTTCAGGCCGAGGTCGGCGTAGCGGATGGCGCTCTGCGGCACGTTGCGCTCGATCACCTGGGTGCCGCCGGTGAACCCGGCTGTCCGGTCGGGCACCGCCCATGGGCCGGCCTCCGCCGGCAGTCCGCCGAAGGTGGCGTCGAGCAGCCCCGCCAGGTCGTCCTTGGTGATGTCACCGACGACGCCGACGATCAGGTTGTCGCGGGCCAGGCGGCGCCGGACGAAGCCGCGCAGGTCGTCGGCGGTGATCGCCTGGACGCTGGCCGCGGTGCCGTCGACGGGACGCCCGTAGGGATGGTCGGGGAACAGGGTCCGGCGCAGCGCCCGGCTGGCGATGGTATGGGGGTCTTCCTCGTCCTGCTTCAGGCCGACCAGGATCTGCGCGCGGATCCGTTCCACCGGTTCGTCGTCGAAGCGCGGCGCGGTCAACGCCAGGCGGAGCAGCCGGAACGCCTCGTCGCGGTGCTTGGTCAGGGTCTGAAGGCGGCCGCCGTAGGTGTCGAGGCCGGTGTCGAAACGCAGCCGGATGGCCTTGTCGTCGAGGGTTTTCTGGAAGGTCTGGCTGTCGAGCTCGCCGGCGCCCTCGTCCATGGTCGACGACGCCAGGTTGGCCAGTCCTTCCTTGCCGGCCGGGTCCAGCGCCGCGCCGCCGCGGAATGCGAAGCGCAGACTGATGATCGGATTGGCGTGTTCGCGCACCAGCCAGGCCTCGATGCCGCCGGGGCTGACGACGCGCTCGACCTCGACGGCCAGCGCCGGCATCGACAACAGCCAGAAAACGGCGGCCGCCAACAGGCCGCGGAGGGGGTATCGGCTCGCCGATCGCATCATCTCAGCTCCCTTTCTCGGGCAACAACAGGCCGGTCACGACGGACGGCGCGGCGAACACCGCCGCGGCGGCCGCCTTGACCTGATCCGGCGTCACCGCGGCGATCCGTTCGGGCCATCCCTCGACATCGTCGATGCTGAGCCCCGAGGCGAGCGCCGCGCCCAGCGTCCGGGCGCCGCCCGACAGCGAGTCGCGCGCATAGACCGCTTCCGCCTGCATGCGCTCGGCGGCGCGCTTGACTTCCGCGTCGGTGACGCCGTTCGCCAGCACCTCGGCGATTTCCTTTTCCACGGCCTCCTCCAATTCGGCCATGCCGACGCCGTCCATGGGGCTGGCGCTGAACACGAAGCGTCCGGGGCCCCGGTCGTCGCCGCTATAGTAGGCGCCGGCGGAAACCGCGAGCTTCCGCTCGATCACCAACCGCCGGTAAAGCCGGCTCGAGGCGCCGCCGCCGAGGATGTCGGACAGCACCTCAAGGGGATAGGTGTGCTTGGCCTCGCCCCACTGCAGTCCCGGCGCCACGAAGGTCCGCTGCCAGACCGGTTGGCGGACCCGCTTGTGCTTCAGCTCGACCCGCCGCGACGCCTTCTGCGGCGGTTCCTTGGCGCGGCTGCGGATGGTTGGCGGGGCCGCCGGGATGACCCCGTAGTATTTTTCCGCCAGCGGCTTCAGCTTCTCCATGGTGATGTCGCCGGCGACCACC
>JAPPPF010000085.1 GCA_028817665.1 Magnetovibrio sp. | reverse complement strand
GCTGACCACCGACATCTACCCCGCCGACTTCAACTGGACGGCCAACTGGGCCACCCCGGCGCGCGGCGAGGACCGGCTGCTGGCGGCGGCCGGCGAGGTCAACGGCATCAAGAACTCGGGCGTCTACGAGCGCACCATCCAGCTCGACTACGACGACGCCGTCGCCGAGACCTCGGTCCGGAAGCTCCACGACCTGGCCCGATCCGACGACCCGCGGCCCTTCGCGCTGTTCGCGTCGTTCACCCATCCGCACGACCCCTTCGCGATCCCGCGCCGCTACTGGGACCGCTACCGCCACGCCGACATCGACATGCCGGCGCTCGGGGCCATGGCGCGGGACGCCTTGGACGCGCACTCGCGGCGCCTCTTCGATCACATCGGCGTCGCCGAGGCGGCGATGACGGAAGAAGAGGTGCGCGTCGCCCGGCACGCCTACTACGGCGCCGTGAGCTACGTCGACGACCAGGTCGGCCGGCTGCTGGCCGCCCTCGCGGACTCGGGCTTCGCCGACGACACCGTCGTCGTGCTGCTTTCCGACCACGGCGAGGCCTTGGGCGAGCGCGGGCTCTGGTTCAAGCGCTCCTTCTTCGACGTGGCGCTCCGGATCCCGCTGATCGTGCGGCGGCCCGGCGCGGCGCCGGCGCGGCGGACGGAGAACGTCTCGCTGGTCAATCTGTTCCCGACGGTCCTCGACCTGGCCGACCCGGACCATGGCCTCGGCCAAGTCGAGACCGCCTATGGCGGCCGCAGCCTGAAACCGCTGCTCGAGGGCGGCCGCCTGGCGGGCGCCGACCGGGTGATCGCCGAGATGAGCGGCGAGGGGCTGAACGCGCCGGCCGTCGCGGTGATCGAGGGCGGCCATAAGTTCATCCACTGCCCGGGCGACCCGCCGTTGCTCTTCGAGCGGGCCCGCGACCCGCTGGAGACGGCGAACCTCGCCGGGCGGCCCGAGGTGGCCGAGGTCGAGGCGCGGCTGGCCGGTTTCGTCGCCGAGAACTGGGATTTCGACGCCTTGCGCGAGACGGTCCTGGAGAGCCAGCGCCGGCGTCGCCTGATCGACCGGGCGCACGCCGTCGGCGCGACGCCGTCGTGGGACTTCGACACCGACGTGCCGGGCCGCGACCAGTTCTTCCGGGCCTGCCCTGAGAACCCGAGCGCGTCCAACTACAACAGCGACTTCCAGGTCCGCGCCCGGCCCGACGCGGAAACCCCGAACGTCCGCGTCCATCCGTGAGCCGGCGCTGATAGTCTTCGTCCGCCGATGTACGCAAATGTCTCGGTTTTCCGGGACGGCGGCGGATGATCGTTTGATGCCAGTGTCTTAGCCCGCGAACATTCGCGACCTTTTCGCGACAAATGTCGCAAATGTCCGCCTTTGTCCGCCGTTTTGTCGCGATTTCCGCGCTACCGGCGCATGCATGCTTCGACAGGCTCAGCATGAGGATTTCTGCGAAATCCTGAAGTTTTTCATGGTGCGCCCCTCTCCGTCCTCATCCTGAGCTTGTCGAAGGATGGGCGGGCGACGGGCGTTTACCCTTGAGCGTCATCACCGGGCTCGACCCGGTGATCCACGACTTCGCCTGCATCACGCTCCACCGCGTGAAGTCGTGGATGCCCGGATCAAGTCCGGGCATGACGATGGATGGCGGTTCACCGACCGCATACGATTCCGGCGCTGTTTGCTGCATTCTCGTCATCACCGGGCTTGACCCGGTGATCCACGACTTTACCTGAACCGCGCATCACCGCGTGAAGTCGTTCATGCCCGGATCACGTCCGGGCATGACGGTGTATTGGGTGGAAGTGTCCCTTTTGCTTTAACCGCCGCTCGCAACGAAGAGGCCCATCGCTCCCGGCGGTGCCCCGAGGCGCCGGAGCCGGCGGAACGGAGCCCTATTCACAATGTCAAATAGCGCGCAACGGCCAACCGTGAGGCCGCGCGATATGAATAAGAACATAGCATGAACAAAATGATTTGTCAAGAACGCCCGAGCCCGCGGCGAAGGCGGCCATGCAACCGAGATCCGCGCCCGGAGGATCCACCGGCGGCGGATGAGCGGGCGGCGGCCCGGTGTGGCACCGTTGTGGGATATGAAACTAATGCAGGAAAAGTGTTACCAAAGAATATCCAGGATAGAAACCCGAGAGGGATTATGGGATCACGGGATCACGGGAGGCACCGATGAGGACACGTATTTTCCCTGCCGCGACGCTCGCCGCCGTCGTGGCGCTGGCGAGCCCCGGCGCGCAAGCGAAATCCATAAAGCTGTGCATCGCCACAGGCAACGGAAAGAACTTCCTGGCGGTCGACAACAAGGGCCGGGTACACGCCAAGGCGGAGAAGTGCGCCGACGACGCCGTGTTCGAGATCGACGACGGTGACGGCAAGTCGAGCGCGCCGCCGAGCGCCCCGGAGCCGGTGGTCATCAGGGCGGCGAACGGCAAATTCGTGCGGGCCGCCGGTAAGAATCTCCTGGCCACGGCGACGAAGCTCGACCCGAAGAACCAAGCGCTCCGGTTCAAGTTCCAGCCGTCGCACGGCGGCATCAAGCGCGGCACGCCGCTGGCGCCGAAGATGCGGTTGCACCTGGCGCCCATGCAGGGCGGCATGAAATTGATCACGGCGGCGCCGTCAGGCGGCGGCAACGACGTCATCAACCGCAAACCGCCATCGGCCAAACAGCGCAAGAACCCGAGCTTCGTCTTTGCCTTGACCGACCCCAAGGCCGGCGGCGGCGATCCGAAGAAAATCGATGCCCTGACAAACAGCATCGCGACGACCAAGCAGAGGCTCGACGTGGCGGGTACCGGTGCAGCAAGGCGGCGCTGAACATGGCGGCGAAGAGCCTCAGCGTCGACCTCGCCGAACAGGGCGTGATCTCGGCGGTCCTGCATCCGGGCTCGGTGGCGACGGAAACAAGGAAGGGCGGGCAGATCGCCGTCGACGTCAGCGTCACCGGCATGCGGCAGATCATCGACGGCCTGACGCCCGAGACGTCCGGCACCTTCC
>JAPPPF010000291.1 GCA_028817665.1 Magnetovibrio sp. | reverse complement strand
CCGTGTGATCGCCGTCCTGGCGGATCACTCCGACCTTGACGGGTTGACCGGGCTTGGTGCCGGTGACGATCTTGACCAAGCGCTTGAAAGTGTCGATCTTGGCGCCGTCGAACATGACGATCCGGTCGCCGCGCTTCACGCCGGCCTTGTCGGCGGGGCCACCGAGCGCCACGTCCATGACCATCACGCCCTCGGCCTTCGGCAGGCCGAGGGCCTTGGCGATGGCCGGATTGACACCTTGCACGTGCATGCCGGAAAAGCCGAACTCCGCGGCCGCCGGCGAAATGCCCGCGAGGACGCCCAAGACGAACACCATCGCCGCAAGAACTCGCGACCACTTGATCAGGATTGCACGCATTCCGACCCCGAGGTTACCACCGTGGCGGAAGTGTAACCGCCTGGAGTCATTGGCACAATAGAACCCGTGTGTACGCCTGTAACAGGCCGTCGCAACCGCGAACGGACTTGCTTAACGCCCAACGGCGCTTTATCCATCGCCAAGCCGTCGGCACCGGCGGCTGGCCCATCACCTACCGGGAGCCGCCATGCGGGTACTGACGATCTTCGGAACGCGGCCGGAAGCCATCAAGATGGCGCCGGTGATCCGCGCCCTGCAGGCCGCGCCGGGGATCGAATCGCGGGTCTGCGTCACCGCCCAGCACCGCGAGATGCTCGACCAGGTCCTGGCCCTGTTCGAGATCGCGCCGGATCACGATCTGAACGTGATGCACGCCAATCAGGATCTGTCGCACATCACTGAGACCGTCCTGACCGGCGTCACCCAGGTCCTGCGGGAGGAAAAGCCGAACCGCGTCCTGGTCCACGGCGACACCACGACGACCTTCGCCGCGGCGCTCGCCGCCTACTACCAGCAGATCCCCGTTGGCCACGTCGAGGCGGGCTTGCGGACCGGCGACATCTACGCGCCGTTCCCCGAGGAGATGAACCGCCGCCTCGCCGACGGCATCGCCGATCTGCTGTTCGCGCCGACCGAGCGGGCGGCGGAGAACCTGGAACGCGAGGGGGTCGCGCCGGGCCGGATCTCGATCACCGGCAATACGGTCATCGATGCGCTGCAAATGACCATCCAGCGATTGCGTGACGATGACGCCATGACGGCACGCCTCGACGCCCAGTTTCAGCACCTCAACCCGGATCGGAAATTGATTCTTGTCACCGGCCATCGCCGCGAAAGCTTCGGTGCCGGTTTCGAGAACATCTGCCGGGCGCTGGCGGCCATCGCCGACCGGGGCGACGTGGAATTGATCTATCCCGTACATCTCAATCCGAACGTCCAGGAACCCGTGCGCCGCTTGCTCGGCGGTTACGTCACCATGCACCTGACCGAGCCGATGGACTACTTGCCCTTCGTCTATCTGATGAACCGCTGTCACATGGTGATCACCGATTCCGGCGGCATCCAGGAAGAGGCGCCGTCCCTTGGCAAGCCGGTGCTGGTCATGCGCGACCTGACCGAACGCCCCGAGGCCGTCGACGCGGGGACGGTGAAGCTGGTCGGCACGGATGCGGACGCCATCGTCCGGGAAACGGCGTTGCTGCTCGACGACGAAGCGGTCTACAACACCATGAGCCGCGCCCACAATCCATACGGTGACGGCCAGGCCAGCGGCCGAATCGTCGAGGAGATCCTGCGTGTCCACGGACATCACTAAATCCGAGTTCAAACGGATCTGCGTTGTCGGTCTGGGCTACGTCGGGCTGCCGACGGCGGCCGTCTTCGCGAGCCGCGGTGTCGACGTGCTTGGATGCGACATCGACGCCGACACCGTCGATCTCGTCAACCAGGGCCGCGTTCACATCGTCGAACCGGATCTGGATATCCTAGTCAACGGCGCCGTCGCCCGCGGCAAGCTCCGGGCGGCGACCACGCCGGAGGCGGCCGACGTCTTCATTATCGCCGTGCCGACGCCGTTCACCGACGGCAACCAGCCCGACCTCACGCACCTGGAAGCGGCGGCCGAGACCATCGCGCCGGTCCTGGCGCCGAACAATCTGGTGATCATCGAGTCGACCTCGCCGGTCGGCACGACCGAGAATTTCTCGAAATCGCTGGCCGCGGCGCGGCCCGACCTGAGCTTCCCGCATACCGCCGGCGAAACCGCCGACGTCTGCCTGGTCCACAGTCCGGAACGGGTGCTGCCGGGCCGGGTGCTCATCGAGCTGACCCGCAACGACCGCGTCGTCGGCGGCCTGACCCGGCGCTGCGCCGAACAGGCGGCGGCCTTCTACCGGATCGCCGTGGAGGGCGAGTGCCTGTTGACGACGGCGGCGACGGCAGAGCTGGTGAAGCTCGCCGAGAACGCCTACCGCGACGTCAACATCGCCTTCGCCAACGAGCTCTCCGCCGTCTGCGACAAGATGGGAATCGATGTCTGGGAAGCGGTCAGGCTGGCCAACCACCATCCCCGGGTCGACATCCTGCAACCGGGCCCCGGCGTCGGCGGGCATTGCATCGCCGTCGACCCCTGGTTCATCGTTTCATCGGCCCCCGACGACACGCCGCTCATCAGGGCGGCGCGCGGGGTCAACGACGGCAAACCCGGACGCGTCGTCGAGGCCGTCAAATCGGCCATCGCCGGTAAGGATCGGCCGACCGTCTCCTGCCTGGGCCTTGCCTACAAGGCTGACATCGACGATCTCCGGGAAAGTCCCGCGGTCGAGATCACCCGTGCCCTCGCATGGCAGGCTGCCGGCCAGGTGCTGGTGGTCGAGCCGCATATCGATACCTTGCCGGACGCCCTCGCCGATCTGCCGCAATTGAAACTGACCGACCTGGACACGGCGCTCGACGACGCCGACGTGATCGTTCTCCTGACCGACCACACGGTGTTTCGCGCCTCGCCGCCGACGCCGCGCGCCGGCCAGGTCGTCATCGATACGCGCGGCGCCTGGAGGAAATAAAAATGCGCGCCGTCGTCTGCCATGAGTTCGGTCCCTACCGGGACATGACCGTCGAGGACATCGATCCCCCGGCGATCGCCGACGACCGGGTCCTCATCGACACCCGCGCCACCGGTGTCAGCTTCGGCACCAGCCTAGTGATCGCCGGCAAGTACCAGCGCAAGCCGCCGCGCCCCTTCGCGCCCGGCACCGAGGTTGCCGGCGTCGTCTCGGAGGTCGGCGCCGCGGTCGAGGGCATCAAGCCCGGCGACCGGGTCTACGCCGCCATCGACTGGGGCGGGTTCGCCGAAACCGCCGCGGCCCGCGACATCCACACCCACGTGATGCCCGACGCCATGGACTTCGCCGAGGCCACCCTGTTTCCGATCTCCTATCCGACCTCCTACGCGGCGCTCATCTGGAAAGGACGCCTGGAGGCCGGCGAGACGGTGCTGGTCAACGGCGCCGCCGGCGCCGTCGGACTCGCCGCCGTCGAGATCGCCAAGGCCAAGGGCGCGACCGTGGTCGCCACCGCCGGCAGCGAGGCGAAGCGGCAACTGGCCCGCGATCACGGCGCCGACGAAGCGATCGGCTACGACGCGCTGCGCGACGCGGTGAAGGACTTCACCGACGGCCGTGGCGCCGACGTCGTGTTCGATCCGATCGGCGGCGACGTGTTCATGCAATCGCTCCGCGCCACCGCGCGCGAGGGCCGGCTGGTGACCATCGGCTACGCGTCGGGCACGATCCCCGAGCCGCCGGTGAACTTCCTGCTGGTCAAGAACATGTCCATCGTCGGGCTCAACTACGGAACCTATCTCGGCTGGAGCCCCGGCGACGACGGCAGCGCCTACGCCGAGGCCATCGAGGCCATGCAGGCCGACCTGCACGGCATGTTCGAGGCCGGTCGGCTGAAGCCCGTGGTCAGCCACAGGTTTCCCCTCGGCGATTTCGCCGATGCCATGGACACGGTGTTGGCGCGGAAATCCACCGGCAAGGTGGTCTTGGAGGTCTAGGCGCCCGCCTCAGACCTTCTCGATGACGAAGCGGAACACACTGTCCGTTTCATCCCACTCGAGCAAAGAGTTGCCCGTGGCGTTGCAGAAGGATTCGAAATCCTTCACCGCGCCCGGGTCGGTGGCCAGGATCTCCAGCGTATCGCCGACGTTCAGCTTCTTGATCGCCTTCTTCGCGTTCAAGATCGGCATCGGGCAGTTCAGCCCTTTCGCATCCAATGTCTGGGTGGCCATGATGTCGCGTCCTCGCCTGTTCTGAAGATCGATGCTCGGGCATCAATACATGACACTTTATAAAAATGTAAAGTGATAATTGGAGTCCAAGCCGCGCTCATTCGAGGTCGCGAATTGACCATTGCCATGGCATCTTGGACAATTTACAAAAATCGAATATGATAAGTCGACCGGCGCGGGAAGCGCCGTCGACGTGGGCCGCGGGTCGGGAGGAATTCGGTCGCATGGAGGAGTTTCCGGTTATCTGGTTGGTCGCCAGCCTCGGCTTCGGTCTGGGCATGGCCTTCGGCGCGACCGCGCAGCGCACCGATTTCTGCACCATGGGTGCGATCTCCGACATCGTCTTCATGGGCAGTTGGCTGCGTTTCCGGGCCTGGCTCCTGGCCATCGCCGTGGCGATGATCGGTAGCCAGGCGCTGCATCTCGCCGGCCTCGTCGACCTCAACGCGTCCATCTACACGACGACCAACCTGGGTTGGGCCGGCGCCATCATCGGCGGACTGTTGTTCGGCTTCGGCATGACCATGACCGGCGGCTGCGGCAACAAGACGCTGGTCCGGCTCGGCGCCGGCAACCTCAAGTCGCTGGTCGTCGCGATCATGCTCGGGGTCTTCGCCTACATGACGCTGCGCGGCCTCACCGGGCTGGCGCGGGTCGAACTCGAGGCCGCCACCAACGTCGATCTGGCGGCGGCCGGCCTCGCGGCCGGCGGCATTCCCGATCTGCTTGCCCACGCCACCGGCCTCGACGTGGCGACGGCGCGGCTCGTCGCGCTCACGGCCTTCGCCGGCGGCATCCTCTGGTTCTGCTTCAAGGACGCAGGCTTCCGGGCGTCGAAGCGCAACATCGCCGGCGGCGTCATCCTCGGCGCCCTGGTGCCTGCCGCCTGGTACGTCACCGGCGTGGTCGGTCACGACGAGTTCGAGCCGACGCCGCTGAATTCATTCACCTTCGTCAATCCTGTCGGCGAGAGCCTGCAGTACCTGATGACCTTCACCGGGACCACCATCAACTTCGGCATCGCGGTGGTCGGCGGCGTCATCTTCGGCGCCTTCGTCGCCGCCAAGGCTTCCGGCACCTTCCGCGTCGAGAGCTTCAACGACGCCGACGACATGGTCCGCCATATGTTCGGCGGCGCGATCATGGGGATCGGCGGCATCATGGCGTTGGGCTGCACCATCGGCCAGGGCATCACCGGCATGTCGACGCTGGCCTTCGGCTCGTTGCTGGCGCTCGCCTCGATCATCGCCGGCGGCGTCTACGGCATGAAGTACCTGGAGGAAGGCTCCTTCGGCGGCGCCCTCAGGGCCATCTTCGCCAACCAATAACCCAAGCCGATCGCAACGGCGCGACGACGCGCGGCGGCGCGCCGGTCGAGTTGTGTCAAATCTAGTGTTTCAATAGTTGAAATTACTTTTCATTTTATGGAATATTCCGGCGGAACCTGCTAGGTTGCGGCGACCCCGGCAACCGAGAAAGGCCGACGACCGATGTCCAGCGAAACCTCCGCCACGCCCCTGCCCCTCTCCGGCATTCGGATCCTCGATATCTCGACGATCATCGCCGCGCCCATCGCCAGCGGCCTGCTGGCGGATTTCGGCGCCGAGGTGATCAAGGTCGAATTGCCGGGCGTCGGCGATCCGCTGCGCGCCCTGCCGCCCCACAAGGACGGCGTGCCGCTCTGGTGGAAGGTGACCAACCGCAACAAGCTCGGGATCACCCTCGATCTCCGCAAGGACGACGGCAAGGCGCTGTTCCGCCAGTTGATCGCCAAGGTCGACGTGCTGAGCGAGAACTTCCGCCCGGGCACCCTGGAACGCTACGGGCTCGGGCCCGACGTGCTGAAGGAGATCAACCCCGAGCTGATCATCCTACGGGTCTCGGGCTACGGGCAAACGGGGCCGCTGGCGAAACGGCCGGGATTCGCCCGGATCGCCGAGGCCTACGCCGGGTTCACGTCGGTCAGCGGCACCGCCGACCGGCCGCCCATGCACGTCGGCTACCCGGTCGCCGACGCGGTCACCGGCTACTTCGGCGCCATCGGCGTATTGGTGGCGCTGTTGCGGCAAAAGACCGATCCAACGGCGAAGGGTGAGATCGTCGATTGCTCCTTGGCCGAGTCCATGCTGCGCCTCAACGATTTCCTGGTCATCGAATACGATCAGCTGAACGCCATCCGCGAGCGTTCCGGCAACCGCAGCCAGTACGCCGGGCCCTCGAACGTCTACGAAACCAAGGACGGCAAGTGGTTCTCCATGAGTGCCTCGGCGCAGACCATCTGGGAACGCCTGGCCCGCGCCATGGGCCGCGACGAGTTGATCGAGGATCCGCGCTTCGTCACCAATCCGGACCGCGTCCGGAACGCCGACGCCCTGGACGAGATCATCGCGACGTGGTTCGCCGAGCGCACCCTCGACGACGCACTGGCCGTCCTCGAGGCCAACGATGTTTCCGGCGGGCCGGTCAACGACGCCAAGGACGTGTTCGAATCCGAGCACTTCAGGGCGCGCGACGCGATCATCGAGGTCGATGACGCCGAGCTCGGCCGCGTCGCCATGCAGAACGTCTTCCCGCGCCTCGTCAACGCGCCCGGCCGGGTCCGCAGCACCGGCCCGGGGCTCGGCGAACACACGGACGAGGTCCTCTCGTCGCTGCTCGGCCTCGACGACCGGGAGATCGGGAAATTGCGCGAGGACGGCGTGATCTAGCCGCCGCCCGGCGGATTACCAGAGCTCGACTTCCTTGCCCTGGGCCTCGTATTCGCGGGCCCGCGCCTGCAGCCAGCGCTGGAAGTTGGGTTCCGTCTCGTAGCCCTTCTCGCGCACGTAGACGAAGGTATGCTTGAAGTGGAAGGGCTTCCAGTAGCCCATCAGCCGCCAGACCTCGAGATCATGGCCCGGCTTCTTGTTGCCCTTCGGCAGGGCGGTGGGCAGGAATTGGATCGTCGGCGTGAACTGGACCCGGTACTTGCGCGCCAGCTTCTTCTCGGTGGTCACCTCGCCATCGACGTCGGTCACCTCGCGGTCGCCCCAGAGATTGAGCTGCAGGACGATGAAGTTCTTGCGGATGTAGTCGACCGCATCGGGCCGGCGCAGGTTGACGACATGCATCTCCCGGCAATAGGGACAGCCGCGCTGCTCCCAAAGGATCACCAATTGCTTGCCGGCGGCCGCCGCCTCGGCCATGTCGTCGCGGAGATCGAGGAACGATTCGTGGAACCAGGGCTGGACGTAGATGCCCTCCTCGTTGCGTTCGACGGCCGGCAGTAGCTTCATCTTCTCCGCCGCCGCCGAGGGTCCAGCCGCCACCCAGCCAGCCAGGACCATCCACATGCCAATCCAAAGAATTCGCCGCATCACGCCTCTCCCGGGCGGCGCCTCGTCCCCGCCTCACATATGCGATAATGTGAATATATTAAACCGGGTTGGCGGCGGCGCGCAACTGGTCCCGGAACAAGGCCTAGGCGGCGGGGCGCAAACGCCCGCGGTCGCGCCCGGCCCAGAGCGCCTCGGCGGCTTCCTGGGCGGACTGCTGATCGGCGGCCCGGCCCAGGAGATGAAGCGCCAGGGCGAGCGTGCCGGTGATCGCGGCGGTGGCGTAGGCGTCCGCGTCGTCGCCATGCCAGACGGCGGCGAGGCGCTCGACGGCCATGTCCTCGTCGACCGGCTGCTGGGGCTCGGGCAGCAGAGCCGGCCAGTGGTCCTCGCCCATTCTTCCATCGATCACCGTGCGCGTGGTCAGTGCCTTGTTCGGGCGGCGCTCGATCTCGCCGCCCTCGCCCCGGAACACGGCGGCCCGTGCCTCGCCCAGTTCCCGCATGGCGTTCTGGTGGATCGGCATGAAGCTCGGATGGAAGATGCCCTGCAACAGGTGCGGCGCGGCGAACGGGTTCAGGAGCCGGCAAATGGTGTTGGCCGGCGAGCGCAGGCCGAGCACCGGCTTCATGTTGATGATTTCCTCGAGGCGCGGCGACAGATACTCAAGCGGCAGGTAGGCGAAACCCGTCTGGGCGATTTGCCCGGCCGCCTCGGCGGTCGTCGTCGCGACCGGCAGGCCGAGGGCCTCCAGGGTCGCGCGGGTGTAGACCCGGCCCGGCGTGTGACCGTCGGTGCCGTGCATGAACACCTTGACCCCATCCTGCACCAAGGCCAGCACGGCGAGCACATACCAAGGCAGCTGCCGGCGCTTGCCGGCGTAGGACGACCAATCCAGATCGACCGCCGGGGCATCGTCGGGCACCGGCACCGAGGCGCGCGCCGCGCGGACGAATCCGGCGACCTCCTCGGCCGTTTCCTCCTTCAGGCGCATCAGCATCAAAAAGGCGCCCAACTGCTCGGGCTCGACGGCGCCGTCCAGGATCATGGCCATCGCCGCCTCGGCTTCCGCGCCGGTCAGGTCGCGGGCCTTGGTCTTGCCGCGCGCCAGGATGCGGATGTATTGGGCGAAAGGATGCTCTTCCACGGTCTTTCCCCGTTCCATTTTCGGCAATTGTCGGCGAAATCGCCCGATTTCACCACCCCAAGAGGCCACGGCCCGGCCTGCCTTGCCTTAACACAGATCAAGTTTGTGATTGGTGTAGACAAAGGCACCCAACATATTCAAAATATGTAAAGTGTTTGAAAACCCCGTCGAATGCCGCGCACGCGAGGGAGGCGACGCCCGGAACCATGCAACTGGATCTGTTCTGCGAATTGGCGTCGCCGCCGGGCACCGGGGCCACGCCGGCGGCCCGCTTCGACGATTTGATCGAGGTCGCCGCCGCCGCCGACCGCCTCGGCTTCGGGGCGCTCTGGCTGCCCGAGCACCACTTCCTCGGTGACTACAGTTGCGCCTCGGCGCCGGACATGCTGCTCGCCGCCGTGGCCCGCGAGACGCGCCGGTTGAGGCTCGGGTTCGCGATCCTGCCGTTGCCGATCCACGAACCAATCCGCATCACCGAACGCCTGGCGACCCTCGACGCGCTCTCCGGCGGCCGCGTCGAATGGGGGGTCGGGCGTGGCGTCACGACCACGGAACTGGAAGGTTTGGGCGTCGATCCGACGGCGAGCCGCGAGATATTCCTCGACAATTTCGCCGACCTGCAATTGCTGCTGGAAACCGGCGGCTTCAACCGCGGCGACCGGGATTACCGCCTCAATCCGAAACCGCCGACGCGGCTGCGCCAGGGCTGGATCGCGGCGGTCAGCCCGGAAACCTTCGAGATCGCCGCCGATCTCGGCCTCGACGTGATGACCGGCCCGTTCAAGCCGTGGCCGATGATCGAGGCCGATCTGGCGCGCTACCGGGCGCTTCGGCCGTCGGGACGGGTCTCGTTCACCATGGCGTGTTACTGCGGGCCGGACCACGCCGCCGCCCGCGCCCGCGCCGAGGCCGGCATCGTCTGGGCCTACCGGCGCATCTTCGAGGTCGCCAGCGGCATCCTCGCCAAGCAGGTCAAGGGTTACGAACACTACCGCAAGCTCGGCTGGCTGGTCCCGGTCCTCGACCGGGTCATGAGCCTCGGCGTCCTCGAAACCCTCGGACTGGCCAGCGTCGGCGAGCCGGCGCACGTGGCGAAGCGCCTGGTCAAGCTGCAAGCCGCCGGCCTCGACCGGGTCAGCCTGATCGTCGGCGGCGGCGACCTCAGCGCCGCCGAGCAGATCGCCAGCCTGGAACTGATCGCCCGTGAGGTCATGCCGGCGCTGGCCGACGCCGACCGCTCAGGCGACACGGAAATGGTGCCGGCATGAGCCGTGTGCTCGACCGCCTGGGCGCGCACGGCGCGCGCTACCGTGACCCCGTCGCCGCCATCGATTGGCGGGCCGCCGATGACGGGCTGCCGTGGCTGCCGATGGATCTCCTGAGCATCGACGGACTCGACATCGCCGGGCGGCTGTCGGCGGAACAGTTGAAGCGCTTCTCCGAGATCGAGTTCGCCCGGCTCTGCGCCGCCGGCATGTGGCTCGAGGGCCTGTTGATCAGCCGCGTCACCGCCAAGGGCTACCTCGGGCTCAATACCGACGAGGCCCGGATCATGCTCCAAGAGGTGCGCGAGGAATCGGGGCACAGCCTGATGTTCCTCGAGATGATCGCGCGCGCCGGCTTGAAGGACGTGCCGTTGCTCGGCGCCACCGGTCTGCTGACCCGCGTCGCCGGACGCCTCGACCCGGCCGGCCCGGCCTTTTGGGCGATGGTCTACATCGGCGAGACGGTGACCGAC
The DNA here is from genome assembly GCA_028817665.1 of Magnetovibrio sp. Taxonomy (GTDB): domain Bacteria; phylum Pseudomonadota; class Alphaproteobacteria; order Rhodospirillales; family Casp-alpha2; genus UBA3470. The sequence goes on along the minus strand of JAPPPF010000291.1, from coordinate 5,041 downwards.
ACCTTCGGGCTGAAGGCCCTGAAGCGGGCCCGCGAACCGGGCCAGGACATCTGCCCGGTGGCCCGTCAGGTGCTGGAACTGCATCACCGTGACGAGGCCCGCCACATCGCCGCCGCGCGCACGCTCTTGGCCAGCCGAATTGGGCAAATGACCGGTGCGCGGCGCCTCGCCTTCACCACGTCGCTCCGGTTCCTGCTCAACCGGTTCCTCGACGCCACCCTCTACCCGACCGCGGCCAGCCTCGCGGCGCTCGGCCTCGATGATCCGAAGGGCGTCGCGGCGGCGGTCAAGGCCTCGCCGGCGCGCCGCCGTCTGGCCCAAGCCTGCGCTCAGCCGGCCCTCGACATGCTGCGCCGCGACGGCATGCTGCCGGCGTCCACGGAGGCCGCGCCATGAGCTGGCTGGACCGCGTCCGCGCCATCGAGGAACTGGAGGACGCCGAACTCGACGGCGCCTTGATCGGCCGCCTGCAGGCCGGCGGCCGGGCGCTGGAACGGCCGCTCCGGTTCTCGACCCCGACCTTCAAGGACTACACGTCGAGCGAGCTCAAGGGCTGCGCGAAGAACAGTTTCCCCGCCTTCTCCATCACCGCCGGCGGCTGCGCGCTGATGTGCGACCATTGCCAGGCGAAGATCCTGGAGCCGATGATCCCCGCGACCAGCCCGGAGATGCTGGAGCAGAAGGTCCGCGACCTGGTGATGCTGCAGAACCTGCAGGGGTTCCTGCTGTCGGGCGGGTCGAACCGCCGTAACGAGATCGCCTACGAACGCTACTACCCGGTCGTCGAGAAGCTGAAGCGCGAGTTCCCGCACCTGAAGATCGCCATCCACTCCGCGCTCCTCGACGAAACACGGGCGAAGCGCATGGAAGCGGCCGGCGTCGACACCGCGATGATGGACGTCATCGGCGCCCGGGAAACCATCCGGGACGTCTACAAGCTCGACCGCCCGGTGGACGACTTCGAGCGCACCCTAGCGGCGCTCACGGCGACGGATATGGAGATCGTCCCGCATATCGTCATCGGCCTGCACTATGGCGAAATCCTCGGCGAGGCGAACGCCCTGGACATCTGCGCGCGCCACGGCATCCACGCCCTGGTGCTGGTCGTCATCATGCCCTTCTACGCCAAGCCCGGCAGTTTCGTGACACCATCGAGCGCCGCCGTCGGCACGATCTTCGCGGAAGCCCGCGAGCGCCTGCCCGACCAGCAGGTGCTGCTCGGCTGCGCCCGTCCGCCCGGCATGGCGCGGCGCGAGATCGACGCCTACGCGGTGATGGCCGGCCTCGACGGCATCGCCTTCCCCGCCGACGGCATGGTCGCCGTCGCCGAGGCCATCGGCCGGCCGTTCCATCAGGAGCACGCCTGCTGCTCGATCAAGATCGGCGGCGAGGCGGCGCAGGGCGCGAGTTGCGCGGCATGAGCGCCATCGAACGCACGGACGTCCTGGTCGTCGGCCTCGGGCCCGCCGGCAGCCGCGTCGCGGCCACCGCGGCGAGCGCCGGACGCCGGGTCGTCGCCCTCGACCGGCGCCGCGAACCGGGCGTGCCGGTGCAATGCGCCGAATTCATTCCGGCGCTCCTCGACCAGGAGATCGAGGGCCTCGGCGCCGTCACCCGCCAGCGCGTCCGCGAGATGATGACCTTCGTCGAGGACGAGGCGCCGGACATCAAGCCCGATTTCCCCGGCCGGATGATCGACCGGGCCAAATTCGACGCGGCCCTGGCGGCGCGCGCCGCCGAGGCCGGCGCCGAGTGCCGGTTCGGCGCCGCCGTCGAGGCGGTGGACCCCGACGGCACGGTGCGGCTGAGCGACGGCTCCGGCCTCCGGGGCGAAGTGTTGATCGGCGCCGACGGGCCGCGCTCACGGGTCGGCCGGGCGCTTGGGCGGATCAACGAGCACGTCGTCGAGACACGGCAGATCACGGTGCCGCTCTACGCGCCCAACGAACAGACCGACATCTTCCTCTCCGCCGATATACCGGGCGGCTACGGCTGGCTGTTCCCGAAGGGCGAGGTCGCCAATCTCGGCGTCGGCGTCGCGCCCGAGGCCAAGCACCGGTTGAAGCCAATCCTCGACGACCTGCACGAGAACCTCGCCGTCCGCGACCGGGTCGGCCGCCGCGTCTTCGGCCACACCGGCGGCCCGATTCCGGTCGGCGGCATGCTCGACCCGATCGGACGGCTGGATGAAACGCCGGTGCTGCTCGCCGGCGACGCCGCTGGGCTGGCCAACCCGGTCACCGGCGCCGGCATCTCGGCCGCCGTGATCGCCGGCGGAGCGGCCGGCGAGGCCGCGGCCGCGCACCTCAGCGGAGACGCAGAGGCCTTGCCGGATTACGCCGAGGAGCTGACGGAACTGTTCAAACCGGCCCTCGACCGGGCGCTGGCGCGGCGCCGCGAACTGCTCGCCCGTTACCGAGAAGATCAGGCGCCGACGCCGGAAAACCTGCGCCGCGGCTGGATCGCCTACCCCGAATACTGGGCCGCCTAGGGAGGATGACGCACCCATGACCTGCTTGAAGCCGGAGGCCAACGGCCCGGGAGACAAAGGCACCGACGGCGATTTCAACGCCTTCGCCGCGATGCAGCCGCGCGCCCCCGCCGAGGCGCCGAAGGAGAAACGCAACGGCGCCGCGGTCAAGGCCAACGACGTCCAGCCCGGCGGCGCGTATCTTCCCAACTACAACATCCTGACGCCCAACATGCGCTCGCCGGACTACGTGCAGATGTCGACGGCGGCGGCGATCACGCTCGGCATCATGCCGGGCAAGATGTACCGCTGCGGCTGCACGCGGTGCCTAAACCTCCTGCTCACCTACCCGGAAGGCTGCCGGGCCAACTGCGCCTACTGCGGCCTGGCGCGCCACCGCGAGGCGGAGCGCGACTACGCCGACCGCAACTTCATCCGCGTCGACTGGCCGGCGGTGCCCATGGAGCAGGTCATCGAGGCCGTCGCCGCCGACGGCGACAAGACGCCGTTCCACCGCATGTGCATCTCGATGATCACCCATCCGCGTTCCGACGAGGACACGGTGACGGTGCTGCGGAAATGGCGCGAGCGCATCGCCCACGAGATCATGCCGGTCTCCATCCTGTCGAACCCGACGACCATGACCCGCGGCGACGTCGAGACCCTCCACGATCTCGGCGCCGACATCTTCACCGTGGCGCTGGACGCGGCGACGCCGGAACTGTTCGACCGGACCCGCGGGCGCGGCGTCAACTCGCCGCATTCGTGGAAGAAGTACTGGGAGATCCTGAACGACGCCCGCGACGTCTTCGGCGCCCAGAAGTTCGGCGCCCACATCATCGTCGGCATGGGCGAGACCGAGCACGATGTCCTGAGCCTGGTCCAGCAGCTCGTCGACATGGGCGGCCACAGTCACATGTTCTGCTTCTTCCCCGAGAAGGGTTCCTTGATGGACCATCTGCCGGCGACGCCGAGGGACCAGTGGCGGCGCGTGCAACTGGCGCGCTACCTGATCGACTACTACGGGGTCAGGGTCGAGCAGATGGCGTTCGACGAGGACGGCCGGGTCAGCGACTTCGGCCTGGCCACCTCGGAGCTGGATACGGTGATCGACGCCGGCATCGCCTTCCGCACGTCGGGGTGCCCGGGCAAGTTCGCCGACGACATCTCGGCCTGCGACCGGCCCTATGGCGATTCGCCGCCGAGCGACATCGCCTCCTATCCCTTCCAGCCGGCGAAGAAGGACATCGTCAAGATCCGCCGCCAATTGGGTGTCAAGTGACGGCGCGGCCGTTCCGGATCATCGACACGGGGCTCCGCGACGGGCGCTGGAACATCGCCTTCGACCAGGCCCTGATCGAGGCCCGCCAGGACGGCCTGATCGCCGACACCATCCGCTTCCTGCGCTTCCCGCCGACGGCGCTGGTCGGGCGCCACCAGGATCTCGGCAAGGAGATCAACCTGGCGCATTGCCGGGCCGCCGGCGTCGGCGTCGCGCGCCGGATCACCGGCGGCGGCGCGATCTACTTCGATCCCGGGCAGCTGGGTTGGGAACTGGTGTTCCGCCGCTCGACCTTCGATTTCGCCGATCTCGGGGCCGCCGCGCGGGCGATCTGCGAGGCCGCCGCCGCCGGGCTCTCCAGCCTCGGCGTCGACGCCCGCTTCCGGCCGCGCAACGACATCGAGGTGGCGGGCCGCAAGCTTTCGGGGACCGGCGGCTTCTACGACGGCGACGTGTTGTTCTATCAGGGCACGCTGCTCATCGACATGGACCCGGCGGACATGCTCGCCGCCCTCAACGTGCCGAAAGCCAAACTGGCGAAGCGCGGCCTCGACGACGCCGCCGGGCGGGTGGTGACGCTCCGCGAACTGCTCGGCGACCGCCTCCCCGATCTCGCGGAAATCCAAGAAGCCTTGGCTCGGGGTTTCCGCGAACACCTCGGCGTCGATCCGCGACCGGACACCGTGAGCGAGGCGGAAACGTCGCTCGCCGATGAGCTGTTCGACGACGAGATCGGCACCGACGAGTTCGTCGCCGCGATCGACGCGCCGGGCGCCGCGGCCGGGGTCCGAAGCGCCACCCACGCCGGGCCCGGCGGCACCGTCACCGCCTACATGCGGCTCGAGGGCCCGACCGACGCGCGCATCCGCGAGGTGCTGATCACCGGCGATTTCTTCGCCGCGCCTCCGCGTATCGTCTTCGATCTCGAGGCGCGCCTGCGCGGCACCACCACGGCCGAGATCGCGGCGACGGTCGACGCCTTCTTCACTGAGAACCGGGCCGAGGTGCTGAGCCTCGGCGCCGACGATTTCAAACGGGTGCTGACGGCGGCCGCCGCCGACCGGGCCGCCGCCTGAGCTCGGCCGGGATGGTTCAGCCGGCCCGCTCCCTCTACGTCATTCAGCACACGGACGCCGAATATCTCGGCCACATGGAGGACCACCTCGAGGGCCGCGGCATCCGCTTCACCTACATGCGCCCGCACGCCACCGACGGCACGCTGCCGGCGACGGTCCAGTTCACCGACGGGATGATCGTCTTGGGCGGCGGCCCCGGGGGCGCGGCGGGCG
>JAPPPF010000086.1 GCA_028817665.1 Magnetovibrio sp. | reverse complement strand
GTGTTAGGCCTGCCGCCAGCGTTCGTTCTGAGCCAGGATCAAACTCTCAAGTTGACTTCCCGAATTCCGGGCCGCTCCGAAGACCGGCGACCGTCGGGAAAAACAAGAGCTTCATCCGCACATCTTGAGTAACCGTCCGGTACGAATACCGGTCGGTCATTCACGTAGAACGTCACAAGATGCACAGACAAAGTTTGATCGCCGATCAACAGCGAACGCCGTCCGCGCATCCCTTCTTCACATATTCAAAATTTAAAATAGCGCGCATGCGGGGCTCGCGGTCACCCGGTGTGACCCGCAGCGGAAGCGGGGTTATACGGACTTACCCCTGGGCTGTCAAAACTTTTATTTCAATTATTTTACCTCATTTTCCGGGCCCGCGAAACGGCCAAAAAGGGTCCGTTAACTTTTACCGCATATGATTGATTCTGTTGAGGGAATCGCCGCAAAAACCTTGACACCGACGGGCCCGGCGGACAGTGTCGGGAAAACGGGGCCGAGAGCGGCCGGAAATTTTTTTGAGCGACGCGACATGCTTTTGAGAGGAATCGGAACCATCGCCGGCTTGGCCGTCACCGGCGCGCTCTGCGCGGGCTATGTTTCCGGTCACTGGACGCTGCCTGATGGCGTGCCCGCGAAGGCGTCTTCGAGCCTCGCCCTGGCGCCCATCTCGCTCGGTAATCCGAGTGCCGCGTCGGGGCCCGAGACGACCGGGCCGAAGTCGCCGTTCGCCGTGGGCCGCGCCCCCGACGCGCCGGTTCCGGTGGTCGAGCACCGCTTCCCGGTGCGCGAGGGCGATACCCTGGCGACCGTCCTGGAACGCGCCGGCGTCGCCGGGGCCGAGGCCCGCGCCGCGATCCAGGCGTTCTCGAAGAAGCACAATCCCCGCTACATCCGATCCGGCCAGGAACTCAGGGTCCGCTACCAGCCGGCGGCCGCCGACGACCAGCACCGCGCCGCCCGGCCCGGCGACTTCGCGGGCTTCGCCTTCCGACCCGCCTACGACAGCCAGGTTGAGGTCGCGCGCACCGAGGCCGACGGTTTCACCGCCCGGATCGTCGCCACCAACCTGGAGCGCCAGGTGGCGCGCGCCGAAGGGCACATCGACAGCAGCCTCTACGTCGCCGGCAAGAAGGCCGGGTTGACCAGCCAGACCCTGGTCGAGCTGATCCGCGCCTTCTCCTGGGACGTCGACTTCCAGCGCGGCATCCGGCGCGGCGACAGCTTCGAACTGATGTTCAACTACGTGCTCAACGAGGACGGCCGGATCGTGCGGTCCGACGAGATCCTGTTCGCGGCGCTGACGCTCAGCGGCAAGCGCCGCGCCATCTACCGTCTCGACGGCAAGGACGGGGCGTTCGAGTACTTCGACGTGAAGGGCCACAGCGCCCAGAAGGCTTTGATGCGCACGCCCATCGACGGGGCCCGGCTGTCGTCCGGATTCGGTAAGCGCCGCCACCCGATCCTCGGCTACACCAAGATGCACCGGGGCGTCGATTTCGCCGCGCCCACCGGCACGCCCATCTACGCGGCCGGCAACGGCGTCATCGACTTCGCCGGGCGCAAGGGCGGCTACGGCAAATACATCCGGATCCGCCACAACGGCACCTACTCGACCGCCTACGCGCATATGTCGCGCTACGGCCGCGGCATGCGCACCGGCCGGCGCGTCCGCCAGGGCCAGATCATCGGCTACGTCGGCACCACCGGCCGCTCGACCGGCCCGCACCTGCACTACGAGATCATGCGCAACGGCCGCCAGCTCAACCCCATGCGCCTGAAGATGCCTTCCGGGCGCAAGTTGATCGGCAACGAGTTGGTCCGCTTCCACGCCCTCAGGAAGGCCCTCGACAAGCGCTACCAGCAACTGCCCAAGGGCCGCGCGCTGGTCGCCCAGAACAAGAATTGAGCGCCATCGATCTCGCCTTCGAGGAAAGCGGCGCCGGGTCCGGCGTCGTCATCCTGCACGGGCTGTTCGGCATGGGCCGCAACTGGGCCGGCATCGCCAAGGGCCTGGCCGGGGCGCACCGGGTGCTCACCGTCGATCTCCGCAACCACGGCGCCTCGCCTTGGGCCGATGAGATGAACTATCCCGTCATGGCCGCCGACGTGGCCCGCCTGATCGAGGCCCAATTCGACGGACCGGCCGCCGTCGTCGGCCACTCCATGGGCGGCAAGACGGCCATGAGCCTGGCCTGCGAACGCCCCGACCTGGTCGAGCGGCTTTGCGTCGTCGACATCGCGCCGGTCCCCTACGACCACGACTTCGAGGCGCACCTCGCCGCCATGGCCAACATGAACACCAGCGCGCTGACCCGCCGCGCCGAGGCCGAAGCCGCGCTCTTGGACGCCGTCGGCGACGTCCACCTGGCGCAGTTCCTGAGCCGCAACCTGAAACCGGCCGACGACGGCCAAGGCTTCGAGTGGACGATCAACGTCACCGCCATCGCCACCCACATCGACGACATCCTCGACTTCCCCGTCTACGAGGCCGACCAGGCCTACGAGGGCCGCGCGCTGTTCATCTCGGGTGGAGACTCGGACTACGTCCAGCCCTTCCACCAGTCCGAGATCGAGCGCCTGTTCCCGGAAGCCGAAAGCGAGATCATCGCGGACGCGGGGCATTGGGTGCATGCGGAGAGGCCCAAGGATGTCGAAGGCTTTCTGGCGGATTTCCTGGCTGCCTAAGACGCCCGCCGGCCTCGCCGGCCATTCCCCGGCGGGCTTGAGCTAGGCTGCACCAGATTTTCTTGCCGCCTCCTCCCCCGCCCGCTTCCCGCCGATGAAGCATTCGGCCAGGTTGCCGCCGGAGATGTAGAGGTGCCCGAAGACGCTCCCCAGTTCGCCGGCGGCGTAGAGGCCCTCGATGGGCTCGCCGTAGGGGGTGAGCACGCGCTGCGCCTCGTCGTGGACGGGGCCGCCCTGGGTGTTGGCGCAGAGGGGCCAGAGCTGGCCGTAGGTGAAGGGCGGCTTGGCGATCGGCATCATCGTCGCGCCCAGCCGCCCGTGGTCGACGTCGCGGCCCGCCGCGCAGAACGCGTTCCAGCGGCTGACGGTCTCGGCGAGCACGCCGGGCTCGGCGCCGATGGCTTGGGCGAGGTCTTCCAGTCTGTCGGCCTGGCTGAGGAAGCCGGCCGCGATCTCGGCCCGGTTGTCGTCGCTCCAGCCGAGCGTCTGCGACGGGTCGTTGTAGGTGGGGAAACCCAAGGGCCCGCGCGCCAACCCGTCGGCGTCGACGATCAGCCACGACGGGATGCGCGGATAGCTCTGGGTGTCGGGATCGAAGGTCGCCATGCCCCGGTGCCCGGTGTCCTGGAGGTAGGGCGGGTACTCGTTCATGAACCGCCGCCCGAACCGGTCGACGATGATCCAGGGCATCTTCGCGTCGGCGTAACCGGCGAAGAAGGACTGCACTTCGGGCTCGGCGCCGCCGGCGCCCGGCACTCAGTCCGGCAGCCGGTGGAGCCGGATGCCGTAGGGGAATTCATCCGCGTCCGGGTGGCGGAAGCCGTAGGTGCCGTGGTAGTGCCACATGTGCCAGAGATCGGCGCCGGCGGCCTGCGCCATGCGGATGCCGTCGCCGGTGTTGCCGAGGTAGGCGCCCGGCAGCACCGGCTTCTCCTGCCAGTACTGGGCCTGCATGTCGGCGCTGGCCTCGAAGCCGCCGCAGGCCAGCACGACGCCGCCCCGGGCCTCGATCGAGTTGCCGCCGGCGGCCAGGCCCGTCACCCGCCCAGCGTCCGTGATCAGGCGCTCGGCGGCGGTTTCCAGGCGGACCTCGATGCCGCGGCTCTCGACGTTGTCCATCATCACCTTGAACAGCCGGGTGCCGCCCCGCAAGCCCCGCCCCCAGGTGAAGTCGCGGACCGGGTCGTAGCCGGGGATATCCTTGATCGAGACGTAGCCGAAGCTTTCTGAGCCCTCGAACGGTTAGTTGGCCTTGGCCCAGGTGACCAGGACCTCGGCGTCGTTGACAGCGGCCAGCTCGCGGATGAAGGCCTCGACCCCGGTCATGTCGCGGGCTAGGGCCCGGAGCATGGCGTCGGGCGTCGTCCCGGCGTTGGTCGCCTTCAGGTACTGGAAGCTCGCCTCGGCGTCCCTGGAAATCCGCACCCCGCCGGCCGAACAGATGGAGATCCCGCCGGGATCGGGCATCTTCTCGAGAAGCAGCACCCGCGCGCCGGCGTCATGCGCGGCGACCGCCGCGGCGGCGCCGGCGAAGCCGTAGCCGACGCAGACCACGTCGAAGGTTTCGTCCCACTCGCTCATGGCCGGGATTGTCAAAGGAAGGGGCGCCCGGTGCAAGCCCGGGCGCCCCAATCCGCTCAAACGTCTGCATGCTTCGACAGGCTCAGCATGAGGGTTTCGTTGAAACCCTAGATTACCTCATCCTGAGCAAGCCCCCGCCGGGGGCACGTCGAAGGATGCTCGGCCGTTAACCCGGCTGCGGCACGTAGCGCAGGTAGGGTTTCTCGGCCCGCCAGCCGTCCGGGAACTTCTCCTTGGCGGCCTCGTCGGAGACGGCCGGCACGATGATCACCTCGTCGCCGTGGGTCCAGTTGGCCGGCGTCGCCACCTGGTGGTTGGCGGTGAGCTGCACCGAATCGATGACGCGCAGGATCTCGTCGAAATTGCGGCCCGTCGCCATCGGGTAGGTGAGCATCAGCTTGATCTGCTTGTCCGGCCCGATGATGTAGACGTTGCGCACCGTCAGGTTGTCCATGGCGGTGCGGCCCTCGGACCCGCCGGACGTGTCGGCGGGCAGCATGTCGTAGAGCTTCGCGACCTTCAATTCCGGGTCGCCGATCAGCGGATAGTTGGGCGCCGCGCCCTGGGTCTCCTCGATGTCCTTCGACCAGGCGACGTGGTCCGGCACGTCGTCGACGCTGAGGCCGATGGCCTTGACGCCGCGCTTGTCGAGTTCCGGCTTCAGCTTGGCGACGGCGCCGAGCTCGGTCGTGCAGACCGGGGTGAAGTTCTTGGGGTGTGAAAAGAACAGGCACCAGCCGTCGCCGATCCAGTCGTGGAAGTCGATCGTGCCTTCCGTGGTTTCGGCGCTGAAGTTGGGTGCCTCGCTTCCGATGCGTACGCTCATGGGGTGTCCCTCCCTGATGGGGTTGATATCGGCGCGGACTATAGGCACGGCGGCACCGTCGCGCTAATCAACAAATTGTCATGATGACATTGTTTTTCACCGCGTCTCCATGAGCCCGGCGGCCACGTCGCGGTTGATGTCGATGAGCGCTTGAATCTGGTCGAGGCCCTGGCCGGCGCGGGCCGCCTCCGTGACCCGATCGACGAACAGGCTGAGGCTCATGAGCCCGGCCCGGAGCTGGCGGGGAAGCGTCGAACGCGCCGCCGTGATCTCGGCCTGCACGGCGGTCCAGACGACGCCGTTGACCCGAAGCGCCTCGCGCAGCTTGGCGGCGTCGCCGGGATGGGTGCGGGCGTCTTCGAGAAGCCGGGCCGCCTTGGAGAAGGCGAGGGCTTCGGCGACCCGGCCCTGGGCCAGGGTCTTTCCGGTGTTTTCGTAGGCGAGAACGGCGGCGGTCATGATGGCTTTCCTTGTCGCTAGATGAAGTTGGCGAGCACGGAGCGGCTCTCCGAGGCGATGCGCAGCGTCTCCACGCCGAGCTGTTGGCGGACCTCGGCGGAGATCGCGCGCGCCGCCTCCTCGGTCAGATCGGCGTCGACAAGCCGGGCTGTCCCGGTGTCCAGCGTGTCGATGAGGTCGCGGTTGAACTGGTCGCGGATCGCCAGCGTCGACAGATCGGTGCCGAGGTCGGTGGCGCTGGCGCGCAGCTTGGTGATCGCCGCGTTGACCTGCGAGACCGCGGCGGTGACGTCGGTGTCATTGACGAAGTTGTTGAAGTCGGTGGCGGCGGATCCGATGCCGAGGCCGGCGGCGTCGGCGGCGCTGCCCTCGACGGTGAGGTCCGTGGCGCCCTCGCCATCCAGGTTGACCGAGAGGTTGCCCGGCGTCGAGGCGAGCAAGGAGACACCGCCGAAGGAGACGTCGTTGGCCAGCGCGGTGATCTGCTGGCGGATCACGTCGAACTGCTCGGCCGCCGCCTGGCGCGCTTCCGCCGACCCGCCCTGGACCGAGAGCGCGATGCCCTTTAACTGCCCGGCCAAGTCCTCGATGGCGTCGAGACCGGCCAACGCGCCCTCGACGGCGCTCTCGGCCTGGCCGATCTGGTCCTTGGCCTCCAACAGATCGCGGACCCGGCCCTGCAGGGCCTGGGCCTGGAAGACGGCGGCCGGGTCGTCGTCGATACGAGAGACCCGGCGCCCCGTCGACAGGCGCTCGCCCGCCTCCGTGCGCACGTCAGCCGTCCGCTGCAGCAGTTGCAGCGCGGTGCGGGTGGCGGCGGTGAGCGTAACGTCAGCCATGCCGCCAGTCTGGCGGAAGCGCTACGGGGCGTCAGTGACGGCAATCATTGTGATCGGGATCACTCGGGCGGCGCGGGCCTACCAGATCCGGCGGACGCCGTAATCGTCGAACAGCGTTTCGTTGCTGATCAGCGGCAGGTCACGGGCCTGGGCCTGGGCGATCAGCATGCGGTCGAAGGGGTCGCGGTGATGGAGCGGCAACAGGCCGGCCCGCTCACCGTCGGCCAGCGTGACGGGCAACTCATCAAAATCATGCTGGGCAACGACATCCGCCAGTTGACCGGCAATCGGCGCGACGCTCGGCAGCTTTCCGATCCGAACCTTGGTGGCGATCTCCCAGGCCGTCGCGGCGCTGACATGGATGGTGTTCGCCTCCTCCGAGATCGCCGCGCGCGCCTCGGCGGTCAAATGCCCGCTCCCTTCCAACCACCAAATCAACGCATGGGTGTCAAGAATGGCCTGCAAGGGCTACTTGCCCTCCCAGGCGTCGAGTTCCTCGTCGGGAAGCGGATCGAAGAACGCGTCGTCGAGCTTGATCTGGCCCTTCAACGCCCCGAACTGCCGCTTCGGCTTGGGTGCGTCGACTGGCACCAGCTTGACCATCGGCGTCTTACCCTTGGCGATAACGATCTCCTCGCCGTCGCAGGCCCGCTGAATCAGGCGCGACAGATGGGTCTTGGCGGCATGGATGGTTATCTGTGACATGCCGTTATCTTAGCTTAGTTTAATAAACTTAGCTAATTCTTTTTCGAATCGCGCGAAACCGTTCAAGTAATGCTCTGTGACTTTCTCTCACGCCGCTTTTCCGACTTAGAAGCCATGAACCCGCACAATAGCAGGAACCAGATCACCGCCAAGATAATGCCGGATATCATCGCCGCTCGGCCGTTGTCGACAGAGATGAAAGCGATCATCGCTACCAACAGGACTAAGGAGAATCCGCCAAGGAGAAACCGCGGCCATTTGCGCTCAAGCAGTACGACGAATAGCCAAAAGCAAAACTCGGCTAGCAAATAAAAGACAGCGTCGAGAATTGCCGCGATCAAGCCGCTTCCGCCGCCGCCTCGCCGTTGAACGTCAGTCCGTCGGCGTCGGCGGAAACCTCGACCAGGTCGCCGTCCTCGACCTTGCCTTCGAGGTACAAGCTGGCCAAGGGGTTCTGCAGGTCAGTCTGGATGACGCGCTTCAAGGGCCGGGCGCCGTAGACCGGATCGTAGCCGGCGTCGGCGATGCGGGCCCGGGCGGCCGCGTCGAGCTCGATCTTGATGCCCTTCTCGGCCAACAGCTCGCGGAGCCTTCCGAGCTGGATATCGACGATGCCGTCCATGTGCTCGCGGAACAGCCGGTGGAACAGGATGATCTCGTCCAAGCGATTGATGAACTCGGGGCGGAAGGCGGCGCGGACCACCTGCATGACCTCGTCGCGGACCTCGCCCGAATCGTGGCCCTCCGCCTGATTTGCCAGGATCTCGCCGCCCAAGTTGGACGTCAGCACGATCAGGGTGTTGCGGAAATCGACGGTGCGGCCCTGGCCGTCGGTCAGGCGCCCGTCATCAAGGACCTGCAGGAGCACGTTGAAGACGTCCGGGTGCGCCTTCTCGACCTCGTCGAACAGGATCACCTGGTAGGGACGGCGGCGCACGGCCTCGGTCAGCGCGCCGCCCTCGTCGTAACCGACGTAGCCCGGCGGCGCCCCGATCAGGCGCGCCACGGCGTGCTTCTCCATGTACTCGGACATGTCGATGCGGACCATCGCCTGCTCGTCGTCGAACAGGAACGCGGCCAGCGCCTTGGTCAGTTCGGTCTTGCCGACGCCGGTGGGGCCCAGGAACAGGAACGAGCCGATCGGCCGGTTGGCGTCCTGCAGCCCGGCGCGGGCGCGGCGCACGGCATTTGAGACGGCGACCAGCGCCTCTTCCTGGCCGACGACGCGGTCCCTGAGCGAGTCCTCCATGGCCAGCAGCTTCTCGCGCTCGCCCTGCAGCATCTTGTCGACGGGAATGCCGGTCCAGCGCGAGACGACATTGGCGATGTGCTCGGCGGTGACCGATTCCTCGACCATGTCGGCGGCTTCCATGGCCTCGGCCTTGGCGACCCGCTCCTCGAGCTTCGGGATCAGGTCGTATTGGAGCTCGCCGGCCTCCTCGTACTGGCCCTCGCGCATGGCGCGCTCGACGGCGATCCGCGCCTTCTCGAGCTCCTCCTTGGCCTTGGTCGCGTCGGCCAGCGACGCCTTCTCGCCCTCCCACTGGGCGGTCAGCTCGCCGGACTTCGCCTCAAGGTCGGAGAGCTCGTCCTCGAGCTTGACCAGGCGGTCCTTCGACGCCTTGTCGTCCTCCTTCTTGATGGCCTCGCGCTCGATCTTCAGCTGGATGATCTTGCGGTCCAGCTCGTCGATCTCCTCGGGCTTCGAATCGACCTGCATCCTGACCCGGCTCGCCGCTTCGTCGACCAGGTCGATGGCCTTGTCGGGCAGGAACCTGTCCGCGATGTAGCGGTTCGAGAGCGTCGCCGCGGCGACCAGCGAGTTGTCGACGATCCGCACGCCGTGGTGCAGCTCGTACTTCTCCTTGATGCCGCGCAGGATGGAGATCGTGTCCTCGACGCTGGGCTCGGCGACGAACACCGGCTGGAAGCGCCGGGCCAGCGCCGCGTCCTTCTCGACGTGCTTGCGGTATTCGTTCAGCGTCGTCGCGCCGACGCAATGCAGCTCGCCGCGCGCCAGGGCCGGCTTCAACAGGTTCGACGCGTCCATGGAACCTTCCGCGGCGCCGGCGCCGACCAGCGTGTGCATCTCGTCGATGAACAGGATGATCCGGCCGTCCGACGCGATCACTTCCTGCAGCACCGCCTTCAGCCGCTCCTCGAACTCGCCCCGGAACTTGGCGCCGGCGATCAGCGCGCCCAGGTCGAGGACCAACAGCTTCTTCTCCTTCAGGTTCTCCGGCACGTCGCCGCCGATGATGCGCTGCGCTAGGCCCTCGACGATGGCGGTCTTGCCGACGCCGGGCTCGCCGATCAGGACGGGGTTGTTCTTGGTCCGGCGCGACAGCACCTGGATGGTCCGCCGGATCTCCTCGTCGCGGCCGATGACCGGGTCGATCTTGCCCTCGGCGGCGTCCTCGTTCAGGTCGCGGGCGTACTTCTTCAGGGCGTCGTAGGAATCCTCGGCGGACGCGCTGTCGGCCTTGCGGCCCTTGCGGAAATCGTTGATCGCGGTGTTCAGGTTCTGCGGCGTGACGCCGGCGTCGGCGAGGATCTTCTGCGCCGCCGTGCCCGACGCCATGGCCAGCGCCAGCAACAGGTACTCGACGGTGACGAAGCTGTCGCCGGCCTTCTCGGCGGACTGTTCGGCCTGGTCGAAGAGCCTGGCCGTCTCGGGCGCCAGGTAGACCTGGCCGGCGCCGCCGCCCTCGACCTTCGGCAGCTTGGCGAGCTGCGCGCCGACGGCCTCGTAGGCGCGCGCCGACTGGCCGCCGGCGGCGTCGATCAAACCGGTGCCGAGCCCCTCCCGATCCTCGAGGATCACCTTCAGGAGATGCAGCGGCGTCAGTTGCTGATGATTGGACTTGAGCGCCAGCGTCTGGGCGTTCTGGATGAACCCACGGGCGCGCTCCGTGTACTTCTCGAATTCCATTTGTCTGCCTCACATTTCGACCGGGTTCCTCGTCCCGCTCCGCGGCAACTCAAAACCCCTCTTGCATTAAGGTCTCTCCCATAGATAGGGTCGTCCCATCGGGCGGCGCAAGCGCCCGAAGCCAAGTTAGGAGTATATCGTTAATAAAGGCGGAACGCATTGACTTGCCCCGAAAGCGCGTCATTGTTGGCCGATGCCGATCACCGTCCATTCCATCTACCGCCATCCGCTCAAGGGCCTGACGCCTGAGGCCATGGACTCCGTCGAGCTGTCGCCGGGCCAGGCCATCGCCAACGACCGCCGCTTCGCCCTGGCGCTGGGTTCGACACCGACGGAAACCGCGGCCACGGAATGGCTGCCGAAGACCAGCTTCCTGATGCTGGCCCGGCACGAACGGCTGGCCCAGTTGGAGACCCGCTTCGACGACGAGACGGAGACCCTGAGCGTGCTCCGTCAGGGCAAGCAGGTGGCCCGCGGCAAGCTCACCGACCGGATCGGACGGACCACCATCGAGGAGTTCTTCGCCGCCTTCATGAAGGACGAATCGCGCGGCCGCCCGAAGGTCGTCGAGGCCGCCGACGGCCACGTGCTCTCCGACCACAACGCCCCGGTGATCTCGATCCTCAACCTGGCGTCGGCGAAGGACCTGGAGCGGGTCACCCAGAAACCGGTCGACCCCTTGCGCTTCCGCGCCAACATCTGGATCGAGGGCACGGCGCCCTGGCACGAGTTCGAATGGATCGACAAGCAGATCACCATCGGCGGCGCGACCCTGACGGTGACCGCGCGGATCGACCGCTGCGCCGCCACCAACGTCAACCCGGCGACCGCCGAGCGCGACCTGAACATCCCGAAGGCGCTGCAGATGGGGTACCGCCACGTCGACTTCGGCGTCTACGCGCGGGTCGACCAGGCGGGCACGGTGAAACCCGGCGACACGCTCGTATCGCCGACCTAGGTCTCCCGATCAGATGATGGGGCCCGGCTAGGCCTGGACGGTCTCGGCCTTGTCCGAATCGGCCGCCGGCTTCGCCCGGCTGCGGCGGCGGCGGGGTTTCGGCGCCGCCTCCTCGTCGTCCGGGTTCTCTTGCTTCTCGGGGCGCGCCGTCTCGATGGCCGGCGGAATCATGTCGGCGATATCGGGCTGCGGCTGCTCGGCCGGATCGACCGGCGCTTCCGCAAGGGCCGGTTCGGCTTGCGGGGCTTCGGACTGGGCCTCGGCCGGTTTCGCCGCGTCGCCGGCCGATTCCGGCGTGTCGGCGTCGGCCGGCGACGACGGCCGCCGGTCGCGGCGGTTCTGGTTTTCGCCCTGGTCGGCGTTGAGGACGCGATAGTAGTGCTCGGCGTGCTGGAAATAGCTTTCCGCGTTGATCCGGTCTCCGGCGGAGGCGGCGTCGCGGCCCAAGGCCAGGTACTTGTCCAGGACCTGCTGCGCCGTGCCCCGGACCTTGACCTCGGGTCCGTTGCTTTCGAAGTTGTTACGGCCCCCGCCCTGGCGCTTGTTGCCGCCGCGGGAACGCGAGCGTCTGCTGTTCGAATTATGTTTCATCGTTTCCTAGATAGCCGATTTATCTACCCCCGGAGCCACCCAAGCCCTCGCGGGCTCGAACAACTCTCCCAGCCAAGCTCCGAAGGCTTGGATGGAACCCGGCGTTACGCTGGGGAATTTTCTGGTTCGACCCGTCAAAACGGGGAACCTCAATCGACCCTTTCGGGTCATCCACCCCGTCAAGCTAGCCGGGAAATCCGTTTATTCCAACCCTTTTTTCGAACCCGCCGCAAAGCCTTGGATTCCGGCGCTGACGCATCGTTGGCGGCCGCCGAGGTCGGCATGGACGCCGATCACGCGCAGCCCCGCGGCGGCGAGAATCCCCGCGACCCGGTCCGCCTGGCCGACCCCGAACTCGCCGATGAAGCGGCCGTCCGGGGCCAACACGCCCGCCAGGCCGGGCGCGATTCGGCGGTAGGCGTCGAGGCCGTCGGTCCCGGCGGCGAGCGCGCCTAGGGGTTCGAATTCGGCGACATCCGGAGCCAGGCCGGCGATCTCCGAAGCGCCGATGTAGGGCGGGTTGGCGATCACCAGATCGAACCGCCCGGCGTCGGCGAGGGCGCCATCCTCCAGCCAATCGCCGCGGCGGAACTCGGCCCGCCCCTGGACGCCGTGACGCGCCGCGTTGTCCGCGGCGACGCCGAGCGCGGCGTCCGATATGTCGGTGCCGACGCCCAGCGCCGCCGGCAATTCACTGAGAAGCGTCACCAGGAGGCAGCCGCTGCCGGTGCCGAGATCGAGGATCCGGGGCGCCGCGTCCCTGGCGGCGCAGAATTTCAACGCCTCGGCGATCAGGGTCTCGGAATCGGGGCGTGGGATCAGGGTCGCCGGCGTGACCTCGAACTCGAGGCTCCAGAACTCGCGCCCGCCGGTCAGATAGGCGACCGGCTCTCGGGCCTCGCGGCGCCGGACCAGGGCCTCGAGCCGGTCCAGCCGGGCCGCGTCGACGGCGGCCTCCGGATGTCCCGCGAGCCACCCCTGATCGCGGTCCAGGACGTGGGCGACCAGCACCCGGGCGTCGAGGCGGGGCGCCTCGGCGCCGGTCCGGGCGAGACGCCCGGTGATGGCGACGATTAAGCCGCCGACGCTGTCCGCGGGGTAGCGGGTATCCGGGGCCGGGGGCGCGGTCACGTCAGTTCGGCCAGCCGGCGCGCCTGGTCGTCGGTCAAGAGCGCATCGATGACCTCGTCCAGATCGCCGTCCAGCATCTTGTCGAGCTGGTGCAGCGTCAGGTTGATGCGGTGATCGGTGACCCGGCGTTCGGGGAAGTTGTAGGTGCGGATGCGTTCCGAGCGGTCGCCGGAGCCGACCTGGCTGCGCCGCGCCTCGGCGCGTTCCGCGTCCAGGGCCTCGCGCTCGCGTTCGTAGAGCCGTGCCCTCAAGACCCGCATCGCCTTGGCACGGTTCTTGTGCTGCGATTTCTCGTCCTGCTGGGAGACCACGATCCCGGTCGGGATGTGGGTGATGCGGACCGCCGAGTCGGTGGTGTTCACCGACTGGCCGCCCGGACCGCTGGCCCGGAACACGTCGATGCGGAGGTCCTTCTCCTCGACCTGCACGTCGACCTCCTCGGCCTCTGGCATTACCGCCACGGTGGCCGCCGAGGTATGGATGCGGCCGCCCGATTCGGTCACCGGCACCCGCTGCACCCGGTGCACGCCCGATTCGAACTTCAGGCGCTGGAACACGTCCTTGCCGCTGACCGACGCGATCGCCTCCTTGTAGCCGCCGATGCCGATCTCGTTGGCGCTCATCAACTCGAACTTCCAGCCGTGGGTCTCGGCGTAGCGCTGGTACATGCGGAACAAATCGGCGGCGAACAGCGCCGCCTCGTCGCCGCCGGTGCCGGCGCGCACCTCGAGGATCGCGTTCTTGGCGTCGGCGGCGTCCTTCGGTAGCAGCATCAACTGCACGCGCCGCGCCAACGCCGGAAGCTTCTCCGTCAACTCGCGCTGCTCGGCCTCCGCCAGCTCGCGCATCTCGGCGTCGGTTTCGTCGCCGAGCAAGGCGTTCAGGTCGTCGAGTTCCACCTGCAGCCCGCGCATGGCGTTGATCGCCTCGACCACGGGGGTGAGGTCCGAGTACTCCTTCGAGAGCTTGGCGATCTCGTCGGCCGACGGCGGTTCCGACGCCGACATCAGGGCCTGCAACTCGTCGTAGCGGTTCAACACCCGGTCCAGGTTCGCCTCTAGGCTCACGTCTCTTCCTCCTTCGAACCGATCTCGTCGGCCGGCTCGTCCAAATCGAACAGGGTGCGCACCGCGCGCTCCAGGGCTTCCAGTTCGCCGGGCGCGCCCCCGGCGGCGTCGCGGAGCTTCGCCGTCGGTTCGTGCAACAGCCGCTTAATCAGCATCCGGGTGGCGCGTTCCGGGTCGTCGCCGGCCTCGGCCAGCACCTGATCGCGGATCTCGGCGGCGCGGTCGCGCAGCATCCGGATCGTCGGCACCGCGGCGCGGGTCGCCCGGTCGCGGCCGAAGGCGACCACCTCGGCGGCGACGATGCGCCGCCCGGTTTCAGCCTCCGATTCGCGGCTCGCCAGGCTGTTGGAGACGATCTGCTCGAGATCGTTGAGGTCGTAAACGAAGGCCTCGTCGATGCGGTTCACGGCCGGCTCGACGTCGCCGGGCACGGCCACGTCAACCAGGAACATGGGCCGTCGGCGGCGCGCCTTGACGGCGGCCTGGACCATGTCGACGGTCATCGCGTAGTCGCGCCGTCCGAGCGCGCAGATGACGACGTCTGCGTCGATCATGGCCTCGGCCCGCTGATCGTAGGCGACGCGGTGGCAATCGAGGGTCCGGGCCAGCGTCTGGGCGCGGCTTTCGAGCGGATGGGTCACGCTGAGACGGCCGAGGCCGGCGGCGATGAGGTGCTCGGCGACCAGGTGCCCCATGTCGCCGACGCCGATCAGCAAGGCGCCGGCCGGGGCCAGATTGCCGTGCACGTCGCCGGCCAGGTCGACCGCCGCGGCGGCGATGGAAACCGGCCGTTCGCCGATCGCGGTCTCGGTGCGGACCCGCTTGGCGGCGCCGTAGGCGGCCTGCATCAGCGATTCCAGCCCGGGGCCGACGAGGCCGGCGTCGCGGGCCATCCGGTGGCCGGCCTTGACCTGGCCCAGGACCTGCGGCTCGCCAACCACTTGGCTGTCGAGGGACGCGGCGACGCAGAACACGTGCTCGACGGCGCGCTCGTCGGCATGCGTGTAGAGGTGTCCGTCGAGTTCCGCGGGATCCATGCCGGCGTGCGCCGCCATCACCTCGCGCACCGCCTGGGCGGCGGCCTTGGGATTGTCGTGGAGCGCCTGCACCTCGACCCGGTCGCAGGTCGAGAGCAGCACCGCCTCGCCGAGCCCGGCGTCGCGCAGCAGCGCCAGGAAACCGGGCACGCCCGAGTCCTCGACGAACAGGCGGTCGCGCAGGCCGAGCGAACTGCTGCGATGGTTGGCGCCGACCACGACGGGCCGGGCGCCGTGTGTTTCCGACCCATTCATGCTGTCACGCTAACGGTAACGGACGAGGTGATCCACCAGGGAGGCGAGCGGCGCCTCCGCTTGCTCGCCGGTCTCCATGTCGCGGACCGTGGCCACGTCCTTGGCAAGTTCGTCCTCGCCGAGGATCACCACCGCCGACGCGTTCGCCTTGTTGGCCCGGTTGATGCGCTTCTTCATGTTGCCGGAATAGCCCATCTCGGTGACGAAACCGGCACGTCTCAGCTCCTGGGTCACCGCGAGGGCCTCGCGTTCGGCCTCCTCGCCGATGGGAATGACGACGACGGGACGCGGTTCCGGCGGCGCCTCGCCGACCATCATGGCCAGGCGCTCGACCCCGGCGGCCCACCCGATCCCCGGCGTCGGCCGCCCGCCCATCTGCTCCACCAGGCCGTCGTAGCGGCCGCCGGCCAGGA
>JAPPPF010000130.1 GCA_028817665.1 Magnetovibrio sp. | reverse complement strand
CAGGGTTTCTCAAGAAACCCTCATGCTGAGCCTGTCGAAGCATGCGGACGCCGGCAGCGCCGAAAAGGCGACGGAAGGCGGACATTTGCGACATTCGTCGCGAAAAGGTCGCGAATGTCCGCGGGCTAAGGCACTGGCATCAAACGATCATCCGCCGCCGCCCCGGAAAACGGAGACATTTGCGTACATCGGCGGACGAAGACTATGAGAATACAGTGCCGGCCCGACCAGCGGAGCTACTTCGGCGCCAGGGCCCGGTCGATGACCGGCCAGGCGGCGTCGGCGATGAGCCCGGCGCCGGCGGCGCTCGGGTGCCCGTCGCCGGCGATGACATAGGCGGCCCGGTCGGCATTGACGGCGGGCGCGACGCGCGGCCGCAGGTCGTGAAGGTGTATGCCGGCGTCCCGCAGGGCGTCGCCGAACCAGGGAATGGGCGTCCTCGGCCAGCCATTGGTCAGGACCACCAACTCGACCCCGTTCCGACGGCACCACGCCGCCATGCGCCGGAACAAGGCCGTGACCAGTTCCGCGTGGCCGGGACCGTAGGCGGCCAACTCGGCGCGCGGCGCGGGACGCGCGGCCGTACCCGCGGTCGGCGCCCCGGCCGCCGGGCGCTGCCGGTTCCGAGACCCGACAACCGATTTCCGCGCCAACTGCACGAGATGGCTGTGCTCCAGGAACCACTGATAGCCGGGGATCCGGCGGATGACGCCGGCGAACCCGGCATCCGGCGGCGGCGCCGGGTGAAAGGTCAGCTCACCGGTGTCCGGCGCGACGCGATAGGTGTCGCGCAGCCGGGCCCGCTCGAAGTCGTCGATGCCGATGAAGACGACCACCGCATCGGGCCGGATGTCGGCGCCGAAGCGTTCCAGGTAGCGGAGCTGGTCGGCGGTGCCCCAGCCGCCGGCGGCGGCGTTCAGGAGCGTCCACGGGCAGCCGTCCCGGCGCGCGTCGAGGCGCGCCTGAAGGCGGCCGACGAACGTCTCGCCTCGGTTCAGAAGCCAACCGAAGGTGAACGAATCGCCCAGCACCAGAGCGCGGCGGCACGCCTTGAGATCGGCGTTCGCGTTGCGCTGACCGAACCGGTTGAACCGGTAGCGGACGACGCGGTCGCCGAATTGGTGGCGGGCCGCGCCGTCGGGGCGGTTGATGGCCGGGCCGTCCGGCAGCCGGTGCAGCCAGCGCCCGCTCAGGTCCTGGGGGTGGAACAGCCGGAGACCGATCTCGAACAGCCCCGCGGCGATCATCACCGAGATGGCGACGAGAAACGCCGCGGCGGCGGCGCTGCGCCGCCTATCCGCGCCGGTGCCCGCGCCCGGTCCCGGTTCGTCTGGTGGGGTTGCGTTCATTCGCCGCATATATACAAGGCCGCCCGGCTTTCGCAATCGCTTTGGCCGGCCGCCGCCATCATTTCCGGTCAGGCCCGGGATCGGGCGCGGTCATCCGGCGTTTCATGGCTGTGCCCTCCCTGGGGTTGATTTTCGTTGGCCGCGGGGGCCCGTTTCAACTGGTGGATTGGGCGGGCGAAAGCTCGGGTGCATCAATGGCCAGGGCGCCTATAATCGCCGCTCGCCAGGCCAGCCCCGGGAGACAGGACCATGACCGAAAGAAACCACACCGCGCTCACCTTCGAGGTCGCGGACCGCGTCGCGACGATCACCTTGAACCAGCCGGAGCGGCGCAACGCCTTGAGTCCGGAGATGCGCGACGACCTCCTGGACGTGGTCCGCTCGATCCAGTTCGATTCCGGGCTCGGCGCGGTCATCCTCACGGGAACCGGCGGGGTCTTCTGCGCCGGCGGCGACCTGAAGGCGTTGAGCGGCGGCGCGCGGGTGACGGAAGAGGACCGCCAGCGCTTCTACAAGCACCACGACTGGTTCCAGGTGCTGGCCAACCTGGAGGTCCCGGTGATCGCCGCGGTCGACGGGCCGGCCTACGGCGCCGGTTTCTCTTTGGCGCTGGCCGCCGATTTCATCCTGGTCTCGGAGCGCGCCCGGCTGTGCTGCGTGTTTCCGAGGATCGGCCTGGTGCCCGACATCGGCGCCTTCTTCACCCTGCCGCGGATGGTCGGATTGCAGCGCGCCAAGGAGATCATGTTCACCGGGCGACCCTTGGACGCCGCCGAGGCCAAGGACCTCGGCATCGCCATGGCGGTGCACCCGGCGGAAGAACTGGCGGACGCGGCCAACGAATTGGCGGGCCGGCTCTGCAAGGGGTCGACGGCGGCCATCGGCGCGACCAAGCGCATCCTCAACCAGTCGCTGCACCTCGACGCGCAGGCGCTGATCGAGATGGAGGCGGCGGCGCAGACTGTGTTCCTGTCGAGCGCCTACCATCAGGACGCCATCGCCCGCTTCCTCGACAAAAAGCCGCTCGAGTACGACTGGGAACGGATGGACCGCGACGCCGGCTGAGGCGGCTCAGAACAGGGCGCGTTTCTCGAGGTTCTCGCGGTTGCGGATGAAGATCGCCCCGTCGGTGCGTTCGATGACGCTGTCGCGGCGCAGCTGGCCGAGAACCCGGGCCACGGTCTCGCGCGACGCGCCGATGACGTTCGCCATGTTCGTCTGATTGGGAATCGGCGCAATCACCAGGGTGTCCGGGTCGTCCGGGTCGGCCTCGGCCAGGCGGATCAACTCCAGGCAGACCCGCTGCTCGGCGCCGAGCAGGCTGAAGTTCGCCATGCGCTCGTCGCTCAGCCGGATGATCCCGGTGAGCTTCCGCATCAAGGCCAGGGCGACGTCGGGGTTGTTGGTGACCAGGTGCATGAAATCGCTCCCCGGCATGCTGGCGACGACGCAAACCTCCATCGCCATCACCCAGGCGGAGCGCGATAGTCCGTCGATGGCCGAGAACTCGCCGAACACGTCGCCTTCCTCGATGGTCGCGTATTCGATCACCCGGCCGGATTCGGAAAAGTTCAGGACATGCGCCTTGCCCGAGACCAGGAAAAAAACGTCTGTACGGGCTTCACCCTGCTCGACGATCCGTTCACGTTCGCCGTATTCATGCCAGCGGCACTTCTTCTCGAGTTCCTTGCGCTCCGATGACGACAGCGAGTCGAACAGGGAAATTCCCTTCAGGGACGGCGCGTCCC
>JAPPPF010000191.1:768-3103 GCA_028817665.1 Magnetovibrio sp. | reverse complement strand
ATTAGAAAAATATGTAAAAACTTTAGAATCAATTTCTAATAAGCATAAAATCGAACAAAATGGGAATAATTTCACTACAGCATACTCACTAATTCAAGAAATACGTAATCAAATCAATACAAATGAAGATTCTTCTAAAAATATCGATGAATTAAAGGATCTCATAAAATCTATCAAAAACGAAATACGTAATTCTATGGCTGAAAAACAATCTAATTCTATCAAAAATTTCTTTGAGAAATTCCTAGCTCAAATCGATCAAAAATTAATGCAAGCAAAAGATCTAGGTAGAGATGAAATTGAAATTGATAGGGCAAATGAATTAATTCTTGAAGTTAGAGAATTACTTTCAAAAAATCAAATTAATGACGCAAAAACAGTTTATTCTGAATTAAAAGTGGTTCTTAAAAATATTGGAATTTCAGTCAAGATAACATAAGCTTCATATACATTTTCTAAAGAGTTTCAACATGGTCTCAAAATCAATTATTGTAGGAGTGGGTATTCCTATGATTGTAGTTGGTGCTTTAATGGCTTGGTTATGGTCTCCAATGGAAGCAGAATTACAAAGCCAAATTGAATTAATTGGTAGTACCATTGGGATTTTAGGCGTAGTGTTCTTTATTTCAGGATTATTTTATACAAAAGAACCGAAAATTGTATAGATTAAACTCATTAAATAAATAATGAAAAAAATTACTACTATTACTTGAAAGTAAGACTATTTGAAATATTCACATCAGTTGAAGGAGAAGGTATTCTTTATGGAACAAAAACTCTTTTTGTTAGACTAGCAGGATGTCCTTTCACATGCTTTTATTGTGATACAAAAGAATCATTACCACTTGATTCTGGTACAGAATATTCAATTGATGAAGCAACAAAATTAATTGATTCAAATTTACAAAACCAAACTTACAAAGTAAATTTTACTGGTGGAGATCCTCTAATTCAACATCAAGCTGTAGCTGAATTGGCAAAACATATTCAGATGAAAAAAATTCCTACATACTTGGAATCATCATGTTTTGATATAGATCGTTTTAATCATGTTTTACCTTTTATTGATATTGTAAAAATTGAATTCAAAACAAAAGATTCTGATTTTGTAGATTCTGAACATTATGATAAATTAATCTCTCATACAATGAAATGTCTTGAATCTTCTGTCACTTCTAAAAAAACAACTTTTATCAAAATTGTTGTAAGCTCTAAAACTCAACCAACTGAATTCAAAAAATTAGTTGAAGATATTTTCAAAATTATCTCCAAAGATAACATTCATGGATTTGTAATTCAGCCCACATATGGAATTTCTGAACCTCCCCTTGACTTACTACTCAATTTGTATGATATTGTATTTCCATTTTATGTTGATGTAAAGGTGGTTCCTCAATTGCATAAATTCATTGGAGCACCATAGCCTTAGCACCTGCCTAAAAACCAGATTAGGTTCAAATACTAGAAAAAATGCGTAAAATTACAAAATGGATGAAGAACGCGTAAAAAAACTTGTAAGAGAACTAATCATTGAAGTGGGCGAGGATCCAACACGTGAGGGATTACGAGAAACTCCTAAAAGAATTGCAAGTATGTATAAAGAAATTTTTGGTGGTTATGATTCAGATTCTGAATTATCTGTTCAATTTTCAGAAGATTCAGATGTAGTGATTGCACGAGATATTCAGTTTTATTCAATGTGTGAACATCACATGTTACCATTTTATGGTAAAATTCACATTGCTTATTCTCCTAACGGTAGAGTTTTTGGAATCTCAAAATTAGTGAGATTAGTTGAGAAATACTCAAAAAGATTGCAAATTCAAGAACGTGTAACTAAAAATATTGCAGATGAGTTGTATGCTCAAGGAGTTAAAGGCGTTGCAGTTTTTGCTGATGCAGAACATCTCTGCATGAAGATGCGTGGAGTAAGAAATGATGCAACTCTCTCTTCCTCAGCATTTAGAGGAATTTATGAAAATAAAGAAGAAAAAGAGGGTATTTTGGCACTAATTAGAAAACGAACATCAGATTCATCTTTTTAAATATCTCAAAAATTAAATAATCAATATTTTTCACCATCAATATGGGAAAAGCAAATCCATATGTCCACATTCCAAAAGAATCATTTCCACATTGGATCTGGTATGCAGCTGAATGTGTAATTCTTATTGTGGTTGCATTTTTCTCAGCAGTTTCCATAACTAATACATTTGAAGGTTTAACTCCAGAACAACATAATTATACAATTACTGGAATTTTTGCATCCTTCTTCTTAGTTTGGTATGTGATAATTAGACATCTAATTCTTAAAAAGAAAATTCTAAGATAATTT
>JAPPPF010000191.1:284-758 GCA_028817665.1 Magnetovibrio sp. | reverse complement strand
AATTCCTGCTTTTTCAAAAGCAATTTTTCTATTATTACAAGATTCACAAATTCCACAATGGAATTTCTTATTTGCATAACAACTCCAACTTTTAAAAATTGAATCACCTAAATTTTTTAAACCTGATTTTAACAAATCACTTTTTGATAACCCCTTTCTATACGGTGACCAAATTTCAATATTTTTTCGTAATTTTGTATTTATTCCATCTATTTCTCCTTCATTAAATGCATTTTCTAATTTTTTTGCAAATTTTGGACGACAATCTGGATAATTTGTATCACCAGTATGTGCACCATATACTACTAAAGATGCATTTAGTGTAAAGGCCCATGCAGATGCTATTGAAAGAAATACTGCATTTCTAATTGGGACAACGATTGAATATTCAAATTTTGTAGGAATTTTTCTTTTTTTACTAGTTAAAACATTTGAATTCCCATAAAGATTTTTCATAAAATCTATATCAATAAT
>JAPPPF010000191.1:0-274 GCA_028817665.1 Magnetovibrio sp. | reverse complement strand
TCTATATCAATTATTTTGTGCTCCTTTAAATGAAGTTTTTTTGCAAAAGATTTAGCAGCCTTAATTTCCATATTTGCTTTTTGACCATATGAAAATGTAATTCCATATAACTCATATTTTGATTTTAATAATGACGCAACACATACTGAATCAACTCCTCCACTAAACACAATAACTGCTTTTTTCATATTTTCTCACTTGATTATTTTTTTTGATGTATTGCACCTTTACTTGGTTTACAAATAATTGTTTGACAATTGATATTTTTTGATTT
>JAPPPF010000198.1 GCA_028817665.1 Magnetovibrio sp. | reverse complement strand
CTGTTGCAGCGCCTGACCTCACAGCGCGAGAGCCCGGCGCGGATTCCGCCTTGGCTGCTTTTGTTGCGGCTGCTGACCGCAGCGCTCATCGTCATCGGGTTGGCCGGGCCTCTGCTGAATGCCGAGACCAAGCTGTTCGGCAAGGGACCGCTTTATCTGATCGTTGATGACGGATGGGCCGGCAGCGCGGCTTGGCCGGCCCGGAAGTCGGTTTTGCGTGACCTCTTGGATCATGCGGAACGCAGCGGCCGGACGATCGTGCTGACCACCACCGCACCGGCCCCGGAAGGTGCCGCGCAAACGCCGCCGCAGTTGCTGAGCGGCGCCGACGCCCGGCGCCAGGCCGAAGGCCTGCAGCCAAAGCCCTGGCCGACCCGCCGCGCCGCGGCCATCGACGGCCTATTGGCTGCCGCCGTCGTCCAGGATCAGCGACCTGGCGATGTCATCTGGCTCAGTGACGGGATTGAAACGGCCGAGGCGGGTACCGGCCAGGATGTGGCGGCCTTGACCAAACGGCTACAAAAGCTGGGGGCGGTCACCGTATACGCGGACCCGCCAGGCCGCCTGCCGGTCGTCCTGATGCCGCCGGAAGTGGAAGGCGCCGCATTGGGGATCGAGGTGCGCCGGGTGCGCGCCAGCGGCGGACGCGGCGTTCAGGTGCGCGCGATTGCCGAAGACGGCGAGGTTCTCGGGCGCCTGCCATTGGCCTTCAAGGCCGGGGCGGCGACCGCCGAAGGCAGCCTGGAGATGCCTTCGGAGCAGCGCAATCGTCTGGCCCGTCTTGAGGTGATGGGCGCCCAGACGGTGGGCGGCGTGGTCCTCACCGACGAACGCTGGCGCCGCCGTCCGGTTGGCCTGGTCAGCGCCGACGAGGTTGGCGCTTCGCAGCCCTTGCTGGATGCGTTGCACTACCTGGGACAGGCCGTCGGGCCCTATGCGGAGGTGCGCCGCGGCGGTGTCGCGGACCTCTTGAAGCGCGGTCTGGCCGTGCTGATCATGGCGGACCCCGGCCGTCTCGGCGATGCCGAAACCGCTGGTGTCACCACCTGGGTCGACAAGGGCGGTATCGTTCTGCGTTTTGCCGGGCCGCGGTTGGCCCGCGAGGCTGGCGCCACCGACCCCCTGTTGCCGGTACAGCTGCGGCGCGGCGGCCGGGTCATCGGCGGTGCCTTGTCGTGGCGCAAGCCCGAAACCTTGGCGCCGTTTCCAGTCGCCAGTCCCTTCAACGGCCTGCCGATACCGACGGACATCAAGATCCGCCGTCAGGTCTTGGCCCAGCCGTCCTTGGATCTGGCCGATAAGACCTGGGCTCGTCTCAGCGATGGCACGCCGCTGGTCACCGCCGCGAAGCGCGGCCAGGGCTGGATCGTCCTGGTTCATACGACAGCCAACGCCGAATGGTCGGATCTGGCCTTTTCCGGTTTGTTCGTCGACATGCTGCGGCGCCTGATCCGTCTTTCGCAAGGGGTTGCGGAGGAAAGCGGCAGCGCGCCGCTGGCGCCGATCTCCAATCTGGATGCTTTTGGCCGCCTCGGTGACCCGCCCGGCGGCGCGACCGCGATCCCCGGCAACCTGTTTGCCGAGACAGCGGCTTCGCCGAAACATCCGCCGGGCTTCTACGGCACGCCGGCGGCCCGGCGCGCCCTGAATCTGTCACAAAATCTGGGTTCGCTGGCGCGCGTTGGCGACCTGCCGGGCGGGGTGGAGACACGGACCTACGTCCGCTCGGCGGCCCGCGATCTGAAGCCATGGCTGCTGGCGGCGGCGGCCCTGTTGTTCCTGATTGATCTCGTCGCCAGCATGTGGGTGCGCGGCCTGCTCGGCGGCGCCGTTCTGCGCACCGGGGCCATGGCCCTTGCGGTGATGACGACGATGACGGCACCGGCGGCGGCGCAGACCGATGACGCCTTCGCCATGAAGAACAGCCTGGAGACGCGGCTGGCGTACGTTTACACGGGGGATCGGCGCGTCGATCAGATCAGCGAGGCCGGATTGACCGGCCTGAACCTGATCCTGTGGCGGCGGACGGCGGCCGAACTGGGGCCGCCGCAAGGCATCAATCCGGCTGTTGATGATCTTTCGTTCTTCCCGTTGCTCTATTGGCCCGTGGTGCCGGGTTATTCGTTGCCGCAAGGGGCTGCGGCGCGCATCGTCGCGTACCTGCGGAACGGCGGTACGATCCTGTTCGATACGCGGGATCAGGCCACGGACACCTCATCAGGCACCCTGGCGCAGCTGTCCAGGGAGCTTGAGATTCCGCCCTTGGTGCCCGTGCCGCGGACCCATGTGCTGACCAAGTCCTTCTACCTGCTGAAGGATTTTCCGGGTCGCTGGACCGGCGGTACGCTCTGGGTCGAGAAAGCCGGCGAACGCATCAACGACGGCGTCTCGCCGGTGATCGCCGGTAGTCACGACTGGGCCGGGGCCTGGGCCGTCGACCCCGAGCAACGGCCCCTGTTTCCTGTCGTGCCCGGTGGCGAGCGCCAGCGTGAAATGGCCTACCGGTTCGGCGTCAATCTCGTCATGTACACCCTCACCGGCAACTACAAGGCGGATCAGGTACACATGCCGGCAATTATCCAGAGGTTGGGTCAATGAGCGGCACCATGGAACTCGTGCCCCTGGTGCCGCTGGCGCTGATTGTGGGTTTCGCGGCGGTGACAACGATATTGTGTGTCATCATGGGATGGCGGGGCGGTCCTGGTGCGTTCTGGCGGTTCGTGGCTGCCATGGGGATCACCGTGATGCTGCTCAACCCGCGGATTGTCGACGAACAGCGGGAACCCCAGTCGGATGTGGTGGCGCTGGTCGTCGACCGGACGGCCTCCCAGAAAGTCGGTGAACGGCCGGCGCAAACGGAGACGGCCGTGGCGCACGTGCGCGAGCGCCTGGCTCGGCTGCCGCAATTGGACGTTCGCGAAACCACGGTCCGCGACGCCGTCGCCGGCACCGGCCAGGGCGACGGCGAAGGCAGCTTGCTGCTGGGCGCCTTGCGTAACGCGCTGGGCGGCATTCCGCGCCAACGTGTGGCGGGCGCCATTCTGGTGACCGACGGGCAGGCCCACGATCCGGCCCTGATCGACGAGATCGAGAAGATCGGCGCCC
>JAPPPF010000256.1 GCA_028817665.1 Magnetovibrio sp. | reverse complement strand
CTCCAGGTGGTGGAGGCCTACTCCCCCGATGCCTTCGGCGTCATCGACGGGGCGGCGGCCGCGGTGTTCGTCGGGGGCGGCCTGTCGGCGTACCTGCTCGGCGCGAGCTGGGACCGGCTCGCGGCCGGCGGCCGGCTCGTCGCCAACGCCGTCACCCTGGAGGGCCAGGCGGCGCTGGTCGGGTTCCGCGACGCGCACGGCGGATCCCTGACCCGGATCGCCGTCGGCCGCGACGACAAGGTCGGGTCGCGCACCGCGCTCCGGCCGATGATGGAGGTTTGGCAATTGCGGACGGAGAAGACGGAGACATGAGCGGCACCCTCTACGGCCTCGGCGTCGGGCCCGGCGATCCCGAGCTGATCACCCTGAAGGCGCTGCGCGTCCTCGAGCGCGCGCCGGTGATCGCCTATCCGGCGCCGGAGACCGGCGACAGCCTGGCCCGCGCCATCGCGGCGCCGCACATCCCCGCGGGCCGCGACGAGATCGTCATCCGCACGCCCATGGTGCCGGGTCGCTTCCCGGCCCACGACGTCTACGACAAGTACGCCGACGAGATCGCCGGGCACCTGGCGGCGGGCCGCGACGTGGCGGTGCTCTGCGAGGGCGATCCGTTCCTCTACGGCTCGTTCATGTACCTGTTCGCGCGGCTCTCCGAGACCCACCCGGCGACCGTCGTGCCCGGGGTCTCTTCCTTGGGTGCTTGCGCCGCGGCGGCCGGGGTGCCGCTGGTCTCGCGCAACCAGATTCTGACGGTGCTGCCGGGGCCGCTGCCCGAGGACGAGCTGGCGGCCCGCATCGAGGCCTCGCCGGCGGTCGCGGTGATGAAGGTCGGCCGGCATCTCGACAAGATCCGCCGGGTCGTCGACCGGCTTGGGCTGACGTCGACGGCGCACTACGTCGAGCACGCGACCATGGACGGCCAGCGGGTCATGCCGCTGGCCGAGGTCAACGGCGACGGCGCGCCCTATTTCTCCATGGTGTTGATCCGCCACGCCGAAGGCGAGGCCGGCTCGTGAGCGGCGCCGCCCCCGCCTTCGTCGCGCTGACCCGGGGCGGCGCCGAGCTGGCCCGGCGGCTGGCTGCCCGCATGCCGGGCGCCGAGGTCCACGGCCTCGCCGGCCGGACCGAGGGCGCCGACGTCCGCTTCGACGAGACCCTGGCGCACCTCCGCGAGCTGTTCGCCGCCGGCCGGCCGATCGTCGGCGTCTGCGCCGCCGGCATCCTGATCCGCGCCCTGGCGCCGCTGCTGGCCGACAAACGCGCCGAGCCGCCGGTGGTGGCGCTGGCCGAGGACGGCAGCGCCGCGGTGCCGCTGCTCGGCGGTCACCATGGCGCCAACGCCCTGGCCCGCGAGATCGCCGAGACGACCGGTGGCCGCGCCGCGGTCACCACCGCGGGCGATCTCGGCCTCGGCCTCGCCCTCGACGAGCCGCCGCCGGGCTGGCGCGTCGCCAATCCGCAGCGCGCCAAGGACGTCGCCGCGCACCTGCTCGCCGGCCAGCCGGCGCGCCTCGCCGTCGAGGCCGGCGACGCCGCCTGGATCGAGGCCGCCGGAATCGTGGTGGCCGCCGACGCCGGCGTCGGCATCCGGATCACCGACCGGGCGGCGCCCGCCGACGCACCGGACCTGGTCCTGCATCCGCCGGTCCTCGCCGTCGGCGTCGGCTGCGAACGCGGCGCCGGGGCGGACGAAGTGATCGGCCTCGTCCGCGAAGCCCTGGCCGAGGCCGGGTTGGCGCCCGACGCCGTCGCCTGCGTCGTCTCCGTCGATCTCAAGGCCGACGAGGCGGCGGTGCACGCGGCGGCGACGGCGCTCGGCGTGCCGGCGCGGTTCTTCACCGCCGCCGCGCTGGAGCGCGAGACCCCGCGGCTGGCGACGCCGTCGGACGTGGTGTTCCGGGAGGTCGGCTGCCACGGCGTCGCCGAGGGCGCGGCGCTGGCCGCCGCCGGCGCGGACGGCGAATTGATCATCCCAAAACGGAAATCGGCGCGTGCCACCTGCGCGGTGGCCCGCGCGCCGGCGGCCCTCGACGCCGCCGCCGTCGGCCGGCCGCAGGGACGTTTGACCGTCGTCGGCATCGGCCCGGGCGCGGCGGACTGGCGCACCCCTGCGGTGAGCCGCGCGCTTTCCGAGGCCGACGAGGTCGTCGGCTACAAGCTCTATCTCGACCTGGTGGACGAGCTGCTTGGCGACAAGCCGCGCCACGACTCGGCGCTTTCGGAGGAGGAGGCGCGCGTCCGCCTGGCCATCGAGCGGGCCGCCGAGGGCCGCCGGGTGGCGCTGGTCAGCTCCGGCGACGCCGGCATCTACGCCCTGGCGACGCTCGCCTTCGAGCTTCTCGACCGCGAGGACCGGGCCGACTGGAACCGGCTTCGGATCGCCGTCGAGCCCGGCGTCTCGGCGATCCAGGCGGCGGCGGCGCGGATCGGCGCGCCCATCGGTCACGATTTCTGCACCGTCTCCCTGTCCGACCTGCTGACGCCCTGGACCGAGATCCAGCGCCGCCTGAAGGCCGCCGCCGCCGGTGACTTCGTCGTCGCGCTCTACAACCCCGTCTCGAAGCGCCGCCGCCACCAACTGGCCGAGGCGGTGGAGATCCTGCTCGCCGCGCGCCCCGCCGAAACCCCGGTGGTGCTGGCCCGCAACCTGGGCCGCGACGGCGAGGAAATCACCGTCGTCAGCTTGGGCGAGCTGACCCCCGACCACGCCGACATGCTGACCCTGGTCCTGATCGGCAACAGCCAGACGCGCCGCGTCGAGCGCGGCACCGGCACCTGGGTCTACACGCCGCGCGGTTACGCCGCTAAGATGGCGGCGCCGGGCACCACGAACGAAAGGGACACGACATGCGCATCCTGATCTGGGCTTTCACCGCCGTGCTTTTGGCGCAACCCGCCTTGGCGCAGCAGACGCCACCGCCGCCGCCGGCGTCCGGGACCACCGGTTCGGCCCTCGGCGACCTCGGTAAGGCGGTATTCACGGCAATGGAGAAGAAAGCCATCGAGAAATTCTTCGGCCGAGCCGCGACGCCCACCGAGCAAGTGTTCATCGACGCCGCGAAACAGGCAGCCGGTCTGCCCACCACGCAGTCCGTTCAGTCCGGCGGGACCACGACCGCGAAGGCATCGGACGACGACAAGGACGAGACGCCCGGTTGGAAGAAGAAGGGCAAGAAGCACGAAGGCAAGGGCAAGGGCAGGGGCAAAGGCAAGAACAAGGGCATGCCGCCCGGCCTCGCCAAGAAGAAGCAGCTGCCGCCGGGCCTCCGGAAACGGCTCGAGAAACACGGCTCCCTGCCGCCGGGCCTGGCGAAACGCGATCTGCCGACGGATCTCCAGCGCGATCTGACGCCCGCCCTCGACGGCACCGAACGCGTGATCGCCGGCAACGACGTGGTGCTCGTCGACAAGGCCACCAACGCGGTCCTCGACATCCTCTACGACGTGGTCAGCGGAAAGACGCAGTAGAACGGCGGGGATCGGACGCGACATGACCGTTCATTTCATCGGCGCCGGCCCCGGCGCGCCCGACCTGATCACCGTGCGCGGGCTCGAATTGATCCGCCGCGCCCCGGTGGTCCTCTACGCGGGTTCGCTGGTGCCGGAAGCCGTCGTCGCCGAGGCGCCAGCCGACGCCCGGGTCCTTGACACGGCGCCCATGAACCTCGACGAGATCATCGCCGAGATCGAAGCCGCGCACACCGCCGGCCTCGATGTCGCCCGTGTGCATTCCGGCGACCCGTCGCTCTACGGCGCCATCGGCGAACAGATGCGGCGTTTGGACGCGCTCTCCATCCCCTACGACGTGACCCCCGGCGTTTCCGCCTACGCGGCCGCCGCGGCGGCGATGAAGCGCGAACTGACGCTGGCCGGCGTCAGCCAGACGATCATCCTGACCCGGACCGCGGTGCGCAGCTCGGAAATGCCGGCGGGCGAGGACCTGGCCGAGCTCGGCGCCAGCCGCGCGACGCTGGCCATCCACCTCTCCGTCAACAACCTGGCCCGGGTGGTCCGCGACCTGGAGCCCCACTACGGCGCCGACTGCCCCGCCGCGGTGATCTACCGCGCCACCTGGCCCGACGAGGAAATCGTCACCGGGACGCTCGGCGACATCCGCGACAAGGTGAAGGCGGCGGGATTCACGCGCACGGCGCTGATCCTGGTCGGCCGCGTGCTCGACCCCGACGCCTTCGACGACAGCCGGCTCTACGCCGCCGACCACCACCACGTGCTCAGGCCCCGGAAATCCGGCTGACGGTCCTCAGAGCTGCGATATGATCCAGTCGAGCGCCGCCTCGGCGGTCGCGACCTCGGTGCCGGGCGGCGGCGGCGGCGGTTGGACCAGGACGATGGGCAGGCCGGCCTCGGCGGCGGCCTCGACCTTCGCCGGCAAGGGGCCGCCGGAATGCTTGGAGACCAGGGTGTCGATGTTGTGCGTCTCGATCAGCGCCCGCTCGGCCGCGAGGTCGAAGGGCGGGCGCCCGAGGACCACTTCGTGGTCGGCGAGCGGCAACGCGTCTTCCGGCGCCTCGATCATCCGGACCAGGAACCAGACGCCGTCGACGCCGGCGAAGGCCGCGAGTTCCTGGCGGCCGACGGTCAGGAAGGCGCGCCTGGCGAACCGCGACACGGCGTCGGCGGCGGCCTCCATGTCCGGGACCTCGACCCAGCGGGCCCGCGGCGGCAGCCGCCAGGCCGGGCGGCGCAGCATGACGCGGCGGACCTCGGCCATGACGCAGGCGTCGTGGGCGTGGTCGGATATGGCCTCGGCGAACGGGTGGGTGGCGTCGACGACCAGGGTGATCGCCTCGTCCTTGAGGTAGTCGGCCATGCCGTGGGCGCCGCCGAAGCCGCCCTCGCGGACCATGCCCGGAGGGTTGCGGGGCCGGTTGGTGCGCCCGGCGAACGACGTGATCACCTCGACCGACGTCGGCAGGCCGGTGACCGCGCGCTCGGCGAGCTGGCGGGCCTCGGCGGTGCCGCCGAGGATGAGGACGCGTTTCGGCTCACCCGGCATGGCCGACCCGCTGGCCCCGGCGGTCGAAGACCATGACCTCCAGTTCGGTGCCGCCCGAAAGCGCCGCCATGGCGACCTCGCGGGCCCCGGCGGCGACCCGGTCGGCGATCGGCAGACCCTCGGCGGCGGCGATCTCCAGGACCTCCATGGCCGTGTTGGCGGCGCGGGCCCGGCTGAGCGCGTCGGCGCCGCCGCCGACGGCCTCCAGGGTCTCGGCGAGCCGCCCGAAATCCACCGACGAGCGCGACGAATGGAGGTCCATGTGGCCCTGCGCCAGCTTCACCAGCTTGGCGAAGCCGCCGGCCAGGGTCAGCCGCTCGACCGGGTGGGCGCGCAGGTACTTGAGCATGCCGCCGGCGAAATCGCCCATGTCGATGAGCGCCTCCTCGGGCAACCCGTAAAGGTCGCGGACTGCGGCCTCCGAGGTCGAGCCGGTGGCGGCGGCGACGTGGCGGATGCCGTTGGCGCGGGCGACGTCGATGCCGCGGTGGATGGAATGGATCCACGACGCGCAGGAATAGGGGATGACGATCCCGGTGGTGCCGAGCACCGACAGCCCGCCCTTGATGCCGAGGCGCCCGTTCATGGTCTTCGCCGCCATCTCCTCGCCGCCGGGGATGGAGATGGTGAGGTTCAGGTCGGCGGCCCGGCCGAGGCGCTCGGCGGCGGCGGCCAGGTTGTCGGCGATGATGGCGCGGGGCGCGGGATTGATGGCCGGCTCGCCGACGGCCAAGGGCAGGCCCGGAAGCGTCACCGTGCCGACGCCGTCGCCAGCGGCGAAGGTGATCCCGGACCCGGCCTCGCCGGCCTCGGCGCTGACCACGATCTCGGCGCCGTGGGTGACGTCCGGGTCGTCGCCGGCGTCCTTGATGATCCCGGCGGTGGCGCGGACACCGTCGGTTTCGGCCCTGGACAGCGAAAACGACGGGGTCTGGCCCTTGGGTAACCGGATCGTGACCGGATCCGGAAACCGGCCCGTCGCCAGGGCCTCGAAGGCGGCCACGGCGGCGGCCACGGCGCAGGCGCCGGTGGTCCAGCCCTGGCGTAAGGTTCCCTCTGGTTTGCGTCCGGTCATGAGTCTAATGTAGCGCCTTCACCACGCGATGACGAGGGCAGGACAGGTGGCGGAAGAGCCAAAGAACGAACCCGATCCGGCCGCCGATCCCGGCGACGGCGGCGCTCCGGCGGGCGGCACCTTCGGTTGGGCGCTGCTGGCCATCGTGCTGGTCGGCGCCGCCGTGCTGATCTACGCCAGCGGCTTCCATATCCGCGACGCCAACAGGACGGCCGGCGGCGGCACCAGCGCCCCGGCGGCTGCCACGTCGGCCATCGGCGGCCCCTTTCAACTGACCAATCATCTCGGCCAGGCGGTGACCGAGAAGGACTTCATGGGCAAGCACATGCTGGTGTTCTTCGGCTATACCTTCTGCCCTGACGTCTGCCCGACCACACTGACCGACGTCTCCAGCGCCCTCGACATCCTCGGCGACGCCGCCGACAAGATCACCCCGGTGTTTATTTCCGTCGACCCGGCCCGCGACACGCCCGAGCACCTGAAGGAATACGCCACCTATTTCCATCCCCGCCTGGTGGCGCTGACCGGCACGGACGCGCAGATCGCCGCCGTCGCCAAGGCCTACCGGGTCTATTACGCCAAGGCCAAGCAGGACCCCGGGGCCGACGCCGACGACTACCTCATGGACCATAGTTCGGTGATCTACCTGATGGGTCCGGACGGACGGTTCCGCGTGCATTTCAGCCACGGCACCGATCCGAAGACCATGGCCAAGCGAATCCGCGACAACCTTTCATGACCGCGCCGGGCCACGGCCTGATCATCGCCGCGCCGGCGTCGGGCAGCGGCAAGACGGTGTTGACCCTGGGGCTGCTCCGCCACCTCGCCGGCACCGGCGCCGGGGTGGTCTCCGCCAAGGTCGGGCCCGACTACATCGACCCGGCCTTCCACGCCGTCGCCACCGGGCGCGCCTGCCACAACCTCGACAGCTGGGCCATGCGGCCGGCGACCCTGGCCGCCGCCGTCGCCGAACTGGCCGATGGCGGCGACGCCGTCGTCTGCGAGGGGGTGATGGGCCTGTTCGACGGGGCGCGCGGCGTCGCCGGGCCGGCCGACGGCTCGACCGCGGCGCTGGCGCGGCTGACCGGCTGGCCGGTGGCGCTGGTCGTCGACGCCGGCGCGCAGGCCGCCTCGGCCGCCGCCGTGGTCCGCGGCTTCGCCAGCCACGACCCGGCCGTGCCGGTCGCCGGGGTGCTGTTCAACCGGGTCGGCAGCGCCGCGCACGCCCAGATCCTCGGCGACGCCTGCCGGGCGGCGCTGCCCGAGATTCCGGTGCTCGGCTGCCTGCCGCGCGCCGACGGCCTGGAGCTGCCGTCCCGGCACCGGCCTTCCACGCCGTCGCCACCGGGCGCGCCTGCCACAACCTCGACAGCTGGGCCATGCGGCCGGCGACCCTGGCCGCCGCCGTCGCCGAACTGGCCGATGGCGGCGACGCCGTCGTCTGCGAGGGGGTGATGGGCCTGTTCGACGGGGCGCGCGGCGTCGCCGGGCCGGCCGACGGCTCGACCGCGGCGCTGGCGCGGCTGACCGGCTGGCCGGTGGCGCTGGTCGTCGACGCCGGCGCGCAGGCCGCCTCGGCCGCCGCCGTGGTCCGCGGCTTCGCCAGCCACGACCCGGCCGTGCCGGTCGCCGGGGTGCTGTTCAACCGGGTCGGCAGCGCCGCGCACGCCCAGATCCTCGGCGACGCCTGCCGGGCGGCGCTGCCCGAGATTCCGGTGCTCGGCTGCCTGCCGCGCGCCGACGGCCTGGAGCTGCCGTCCCGGCACCTGGGCCTGGTGCAGGCCGTCGAGCACCCGGACCTGGCCGGTTTCATGGACCGCGCCGCCGCCTGGGTCGCGGCGCACGTCGACACCGACGCGCTCGCCGGCCTGTTCAGTCCGACCGCGTTGAAAGGAGAGGACGCCGGACCGCCGCCGCTGGCGCCGCTGGGCCAGCGCATCGCGGTCGCCGGCGACGCCGCCTTCGCCTTCGCCTATCCGCACGTGCTCGACGGCTGGCGCCGGCGAGGCGCCGGACACCGCCGCCGACGCGGTCTACCTGCCCGGCGGCTATCCGGAACTGCACGCCGGCCATCTCGCCGCCCAGGCCGGCTTCATGGACGGCCTCCGCGCCGCGGCGGCCCGCGGCGCCCAGGTGTACGGCGAGTGCGGCGGCTACATGGTGCTCGGCGCGGCGCTCACCGACGTCGACGGCGAGGCGCACCGGATGGCGGACCTGCTGCCGCTCGAGACCTCCTTCGCGGCGCCGAAGCTGCACCTCGGCTACCGGCAGGTGCGATGCGCCGCCGCCGGGCCGCTCGGCGCCGCCGGCGCGGCGCTCCGCGGCCACGAATTCCATTACGCCGCCATCGGCCGCGAGGCGGCCGGCACCGATGGTGTCGAGCCCCTGTTCGCCGCCGCCGACGCCGCCGGCAACGATCTCGGGCCGGCGGGACTCCGCAAGGCCAACGTCGCGGGATCCTTCGTTCACCTGATCGACCGGCTCGACGGTTGAGCCGCCCGGCGGCCTTGCCGGTTGCGGCGGACGGACATTCGGGCTACCACGTAGCCTTGAGCCGAGGAAGGGGACGCAAGTGTTCGGGCGTTTTCAAGCGCGCAAGACGGAAGAACCGCCGTACTGGAAGCAAAAGCCGCTGGCCGAGATGACCCGCCACGAATGGGAGGCGCTCTGCGACGGCTGCGGCCGGTGCTGCCTGAACAAGCTCGAGCACGAGACCACCGGCGAGATCTTCCACACGGACGTCGCCTGCCGGCTCCTCGATCTCGAGACCTGCCGGTGCACCAGTTACGACGAACGCAAGCGCTTCGTCCCCGAATGCCAGGTGCTGACGCCGAAGAACCTGAAGCGCTACGCCTGGCTGCCGTCGACCTGTGCCTACCGGCTCTTGGCCGAGGGCAAGGACTTGGCTTGGTGGCATCCGCTGGTCTCCGGCGACCCGGAGACCGTGCACGCCGCCGGCATTTCGGTGCGCGGCCGGGTGATCTCGGAACGCGAGACCGATGACTTCGAAAACCACGTGGTCAGCTGGCCCGAATAAGGAGACAAGGACGTGACGACCGTAAACGAATTCAAGGGCGTGAACGCCGCCGTGCTGACGCCGCTCACCGACGACCTGATTCCCGACGACGCGTTGATGGCCGAGTACTCGAAATGGCTGCTCGGCAACGGCTGCGACGGGCTCGCCATCCTCGGCACCACCGGCGAAGCCAACAGCTTCTCGCTGAAGGAGCGAATCCGGATCATCGAGAGCCTGGTCGAGGCCGGCGTGCCGGCGCACACGCTGATGCCCGGCACGTCGAGCTGCGCGCTCACGGACGCCGTCGAACTGACCCGGGCCGCCGTCGACGCTGGCGTCGGCGGGGTGCTGATGCTGCCGCCGTTCTACTACAAGAACCCCAGCGACGACGGCCTCTACCGGTTCTTCTCCGAGGTCATCCAGCGGGTCGGCGACGCCAGCCTGCAGATCTACCTCTACCACTTCCCGCAGATGTCGGCGACGCCGATCAGCTACGACCTGATCGGGCGCCTGGTCACCGCCTATCCGGGCACCGTGGTCGGCATGAAGGACAGCTCCGGCGACCTGGACAACATGCTCGGCGCGGTCGAGCGGTTCCCCGGCTTCCGGGTGCTGTCCGGCGCCGAGGACTGCTTCCTGCCGCTGGTCCAGGCCGGCGGCACGGGCTGCATCACGGCGTGCTCGAACGTCTCCTCGCAGCTCGCCCAGGACGTCTACCAGGCGCACCTGAACGGCACCGACGCGGGCGCCATGAACGACCAGCTCTGCGAGATCCGCCGGGTCATCCAGCAGTACCCGCTCTCCATGGCCCTGAAGCACCTGATCGCCCGGCACAGCGGCGACGACGGCTGGCTCAACGTGCGCCCGCCCTTCGTGCCCTTCGACGAGGGCCGGCTGGCCAAGCTCTACGGTGAATTCGACGCCATCGGCTACGATCTCCCGGTGGCGGCCTGACCGCCCGGTGACGGCGCTCGACGTCGACGGCCGGACGGTGCCCGTCCGGTTCCGGCGCAACAGCCGGGCCAAGCGCATCATCCTGCGTCTCGACGCCGCCGGCGACGGCGTCGTCGTCACCCTGCCGAAGCGGGTGTCCGAAGCCGAGGGTCTGTCCTGGGCGGTGAACCAGCGGGCCTGGATCGGCGATCGGCTGGCGGCGCTGCCCGACCGCGTGCCCTTCGCCGACGGCGCCCGGGTGCCGTTCGAAGGCGACGAGCACGTCATCCGCCACCGCCCCGGCACGCGCCGCGGCGTCTGGCGGGACGCCGGCGAGATCGGCGTCAGCGGCCGGCCCGAGCACCTGGCGCGCCGGGTCCGCGACTGGCTGCGGGCGGAGGCCCGCCGGCGCCTCGTCGCCGCCGTCACCGAGACCGCCCGGCGCCTCGGCGAGGAGGCCGGCCGGGTCACCGTCCGCGACACCCGCTCGCGCTGGGGGTCGTGCGCGTCGAACGGCAACCTGAGTTTCTGCTGGCGGCTGATCATGGCGCCCGACTTCGTCCTCGACTACGTCGTCGCCCACGAGGTCGCGCATCTCCGCGAAGCCAACCACGGGCCGGCCTTCTGGCGCACCGTCGACGAACTGACGCCGCACACGGCCGCCGGCCGCCGCTGGCTCCGCGAACACGGCGAACGGCTGCATTTCTATGGCTAGGGGCGGCGCGGAACGTATCTCCACCTGCGGGCGATGGCCGAAATTCGGACTGGCCATCCTGGCGCTGCTGGCCGGCGCAGCGTCCGTGGCCGCCGAGGTCCGGAGCGAGCCCTTGGCCACGGCGGACGGTTTGGCCGGCGAGCATGCCATGCTGCCGGTGGTCATCGACGGCGACGAGGTTCGGCTTGAAACCATCGTCGTCGGCCTGCCGGACGGCGAGAAGAAACCCCTGGCCGTCATTTCCCATGGATCGCCGCGCGGCGGCTACACCAACCGCCGGAAAATGACGCCGCACCGCTACCTCCGCGCCGCCGAGACGTTCGCCTACCGGGGCTACCTGGCGGTGATCGTCATGCGCCGCGAGTTCGGCGAGTCCGAGGGAAGTTGGTCGTCAGATTTCGGCTTTTGCGACAATCCGGACTACGTGTGGGCGGGACGTCAGGCCGGCGCCGAAATCGGCGCGGCGATCCGCGCCCTCGCCGAACGCGCCGACGTCGACGCCACGCGTGTCCTGCTCGTCGGCCAGTCGGCGGGCGGGTTCGCCAGCATCGCCTTGAGCGCCGAAGCGGGATCGAAGATCAGCGCGGTCGTCAACTTCGCCGGCGGCCGGGGATCGCGCCGGCCCGGCGAGGTGTGTACCGAGGACGCCCTGATCGACGCCTTCGCGACCTATGGACGGACGTCGCGGACGCCGACGCTTTTCCTCTACGCCGAGAACGACAAGTATTTCGGTCCCGATCTGGCGACCCGATTCCATCAGGCCTTCACCGGCGCCGGCGGCCAGGGCCCATTGGCCCTCGTCGGGGCCTTCGGATCGGACGGTCACGACCTGTTCAGCCGCACCCTCGAGGGGATCGGCCTGTGGCGCGACCGCGTCGAGGCGTTCCTCGACGCCAACGGCCTGCCCGCCCGCCGGCTGGTGCCGGCCGCAGACGGCGCCGACCCCGCGCCGCCTTCGGTGTTGAGCTCTCGGGGCCGCGAACACTGGCGCCGGTACCTGTTGGCGCCCAAAAACAAGGCGTTCGCTGTTTCCGACAGCGGCCGGTTCGGCTGGCGCTCGGGCCGGCGGACCATCGGCGACGCCAAGGACGGCGCCTTCTCCTACTGCAAGCGGGATTGCGCGATCGTCTCCATCAACGGCACCAGGGTTCGCTGAGCGGCGAAGACCGGGCGGCGCTCCCGCCGGCTAGGGCGCGGGGTCCAGCAGGCGCGCCAGACGGTTGGCGCCGGTGCGCGCGAAGCGGAGCAGTTGGGCGCGCCGGCGGTTGCCGTTCATCGGCCGCTCGGCGGCGGCGCGCAGCACGGCGCCGTGGAAGGCGTCGGCGACGATCAGGCCCTGGTCG
Organism: Magnetovibrio sp.; assembly: GCA_028817665.1. GTDB lineage: Bacteria > Pseudomonadota > Alphaproteobacteria > Rhodospirillales > Casp-alpha2 > UBA3470. Next base: position 4,001 of record JAPPPF010000256.1, on the reverse strand, counting down.
TCGGGCAGCGTGTCGATGGGGAAGCCGTCGGCGACGGCGAAATAGAACCAGTCGGCGTGGGCCAGGTAGTCGGGCCACTTCCTGTCGGCGCGGAAGTCGGCCAGCGACGATTTCACCTCGACGATGACGAAACGGCCCCGGCGGTCGAGCCCGGCGATGTCGGCGCGCCGCCTCGACGTCAGCTTGAACTCCTCGATGACCTCGAAGCCGAGTTGGCGGAGCAGCCGCGCCGCGCCCCGGGTGATGCCCTCGGCGGGCGTCGGCGGCGTCGCGGCGCGGCGGTCCAGGTCCAACTGATCGCCGGAAATGTTCTTAAATTGTTCCATTGCTCTTGGATTCATACCCCGGTCCTTGATGCAGGTCAACGCCCGCCGGCGGGGCGGGACGTACCGTGGGCGCTGGCGGGCCGATGGGGTGCGCCGCAGCGGGGGACGATCATGACCAAACACAACGCGCCGGCGAAGCCGAACACCGACGCCGCCAAGTACACGGAACCGGGATGCGCCTACTGCCCGCCGTCGGTGCAGGCCTGCCGGCAGGGCGAGGGCGAGCTGCGTGGACCCGGGTTCTGCCCGTCGAAGATCGCCGCCGACGGCATCGACGACGCGTGGCGGGAATACGCCGATCCCGAGGTGCGCCGGATCGCCCAGGAATCGGCGCGCGTCGAGAGCGAGGGCTATTGCCGCTGGACCCGGGTCGAGGAGATCTGCCAGTTCGCCAAGAAGATGGGCTACGCCAAGATCGGCATCGCCACCTGCATCAGCTTCGTCGACCAGGCCAACACCCTGAGCCGCATCCTGGAGAGCCACGGCTTCGAGGTCGCCTCGGCGGCCTGCAAGCACGGCGGCGTCGCCAAGGAGCGGATCGACCTCCGCGACGACGAGAAGATCCGCCCCGGCGGCCACGAATCCATGTGCAACCCGGTCTCCCAGGCCGAGCTCCTGAACCGGGCGGGCTGCGAGCTGAACGTCGTGCTCGGCCTCTGCGTCGGCCACGACAGCCTGTTCTTCCAGTTCTCCGAGGGCCTGGCGACGACGCTGGTCGCCAAGGACCGGGTCCTCGCCCACAACCCGGTCGGCGCGCTGAACCTGGCGGAGTCCTACTACAGCCGGGTCTGGGGGCCGGAAAAGCCGGAGAAACCGCCGAAGTTGCCCCGCGAGGGCCGCAGGGGCTAGGCTGCGCCAAGCACCGACGCTTGGTCCCACAGCCCTCGAGCCCGCATGCCGCACGCGCAATCGGAAATCACCGTCGAGACGTCCGGTCAGGGACTGGTCGAGATCACCCGTCCGGTCGCCGAATGGGTCGGCCGGCAGGGCATGACGAGCGGCCTGCTGACGGTGTTCTGCCGCCACACCTCGGCGTCGCTGACGATCCAGGAGAACGCCGACCCGGACGTCTGCCGCGACCTCGAGAGCTTCTTCAAGAAACTGGTCCGCGAGGACCCGTCGCTCTACCGCCACACGGCCGAGGGCCCGGACGACATGCCGGCCCACATCCGCTCGGCGCTCACCGACGTCTCTTTGAACATTCCGGTCAGCGTAGGCCGCCCGGCGCTCGGCACCTGGCAGGGGATCTATCTGTTCGAGCACCGCGCCCGGCCGCACCGCCGGCGCGTCGTCCTGCACCTGGCCGGCGACTAGGCCGGGAGAGCTACTCCGCGGCGTCGGTCTTGTAGAGGTGGACGTCCGTCTGCGGGTAGGGGATCGAGATGCCCTCGGCGTCGAAGCGCTGCTTGACCCCCTTCAGGGTGTCCCACTTGAGCGCCCAGTAGTCGCCGGCCGCGCACCAGACCCGGACGATCAGATCGACGGAACTGGCGCCCAACTCACCGACCACGATGACCGGCTCGGGCGTCTTGTGGACGCGTTCGTCGGCGCCGACGATCTCCTCGATCAGGGCCATGGCCTTGTCGATGTCGTCGTCGTAGCCGATGCCGAAGACGAAATCGACGCGGCGCGTCGTGTTGTAGCTGAAGTTCTTTATCGCCGAGCCCCAGAGCGCGTTGTTGGGGATGATGATCTCGACGTTGTCCGGCGTGTTGATGTGGGTGACGAACAGGGACACGGTCTTCACGGTGCCCGTCTGGCCGCCGTTCTCGATGAAATCGCCGACCTTGAAGGGCCGGAAGAACAGCAGCATGACGCCGGCGGCGACGTTCGACAACGTACCTTGCAGGGCGAGGCCGATGGCCAGGCCGGTGGCGCCCAGGATGGCGACGAAACTGGTGGTCTCGACCCCGAAGCGGTCGAGCACGGCGAGGACCGTGACGACGATGACGACGTATTTCACCGTGTTCGACAGGAACCCGGTGAGCATGGCGTCGATGCGCTCGACCTTGTTCAGCGCCTTGGTCGTCCAATTGCGGGCCCGTCCGGCGAACCAGAAGCCGACGATCAGAATGACGATGGCGCCGATCACGTCGAGACCGTAGGTCGCGACAACCTCGATGACCAAGTCGTAAGTTTCCTTTGGGCGTTCATCCATGGCTAACCCCTTCGTGAACTGTGCTTTCGAAGCCCCGCTTTCGCCCCTGGCGGAACTTCATATAAGGTATGGCGAGCGATGACCAGACCCTAGGAGCCCCCGTGAACACGGCGTTGACGCCCGAGTTGAAACTGCTGGCGCTGTTCATCGCGCTATCCGTGATGGTGGTGATGTGGCGGCGCCGTCATTGGACGCCCGACGCGCCGGCCCGGCGCTGGTTCGAGGCGCACATCGTGCCCCGCGCGCGCCAAGCCATCCTCGCCTTCTTCAGCCTCACCCTGATCGTCTGGCTGTTCATCTGGGCGACCGCGCCGGACCACCGGCGCGACGACCTGGGCGAGCAGATGAAGAAGCTGATGGAGCGATCGAAGGCCGCCGACCCGGCGCCCGCGGACGACGTTCAACCGCCCGGAATACCGGCGAAATAGGCCTCTCTACCGGGCCGTGCACGCGGCCAGGCTCTGCCGCCGGAACGGCATCAAGATCGGGCTCCGCTTCACGCTCACCATGGACAACGCCGAGGAGCTCCCGGACCTCCTGGCGCTTTGCGAGGAAGAGGACATCGACAAGTTCTACCTCTCGCACCTGAACTACGCCGGGCGCGGCAACACCAACCGGGCCGACGACGCGCGCCTGGCGACGACGCGCCGCGCCATGGACCAGATGTTCGAGACCTGCTGGCGGCTCCTCCAGGAAGGCAACGAGAAGGAGTTCGTCACCGGCAACAACGACGCCGACGCCGTCTACCTGCTGCACTGGGTGCAGCGCAAGTTCCCCGAGCGCTTCGATCACCTGCGGGCGAAGCTGGCCCAATGGGGCGGCAACTCGTCCGGCGTCAACATCGCCAACATCGACAACCTGGGCCAGGTGCACCCGGACACGTTCTGGTGGCACCACACCCTCGGCAACGTCAAGGAACGCCCGTTCTCGGAGATCTGGGAGGACGTCTCGGACCCGCTCATGGCCGGCCTCAAACAGAGCCCCAGGACGATCTCCGGGCGCTGCGGCGGCTGCGCCTACTTCGACGTCTGCGGCGGCAACACCCGGGTCCGGGCCCAGCAGATCACCGGCGATCCCTGGGCCGAGGACCCGGCGTGCTACCTCACCGACACCGAGATCGGCCTGGCCACGCCGGGCGGCGAGCGCGTCCGGGTGACGCCCTACAGGAAGCGCCGTCATGCGGCCGCTTAAAAACTTCGCCGCCGACCTGATCGTCTTCGGGTTGATCGCCGCTGTCCCGCCGGCCTACGCCTCGGAGCCGGCGCCTGATGGCGCCATCCTCTACCTGGGGTCGCGCGACGGCTGGGTGTCGAAGTACGACCTCTGGTCCCTGAAGCCGGTGGCCGAGGTCCGGGCCGGCGTCAACACGCGCAACATCGCCGTCTCGTCCGACGGCAAGTGGGTGATGGTCGGCAACTTCCTGCCGCACTCGCTGGTCATCCTGCACGCAGACGACCTGCGCCCGTTCCGGGTCATTACCGTCGGCGACGGCAAGTGCAAGACGTACCGGGTCAGCG
>JAPPPF010000235.1 GCA_028817665.1 Magnetovibrio sp. | reverse complement strand
TTGTACCTTTTATTAGAAAATCAACGTGAGCAGGTTTAATTCTCCGTATATCAAACGTTTTATATTTTTGTTTACATCACCATTAATATTATAAACACACCCTATAATCGAAAAATAAGTAGGTTTTTTTTCTTACATAAAAACTTACATGTTATAGCTTTCATTCTGTTGATGAAGCACTTAGTGTCATAACCTTAATAGGATGTTGGTATATTCAAAACTCAATAAATAGCGCTAGTTAAAAATCCATTAAATAATCATAAATTTTTATAAAAAAAGGATGCTTTAGCGTCTTTCTTTAATACTTGTTTCTTATACTTGTTTCTTATACTTGTTTCTAAGGGTTTGAAAGTGTTGGTACACAATAGGTTTAATACCCTTAGAAATATTTTGTGAGCCGAACAAATATTTTGTGAGCCAGTACGAATATTTTGTGCTACGAAATGCATATTAAAAAGGAAGTTGCTTTTTAACTTCCTTGATACTATATTGTCTTTATATCTTATAAAAAGAGGTCACTATGGTTGATAACAGGATGTTAATGCTCAGAAAAAGAGCCGAAGACGTAGAGAACGGGATATCTATTAAAGAGGTTCATAGTTTAAAAAATAATAAAGTAACCACTGATAACTCATTAGCTAGGGCGTACTACACTTATACACTGAATGAAAAGCAAATAATGGCTTCGATCATTTCAAAAATAAACTCTACAAATGAGAGCTATAACTCAGATCATGGTATTTATATATCGTTTGATTCTTTTCAGGTAACTTATCAATTCGCTAGTTTAAAAAATGCAAAACGAGCAATGCTCACAGGTCTTCAAGGCTTATATGATAAGGATATTAAGAATCTTGAGGGTTTCTCAAAAGGTAATCACGCAAGATTAATAACTTCCCATTTTGACAACTTAGCCGACGGTGTTAGATTCTTTTTAAATATAGATTTATTACCCTACTTGCAAGGTTTGAAGCAACGATTTACATCATATCAATTAAAAGAAACTTGTAACTTTGAATCATCCTATACATGGCGTTTATATGAATTGCTATTATCTTGGATTAGCAATGGCGATGGGCACAAAAAACTTCATATTGAAGAGCTTCAAAAAACACTAGGCATACCTGAATCATATACAAGATCAAATATAAACAAAGTTATTAAAAAGGGGGTGGATGAAATAAATTCTAAAAGTGATTTAACTGTAGAGTATGATACTCACAAAGAATCGAGACGTATCTCAGGTTATCATTTTTTTATGTATGTATAATAACTAATGAATTAAACGCCCTACTCAAGTGCTACCAACACTCAAGCAAGGCTAACCACAACAATTAAACGGACTAATTATCATGGATACTAATATTGTACAACATGGCGTATTGTCACGTCTTGGATTTTTTATAAATAAGCAATTCTTAAACACTAGAGTATTACTAGGTTCAATCTCAGCCATAACACTTACATCGATATCAACAGTCTTTAATTATCAGTTCGGCTCAATGCTTGCAGGTGATGACGCTATATCTCAAACACTATTACCGATTGGATATGCTTGTTTAGACGTTGGAGCACTTTTTATTGGTGGCTATATTGGATTACATGCAAAGAAATATCTTAGTAAGCTAATTGGTGGCTCTTGGTTAGCGGTTCTTATATCGTTGTCATTATTTACAGCGTGGAGCTACCAGTGTGCAACAGATCATAAAAAGATATCTAATAATACTACTCAGCAAATACAAGCCATACAAGACGATATACAGCGTTACCAACAACAGATCGATCAAAGCATCAAAGAGAAACAAAGCACTCGTTACCATGCAAATAAAGCACGTTATCAATTAGAAATTGACCAAGCTACTACAAAACTAGAATCAAAGCGTACTCAATTAATAGAATTGCAGTCTCAAAATGTAGCACCTGAATATGCAGTGTTTTATCGTACACCGATATTAAGAGAATCACCTGAGCAATACATGACGCTTGTTAGGTTTATTTTTAGTGCTTCAATCATTTTTACACCGTTCATAATATTGTATTTGATGGGTATTGAATCGACGCCCCCAACGACAGTACAAGCAACGAAAAAACAATCATTAATTGAACGAATTAAATCAAAAATATCATCAAAAAATAACGTTGGCAAAATAGGCGACAACCGCAGTCGTGACAGCGTATCTCAAGAATCTATTAGTGGCGATAATATTGACAATGTAGACAACGATATAAACGACGATAAGAGATTTATTAAGCAGTACACATTGGTTAAAAACAAAGTAATGCAAGGTAAGTTAAAACCATCATACCGACAATTAGAGAGTAAGACCTCAGTAACTTCAAAGTACATCAAGCCAATATTATACAAATTGGAATCTGAGGGGGTGACAATTCGCTCAGGCAATGGATGGAAAACTAACAATAATAATCATCGACGCCCAATAATATTATTCAATTAGTGAAATAACTGCTCTGTACGCTCGTGAAATATTTTTTTTGCGAGTGATTACCTTGTTCAAGTAAAATTAGACACGTTTTTTAGTCGTATATTCCTACTGTATACCGTATACTTATCTAACATAATCATTGAATGGATTTTTATACGGTAGGTGGTGCGTATATGGCAGAAATAACACTATTAGAGGCTAGTAAGCTAGTTGGTAAATCAAAACAGACAATTCAGAAAGCCGTTAATAATGGTCGTCTATCAGCCAAAAAAGATCAAAATAAAGTATATAAAATTGACACGTCTGAATTATTCAGGGTATACGATCCAGTCAATCAGGATGTTCACCAACTGACGACCACCAAACCATTAAAGGATACGCATACCGACAACCAACCTAATGATAGTGAATCAGACTTATCTATCAAATTATTAGAGATGGAATACAATCATAAAATAGAATTATTAGAGCTACAGCTTTCTCAAACTAAAGATCAATTAAAGGAGAAAACAGCTCTATTAGATGAAACTAAAAGCAATTTAAGTAAAAAAGAAGATCATCTTGAGAATTTACAATTGCAGTTTACCAATTTATTAACAGATCAATCAAAAAAAGATATTGGGCTATTTGCTAAATTAATAAATTGGATAGTAACCATATTAAAAAAACAAACCAAAAATTAAATAGAACAATTTAAATATATAAAAATATTTTACACCTATATATGATATTACAGCGGAAAGT
>JAPPPF010000242.1 GCA_028817665.1 Magnetovibrio sp. | reverse complement strand
TCATCGACGGCCGGACGCCCGAGACGTCCGGCACCTTCCAGCGCTACGACGGCGGCGAGATCGAGTGGTGAGCGGGGCTCAGGCCGCCGCCGCGACGGCCCGCGCGGTCTCGCGGAAGGCCTCGACGGCGGCCGACGGCGCATCCTCGCGCCAGGCCAGGCCGAACTCCACGTAGAGGAGCTCCGACGGGTCCTTGAGCTCGCGGAAGACCACGCCCGGCGGCCTGAAACGGCTGACCGAGCGCGCGATCAGGGCGACGCCCATACCGGCGCCGACCAGGCCGACCATGGTGTGCAGGTGCTCGACCTCCTCGATGATGTTGGGCGTGAAGCCGGCGTCGAGGCAGGCCTTCGAGACCCGTGCCTGATAACCCGTCCCCCAGCGCGGCGGAATGAAGATGAAGGGCTCGGCCCTGAGCTGGCCGAGATCGACGCGCTTGCGTCCGGCCAGGGCGTGGCCGTCCGGGAGCGCCACCAGCAAGGGCTCGCGGTGGATGCTCTCGTGGGCGATGCCGGCGCGCCCGACGGTCGGCGCCATGAACAGCCCGACGTCGATGCGCTTCTGCTCCAGCGCCGCGGGCTGCTCCGGCGTGGTCAGCTCGACCAGGCGCACCCGGACATCGGGGAACTTCGCCCGGTAGCGCTTCAGGATCAGCGGCAGCAGCTCGTAGGTGGCGGTCGGGAAGAAGCCGACGGCGATCTGGCCGCTCAGTCCCTCGGCCACGGCCTGCGCCAATTGCACGGCCTCGTCCAGCTGCGCCAGGATCAGCTCGGCGCGGTCCAGGAACACCTCGCCGGCCTTGGTCAGCTCGACCCGGCGGCGGTCGCGGATGAGCAGCGGCGCGCCGATCTCGCGCTCGAGCTGGCGGATCGAATCGCTCAGCGGCGGCTGCGAGACGTGCAGCCGGGCGGCGGCGCGGCGGAAGTTGCGCTCCTCGGCGACGGCGACGAAGCGCTCGAGTTGGCGGACGTCGGGCATGGCGGACTCCGTTCCAAAAATGGCGTCGGCGGTTAGAATTCCATTTGATACGAAAAACATATCAGTAATCAACAAATTCGGTATTGGACCTATCACTTGATCGGGGTCAATTTATCCCCGCCGCTTTTCCGGGAGGTTCGCCATGGCACTCGACATCTCGCCCTTCGACGGCCCCATCGGCGCCGAGGTCTCCGGCATCGACCTAGCCCGGCCCGTCGCCGCCGCCGACCAGAAGGTTCTCGAGGACGCCTGGAACGCGCACGCCGTGCTGGTGTTCCGCGGCCAGACGCTGGAGCCCGCCGACCTGGTCCGGTTCAGCCGCGGTTTCGGGGCGCTCGAGATCCACGTCCTCGACCAGTACCTGCACGCCGATCACCCGGAGATCCTGGTGGTCTCCAACATCCAGGAGAACGGCGAGCCCATCGGCATCTACGACGCCGGGCGCTACTGGCATTCGGATCTCTCTTATCTGGCCGAACCGAGCCGCGGCTCGGTCCTCTACGCCATCGAGATCCCGGAAGAGGGGGGCGAGACGCTCGGCAACACGCTCTGGGCCCACGCCGGCGCCGCCTACGAGGCGCTGGACGACGGCCTCAAGGCCCGCCTCGACGGCCTCGAGGCGGCCTTCGACCTGGGCAAGCGCTTCCAGAAGCTGGTCGACGACGGCGACGCCGACGCGGCGATGACCGACGAACAGATAAAGAAGACGCCGGAGGTCGTGCACCCCGTCATCCGCACCCATCCGGTCACCGGGCGGAAGAGCATCTTCGTCAACATCGGCCACACCACCCACATCCTGGGGCTGCCCGCCGACGAGAGCCAGGCGATCCTGGAGGAACTCTGGGCCCATTGCATTCGGCCGGAATTCGTCTACCGTCATAAGTGGCGCGAGGGCGACGTGGTCATGTGGGACAACGTGCCGACCCAGCACCTGGCGATCTGCGACTACGCCTTGCCGCAGCGCCGGCTCCTGCACCGGACCACGCTGAGCGGCGACCGGCCCTACTGAGCCGGCGAACAGGGGAGGGAACGAGATGACCGCCAACACCGCCACCAAGACCGAACCGCAACTGATCGGTGTGAAGCCGGCGTCCGGCACGCTCGGCGCCGAGATCACCGGCGTCGATCTCTCCAAGCCCTTGGACGACGCGACCTTCGCCGAGGTCCGCCAGGCCTTCCTCGATCACCTGGTGATCTTCTTCCGCGGCCAGGACCTGCCGCCGGCCAGCCACGTCGCCTTCACCGAGCGCTTCGGCGCCCTGGAGCCGCACCCGCTGGGATCCCGGCGCGGCCTCGACGACCACCCGGCGGTGATGGTGCTGGAGAACCGGCCCGGCAAGCTCGGGCCCCGCAACGACTTCTGGCATTCCGACATCTCCTTCGCCGAGCGGCCGCCGGCGCTCTCCATGCTGCACGCCATCGAGGTCACCGAGGGCCGCGCCGACACCATGTTCTGCAACATGTACACGGCCTACGAGGAGCTTTCCGACACGCTCCGCGCCATCCTCGACGGCCTCGGCGCCGTCCACGACGCCGAGATCCTGGTCAACGAGGTGCCGTCGCGCGTCCAGGCCACCGAGGTGCCGCCGGGGATCGTCCATCCGGTGGTCCGCACGCACCCCGAGACGGGCCGCAAGGCGCTGTTCGTCAATCCCTACTTCACCCGGCGCTTCGACGGCATGAGCACGGAGGAGAGCGCGCCGCTGCTCGACTACCTCTACGCCCGCGCCACCCGCCACGAGAACATCTTCCGCCACAACTGGCGGGCCGGCGACGTGCTCATGTGGGACAACCGCGCGGCCATGCACTACGCGGTCCGCGACTACGACGACACCATGCCGCGCTTCCTGCATCGGACCACGGCGGCCGGCGACCGGCCGGTATAGGCGCGGGCGCGCCCGGCTGCCGGCGTTTGCCCCTCACACCTGAAACCGATATAGGACTCGGACGCGACCGAAGCGGCCAGGGAGGGCGACATGACCGACGCACGGATCGAGATCAACGGAACGCATCTGAACACCCGCATCGACGGGCCGGACGGGGCGCCGGGCGTGGTTCTCGGCAATTCCCTGGCCACCAACCTGAACATGTGGGAAGCCCTGGTGGCGGCGCTGACGCCCGACTACCGGGTGTTGCGCTTCGACAAGCGCGGCCACGGCGCCAGCGACGCCGGCGACGCACCAATCTCCATCGAGAGCCTCGCCGACGACGCCGTCGCGCTCGCCCGTGAGTTCGGTTTCACCGGCGGCCATTACG
>JAPPPF010000041.1 GCA_028817665.1 Magnetovibrio sp. | reverse complement strand
CGCAGGAGCTGGATGTCACGGCCGTCGCGCGTGCGGTCTTCTAACTACGACGGTTCCGAGCTCTGATAGGACACGATCCGCTCCTCGACGCGCGCCTCGGCGTCGCCGTCGCGGCCGAGGAGGTCGGACTCCGCCTCGCGCCGAATGATGTCGGGCATGGAGGCCCCTGGCTTCACCACGCCTTCCGGGTCGCCGTAGAATTCGACGTACTGATCGTTGGCGAACACCAGCTTCATGTCCTCGTCGACCAGCCACATGGCGCCGGGCATGGTGTCGAGGGCCATCCGGAGCTGCGCTTCCTTGGCGGCGATCTCCTCGGAGAGCTGGCGCAGCTTCTCCTCGGCCTCCTTGCGCTCGGTGATGTCGAACTGCACCAGGATCATGCCGCCTTCCGTGGTCCAGCCGTAGCGGAAGAAATAGGTGCGGCCGTTCTGGTGCGTGGTCTCGCCGGACCCGCCGTCCTCGCTTCGGCGGTTCGCCAGGGCCTGCGCGAGCCAGGCCTCCGGATCCGACTTGGCCAGCGGGTTGTCGATCAACCCGGCGTCGAGCGAGCGCCGCATCAGGTCTTCCATGGTGTAGTTGGTGATCTCGTCCTTCGGCGGCGAATTCGGGTAGATCTCGTGATAGCGGTCGTTGGTGAAGATCACCTTCTCGTCCTTGTCGTAGAGGATGACCATGTCGGAGAAGGTGTCGAGGGCCTCGCTGAGCAGCTTCGCGCCGCGCTGCGCCTCGACGGTCTCGGTGATGTCCGCGTAGGTGCTGACGAACCCGCCCGCTTCGACGGGCTGGCCCTTGACCTCGATGATCCGGCCGTTCGAAAGGACGCGTTGGAACTGGTGCGCCTCGAACTTCCGCGCGAGCTCCATGCGCTCTTCCACCAACGCGTCGATATCGCCGGCGCCATACTCGCCCTGCTCCGCGTTGTACCGAAAGAACGTCGCCAGGGGCGTGCCGACCTCGCCCAACTCCTCGGGAAGGTCCAGGAGCTCGATGAAGCGGTCGTTGAGCGCGACGAGGTTGAGGTTCCCGTCGAACATGGTGATTCCCTGGGACATGTTGTCCAGGGCGGTATCGATGATCGCCTTCTGGTGGCTCAGCTCGGCCTGGGCGCGCTTCAGCTCGCTGACGTCGACCATCCACACGACCCGCGCGTCGCGGCCCTGGAAACTGCCGAGCTTCTGCGAGCTTTGCAGCGCCCAGAACGTCGAGCCGTCGCGCCGGCGGCGCTCGACCTCCATGTTGCGCACCGTGCCGCCGGCGGCGATGACCTCCCGGATCTTGGCGACGTCCTCGGCGTTGACGTAGCTCTCGGCGAGGTTCGCCGAGGTCAGTTCCTCGGCCGACCCGGCACCCATCATTTCCGCCAGGTGCTGATTGACGAACAGCCGCTCGTCGGTCTCCTGGTCGACGACGCCGATACCGATGGGCCCGGAATCGAGCAGCTCGCGGAGGTTCTTCTCGTTTTCGCGGACCGCGCGCTCGGCTTCCTTGAGGGTGGTGATGTCCTGGACGAAGCTGAAGATGTTGCTCGACGCGCCGTCCTCGCCGCGAAGCTGCGCCGAGGACAGATTGGTGAAGATCACGGAACCGTCCTTGCGGATCATCCGGCGCTCCATGAAGAAATCGGCGATCTCACCGGTCTCGACCCGCTGGTCCGCCGCCTCCACGGCGGCGATGTCGTCGGGGTGCGTGAGGTCCCGCCAGGTCATGGTCTTCAGCTCGGCCTCGCTATAGCCGGTGATCTCGCAGAACCGCTGGTTGGCCTGGACGTAGGTGCCTTGCATGTCGAGCAGCGCCATGCCGGCGGCGCCGGTCTCGAAGATGCCGCGGAACCGGGCTTCGTTGGCGCGGACCTCGCGGGTCGCGGCCTCGACCCGCAGCGTCACGGTCTGGTTCTGATGCATGAGAAAGAACAGCAGCAAGGTGACGAACGCGGTCCCGGCGAGACCGGAGATCAGCGCCAGGGTGCTCAGGTCCGTGGGCGGTCCGCCCGAGAAACCGGCGTCGAAATCCCAGGAGATGATCAACTCGGCGCCCGCCGTCACGGTGCGCGTCGGCACCGAAAACAGCGGCGCGGCGACGCCCGAGTCCACGACTTGGCGTTCCGGCCCGGGGCCGCCCGCGACTGGACACCGTCCCGTGATGCGCACGTCGGCGCCCCCCGGCAGCCGCAGGTCCTTGCGCCCGCGGATCAGCGCCCGGTAATCGACGAGGCCGATGATCACGACCTCGCCGGCGTGGGTGAAGGTGCTCAAGGCGATCGGCGAGACCGTCGTGCCATCGGCGTGCGCCACCGGGCGGTTCAGGATGATTTCCCCGGTCCGCGCCTTCGCGGCGCGGACGGCGTCGTGGATTCCGGGTGTTTCGGCCAAGGGCGTCCCGTTGGACAGGAGGCCGCCGGGATCGGTCGAATACTTGATCTGCCAGCTCCCGATCTCGGTGTCCGGAATGGCCTCGACGATGGCCGCTGCTTCGAGGAAGAACGCGGTCGCCCGCGCCTCCAGATTATCGAAGGCATTGAGGAACTCGGATTCGCTCAGGACATCGGAGTTCTCCGCCAGCGCCGCGAGACCGGAAATCGGCGCGTAGCTCTCCTCCAGCCAGCCGAGGAGGTTGTTGCTCAGTGATTCCGCGGTTTTCGTCGCCTCGAGCTGCCAGCCCTGACGCGCCTCCGTTTTGAGCGTCTGACTGACGAAGAACGTGGCCGCAAAACCGAGCACGGCGACCAGCAAGACGACAAGGCCGCGTACGCCTACCATGCGCTCCCTATCGCGTTCTCATCGGCGAGACCGGCCACATCGACACCTACCAATCGTTAACGCTGAAGATCGGCCGGAAGCCGCGTGGCGGCAGCGAGGTTGAGGCGTCGAACTTGCCGATCGCCTCGCGATCGATGACCACGACCTTGGGTCCGACGTGCTTGAAGTAGGAACGGCCTTCCAGGGCGCGCACCGCCAGGTCGACGGACATGCGGGCCTGCAGGGACTGCAGATCGGTCGGCGCGGCGACGACGCTGCCGCGCCGGATGGCGCGGTGGACGCCGGGGCCGTAGTAGAACGACAGGACCTTGATCTTCTTGCTCAGGCCCTTCCGCCTAAGGGCCTCGACGGCGGCGTTCGCGGTCACCGTGGTGCCGACGATATAGGCGAGGTCCTTGTGCTCGGCCAGCGCCGCCTCGACGAGCTTGCCCTGGGTCGCGCGCCCGGTGTCGCCGCGCGCCGAGACCGCGATCTCGATGGTGCCGCCCTTGATCCCCTCGCGGAACCCCTTGTCGGCCTGGTTGACCCAGACGGCGCCGTCGGGCCCCGGGAACCGGGCGGCGCGCGCCGGCTTCGAACCGCCGGCCTCGAGCTTGCGGATGTAGGTCGCCGTCATGAACCCGGTGTCCCAGAAATCGACGCCGCAGCGCGCCGTGATCTTGGTCGACGACATGCCGTTGATCATGTCGATGACCACCTTGCCGGCGTCGTGGTAACGCTCGACCAGGTCGTTCAACCCGTCAGCGCTGATGGCGCTGACGATCAGCGCGTCGGCGCCGCTGTCCATGCATTCGACGATTTGCTTGCGCTGCACGTCCAGCTTGCCATAGCCGCCCGCCTCGAACAGGCGCAGGCCGACGCCGAGGCGTTTCGCCTCGTCGATCAGGCCGAAATTCACCGCCGCCCAGTACGGATCCTTGAGGTGCGGGATCGACGTGCATATCCGCCATTTCTTCCGCGCCTTCTCCAAGGCCACGTAGGTGTCGGTCTCGCGCTTCAGTTCGGTATTGAAGGCCGGCTTCCAGACGTCGACGGAAAGCGGATACCAGGCTTCGGCGGCCTCCGAAACCGCCGGATAGAACATCGCCGCCGACAGGACCGCGAGCCAAGCCTTGCGCCGGCGCCAGGACTTCACCGTAACCTTGATCACCCTATTCATGACATCCCCCAATGTCGTCATATTCCATCATATGTCATTGTGCGGAAAATCGAATGATGTGAAACAAGTTTCCGGCCCGCGCCCGGCCGGCCGAGTGAATTCAGGTTAACGGCGGCGCGCCGGGGCCCGCCTACCGGCCGACCCCCAGGTCGCGGGCGAATTCGATCAGGCCGACCTGACGCCGGCGCTTCAGGCGTTCGGCGGCGAGGATGGCGTCGGCCTGGGCGACGCTGTGGTCGACGTCTTCGTTGATGATGATGTAGTCGTACTCGGCCCAATGGCTCATCTCCGACGTCGCCTTGGCCATGCGCCGCTGAACCACCTCCTCGGTGTCCTGGGCGCGGGTCCTGAGCCGCCGCTCGAGCTCCTCGACGGAGGGCGGCAGGATGAAGATGCTGACCAGGTCCTCGAGCGCGTTCTCGCGGATCTGCTGGGTGCCCTGCCAATCGACGTCGAACAGCACGTCCTGGCCGGCGCCGAGGGCCTCCATCACCGGCTGGCGCGGCGTGCCGTAGGAATTGTCGAAGACCGTCGCGTGCTCGAGGAACTCGCCGCCGGCGACCATGGCGTCGAATTTCCCTTGGTCGATGAAGTGATAGTCCTTGCCCTCGACCTCGCCCGGCCGCATCGGCCGCGTCGTCGCAGAGACCGACATGGTCAGGTCGTCGTGACGCGCCAACAGGGCCCTGGATATGGTCGACTTGCCGGCGCCCGACGGCGACGACAGCACCAACATCAGGCCGCGCCGCTGGATGGTCAGGGGCTGATTTCCCGTATCGTCATTCAATGTTCTGCACCTGCTCCCGCATTTGGTCGATGACCGTTTTCAGTTCTAATCCGATCTGCGTCAAGGCGACGTCCGACGATTTCGAACAGAGCGTGTTGGCTTCGCGATTGAATTCCTGGCAGAGGAAATCCAGCTTGCGGCCGACGGCACCGTCGGCGGCCAGGAGGTCTCGCGCCGCCGCGCCATGCGCGTCCAGGCGGTCGAGTTCCTCGCGCACGTCCGCCTTCAGCATCAGCATGGCGGCCTCCTGGGCGAGCCGGTCCTCGGAAACCGCCGGCACGGCCTCGGCCAGTTCCCGCACCTGCTCGACCAGACGCGCCTTGATGGCATCCGGGCGCAGCGCCGCCAGTTCACCGACCTGTCCGCAAAGCTCGCCGATCCGCGCCAGTTGCTGACCCAGGACCGCCGCCAACTGGGCGCCCTCGCTCCGCCGCATCGTACCGAGATCTTCGACGGCGCGGTCGAGATCGGCCAACACGGCCGCCTCCAACGCCGCCTGCGCGTCGTCGTCCAGCGGTTCATCGACGGTCTCGATCACGCCCTTCAGGCCGAGCAGGCCATCCAGCGTCGGTTGCGCCGCGTCGGGCGCGTGGGCGCGCAGCTCGGGCAACAGCTCGAGGATGCCGTCCAGCGCGTCGCGGTTGACCCGGTAGGTTCCGGCGGCGCGGGTCCAGTTGACGTTGAGCGAGGCCGAAATATTGCCGCGCTTGCACGATTTCTGGATCCGGCCGCGCGCCTCCGCCTCGATCCGCTCGAAGCCGTGCGGTAGGCGTAGCCGGGCGTCGAGGCCCTTGGCGTTGACGCTCTTCAATTCCCAAACCCAGGTGCAGGCGTCGTTGCCGCCTTCGGCACAGGCAAATCCGGTCATCGAGTTGAGCGCCACGGAGCCTCCAGAACCTTCACGAATGCCAGATTTATACCGGTCCGCCGGTGGGGCAACAAGCGGCAAGCCCGAGTGACGGGATGGCGGCGGCGGTGTTAGGCTGAGCGGACGAACCATTGGACCGCGGAGTCATGCCCAACCCTTCAACGCCTCCCACCCGCATCGTCATCACCGGCGCCTCGAGCGGCATCGGCGAGGCGCTGGCGCTGGCCTACGCGGAACCCGGGGTCGCGCTGTTCCTGAGCGGCCGCGACGCGGCGCGGCTGGAGGCCGTCGCCGAGCGCTGCCGCGGCGCCGGCGCCACGGTCCGGGCCGACACGGTCGACGTCACCGACCGCGCCCGGATGGCCGGATGGATCGGCGATATCGGCGGCGCCGGCGGCCTCGACCTGGTGGTCGCCAATGCCGGCATATCCGGGGGCTCGGGCGGAATCGGCGGCGAGGACGAGGAGCAGGTCCGCGATATCTTCGCCGTCAACCTGGCCGGCGTCCTGAATACCGTGCTGCCGGTGCTGCCGGTCATGCAGCGCCAGGGCGGCGGGCAAATCGCGATCATGAGTTCGCTGGCCGGCTTCCGGGGCCTGCCCAGCGCCCCGGCCTACGCCGCCAGCAAGGCCGCCGTCCTGGCCTACGGGGACGCCCTCAGGGTGGAACAGGCCGATCGGGGCATTGGGGTCTCGGTGATCTGCCCGGGTTTCGTGGTCAGCCGCATCACCGACGCCAACGACTTCCCGATGCCGTTCCTGATGGAGGCCGGCAAGGCCGCCCAGATCATCAAGCGGGGCCTCGCCAAGGGGCGCCGCCGGATCGCCTTTCCCTGGCCGATGCGCCTGGCGGTGTGGCTGTTGGCGGCGCTGCCGGTGGCGCTCACCGATCCGGTGCTGGCGCGCTCGCCGCGCAAGGGATAGCTACTGGGCCTGCTGGCGCCGCGCCCGTTCGATCTTCCGCCACGCCGCCACGTTCTTCTTGTGCCCGGCCAGGGTCTCGGCGAAGGCATGGCCGCCGGTGCCATCGGCGACGAAATAGAGATCCTTGGTCGACATCGGCTTCAGCACCGCCTCGATGGCGGCGCGGCCCGGGTTGGCGATGGGCGCCGGCGGCAGGCCCTTGATCACGTAGGTGTTGTAGGGCGTGTCGGACTTCAGGTCCGATTGCGTCAGCGGCCGGCCGAGCACCGATCGGCCGTGGGTCAGGCCGTAGATCACCGTCGGGTCCGACTGCAGCCGCATGCCCTTGCGGAGCCGGTTGTGAAAGACGCCGGCGATGCGCGCCCGCTCCGCCGCGACGCCGGTCTCCTTCTCGACGATGGACGCCAGCACCAGCGCCTCGGCAGGCGTCTTGATGGGCAGGTCGGCGGCCCGCGCCGGCCAAAGCGCGGCCATCAACTCGGTCGCCGCCTTGGCCATTCGGGCGATCACCGCGGCGCGGCTGTCGCCGAACGAGAAGTGGTAGGTCTCGGGCAGCAGTCGGCCTTCCTCGGGGAATCCGCCGAGCGCCCCGGTCAGCCCGGGCGTGCGTTCCAGGACGGCGGCGATCTCATGATTGCTGAGGCCTTCCGCCAGGGTGATCTTGCGGACCACGGTACGGCCGCTTTGCAGGAGCTTGATCGCGCCGGCGGTGCTGATCGCGGCGGGGAACCGGTATTCGCCGGCCCGCATGGCGCCGGGCGCCGCCAGGAACCGGTGGCCGTACTTGAAGATCCGGGCATCGGCGATGATCCCGGCGCTGGCGAGGTCGTCGGCGATGGCGTTGACGCCGGCGCCCTTCGGCACGATCAACACCATGTCCTCGCGGAGCGGGCCGCGCGCCTCGAACCCCGACGTCAGCCAGTACCAGGCGCCGCCGGCGGCGGCCGCCGCGGCCAGCACCAGGACTCCCGGAATGAAGAAGATGCGGCCCATGCCGCGGGGCTCAGTCGAGGGCCCTGAAAATCAAGGACGCGTTGGTGCCGCCGAACCCGAAGGAGTTCGACAGGGCGGCGCGCACGGGGCGTTCCTTGGGCTGTTTCGCGACCAGGTCGATGTCGCAGCCCTCGGACGGGTTCTCCAGGTTCAGCGTCGGCGGCAAGGCGCCGTGCTTCATGGCCAGCAACGAGTAGATGGCCTCGACCGCGCCGGCCGCGCCGAGCAGGTGTCCGATGGCCGATTTCGTCGACGACATGGAGATGTTGTAGGCGTGATCGCCGAACACCCGCTTCACGGCTCCGAGCTCGATCTCGTCGCCCAAGGGTGTCGAGGTGCCGTGCGCGTTGACGTAGTCGATGTCCTCGGGGTTCATGCCGGCGCGCTTCAACGCCGCCGACATGCAGCGGAACGCGCCGTCGCCGTCTTCCGCCGGGGCGGTGATGTGATGCGCGTCGCCGGACATGCCGTAGCCGACCACCTCGCCGTAGATCTTGGCGCCGCGCTTCTTCGCGTGTTCCAGTTCCTCGAGCACGACGACGCCGGCGCCGTCACCCATGACGAAGCCGTCGCGGTCCCGGTCCCAGGGGCGCGACGCCAGTTCGGGCGTGTCGTTGAAATTCGTCGACAGCGCGCGCGCCGCGCAGAACCCGGCGACGCCCAGCTTGCAGACGGCCGCCTCGGCGCCGCCCGCGACCATCACGTCGGCGTCCTCCCACATGATCAGCCGCGCCGCGTCGCCGATGGCGTGCGCGCCGGTCGAGCACGCCGTCACCACGGCGTGGTTCGGGCCCTTGAAGCCCCAGCGGATCGAAACGTGGCCGGAAATCAGGTTGATCAGGCTGGCCGGAATGAAGAACGGGCTCAGGCGGCGGGCCCGGCCCTCGTTGACGGTGATCGCGCCGCCGGCGATCTCCGGCAGGCCGCCGATGCCCGAACCGATCAGGACGCCGGTCCGCCAGGCCTGCTCGTCGGTCTCGGCCACCCAGCCCGAATCCTCGATCGCCTGGGCCGCCGCGCACAAGCCGTAGACGATGAAATCGTCCATCCGCCGGCGGTCCTTGGACGACACCCAATCGTCGGCGTGGAACAGGCCGTCGGCGGTATCGCCTTCGGGCACCTGCCCGGCGATCTTCGCCGGCAGGTCGTCGACATCGAACTTGTCGATCTGGGTGATCCCGGACTTGCCGGCCATCAGGCCGTCCCAGTTGCGCTCGACGCCGACGCCAAGCGACGTCACCATGCCCAATCCGGTTACGACAACTCGTCTCATATCATTCCGTGCTCCGCCACAACGGCCAGCGTCACGTCGAAACAAAAACGGCGGCGGACGGTCCGGCCGTCCCGCGCGCCGCGCCGTCCTTGCGAATTATTGAGTGGACTGGATGAAATCCGTGGCGTCCTTGATGGTCAGGATCTTTTCCGCGGCATCGTCGGGAATCTCACAGCCGAATTCTTCCTCGAAGGCCATGACGAGTTCCACCGTGTCCAGGCTGTCCGCGCCCAGATCGTCAATGAAACTGGCGTTTTCAACCACCTTGTCCTCGTCCACCCCAAGATGCTCGATGACGATCTTCTTCACGCGATCGGCGACATCACTCATGTTCGTATTCCTCGATTCCTGAACGTTGATTTAGAACTCGTTTCCGCGCCCCGGATTTCCGGGCCTTTCGCAGCCCGTTGGATGTCCTGAAGCGGCGCGAAGCGGAGGTTTGGTAACATACTTTCCGCGCCTTGACCAGACGGGAAACCGGCGCCTCAAACGGATCGCGGCGAACCCCGCCCGGGCCGTCAAATCATCGCCATGCCGCCGTTCACGTGAAGGGTCTGGCCGGTCACGTAGGCGGCTTCCTCGCTGGCCAGGTAGACGCAGGCCGCGGCGATATCGTCGATGGTCCCCATGCGGCCGGCCGGGATGCCGGCGTTGAGTTTTTCCTTCTGATCGTCGGAGAGCGCGTCGGTCATCGCCGTCGCGATGAAGCCCGGCGCGATGCAGTTGACGGTGACGTTGCGGCTCGCGACCTCCTGGGCCAGCGCCTTCGACATGCCGATCATGCCGGCCTTCGACGCCGCGTAGTTGGCCTGACCGGCGTTGCCGGTGACGCCGACGATCGAGGTGATGCCGATGATCCGGCCCCAGCGCGCCTTCATCATCGAACGCAGCACCGCGCGACTGAGCCGGAACGCCGACGTCAGGTTGACGTCGAGCACCGTCTGCCAGTCCTCGTCCTTGATCCGCATGGCCAGGTTGTCGCGGGTCAGGCCGGCGTTGTTGACCAAGATGTCGATGCCGCCCATCGCCGCCTCGGCGTCCTTGGCCAGTTTCTCCGCGCCTTCCGCGGACGACAGGTCGGCCGGGGTGACGTGGGCGCCGCCGCCGATCTCGCCGGCCAGCGCTTCGAGCGCCTCGACCCGGGTTCCCGACAGCGCCACCTGGGCGCCCTGCGCGTGCAGCGCCTTGGCGATGGCGCCGCCGATGCCGCCGGACGCGCCGGTCACCAGCGCCCTCTTTTCAGCCAGATCGAACATCGTCATCTCCCCTGTTGAATGTGTCAGCCGTCGACGAACGCCCGGACGTCGTCCGGGGTGCCGACGTTCGCGCCGTCGAGTTCGCGGTCGATCCGCCGGGTCATGCCCGACAGCACCTTGCCGTGGCCGACTTCCACCAGCCGCGTCACGCCGGCCGCCTTCATGGCCAGCACGCATTCGCGCCAGCGCACCCGGCCGGTGACCTGCTCGACCAGCAGCCGCCGGATCTCGGCCGGGTCGCTGACCGGCTGGGCCGAGACGTTGGCGACGATCGGCACGGCCGGCGCGTTCATGGCGACGCCGGCCAGGGCCTCGGCCATGGCGTCGGCGGCCGGCGCCATCAGGGCGCAATGGAACGGCGCGCTGACCGGCAAAAGCACGGCCCGCTTGGCGCCCTTCTCCTTGGCCAGCTCGACCGCCCGTTCGACGGCCGCCTTCGACCCCGACACCACGACCTGGCCGTCGGCGTTGTCGTTGGCGAAATCGCAGACCGCACCGGCGGCGGCCTCGGCGGCGATGGCCCCGGCCTCGTCGGGCCCGAGCCCGAGGAGCGCCGCCATCGCCCCCTCGCCGACCGGAACGGCCTTCTGCATGGCCTCGCCCCGGGTCTTCAGGAGACGCGCCGTGTCGGCCAGCGAGAAGGTGCCGGCCGCGGCGTGCGCCGAGTATTCGCCGAGGGAGTGACCGGCGGCATGGCTCGCCGCGCCGGCCAACTCGATCCCGGCCTCGGCTTCGAGGACCCGGAGGGCGGCCAGGCTGGCGGCCATGATCGCCGGCTGCGCGTTCTCGGTCAGCGTCAGTTCGTCCTCGGGCCCCTCGAACATCAGCGTCGACAGCTTCTGCCCGAGCGCCTCGTCGACGGCCTCGTAGACCTCGCGCGCCGCCGGAAAGGCGTCGGCCAGTTCCTTGCCCATGCCGACGGCTTGCGAGCCCTGGCCCGGAAAAATGAATGCAGTGGTCATGGCACCCCTGGATATCAGCTTAGCATCAATGAATGGCCGGCAGTGATAGCGCTTCGCTCAAGGCTGTCAAGGGCACGGCGCGCGCCGGCCGGCGCCGGCCGCGGCTTTACCCGGCGCCCCGATCCGTGGTCCATTCGGGGAACCGCGGCCAGAGGGAACCCGATCATGCCCGAGCTCGAATACTTCTACTCCGCCCATTCGGCCTACGCCTACATCGGTTCGGCGCGGCTCGCCGAGATCGCGACGGCGGCGGACTGCCCCATCGTCCACAAGCCCATCGACCTCCGCCGCGTCGTCGCGGTGACCGGGCCGGGCCCGACCAATTCCCTGACCGAGGCGCGGCGCGCCTATTTCTCGGGCCGCGAGATCGAGCGCTGGGCCGAGGCCCGGGGCGTCGCCATCATGGCCGGGCGGCCGACCCATCACGACAACGACCTGGCGCTTTCCAACGGCATGCTGATCGCCGGCTTGCGGGCTGGCGTCGGCATCGACCACCTCGCCCACACGCTGCTCGAGGCGCATTGGCGCGACGACGCCGACCTCGCCGACCGCGCCACCCTGGCGCGCCTCGGCGCCGCCGCCGGCGTCGACGCGGACGCCCTGCTCGCGCACGCCCTGTCGACCGAGGTCCAGGCCGCCTACGAGGCCAACACGGAAGAGGCGATCCGGCGCTCCGTCTTCGGCTCGCCCACCTACTTCGTCGACGGCGACATGTTCTACGGCCAGGACCACCTGGAACTCGTCGCCCGGGCGCTGGCCGAACCCTTCGCCGGCGCCTGGCCCAGGCCGTAGCGGCGGCCCGGCGCGATCGGTTAATATCGTCTGGGAGAACGGAAAGGACGCACGAACATGGCCATCGACAAGCTCGGTCTCGAATTCACCGCCTCGCTGCCGGAGACCGTCGACGCCTTCAACGGCGCCATGGACGACTACATGGTCTTCGCCGGCGAGCCGGTCGGCCACATGCTGGCCGCCGCCGAGGTCGATCCCGACTTCGCCATGGGATACTGCCTAACCGGATGCCTGCGCCTGTTCGGCGGGGTCAGCGCGGCGCACCCCCGGGTCAACCTGGAACTGCGCGCGGCGCGGGCCCGGCGCGCCCGGGTGACGGCCCGCGAGCAGACCCACATCGACGCCTTCGAGATGGCCGCCGGCGGCGAGATCGGCCAGGCCGGCGCCATGTGGGACGCGATCCTCGCCGAGCACCCCCTCGACATGATGGCGGCGAAGTGCGCGCACGAATGCTACTACCTGGTCGGCGAGAGCGGCCGCATGAAGACCTCGGTCATGAACATCCTGCCGGCCTGGAACGAATCGGTGCCCTATTACGGCTTCCTGCTCGGCATGGGCGCCTTCGGCCTCGAGGAGGCCGGCGACTACCGCGACGCCGAGGAGATGGGGCGGCGCGCCTACGCCATCGAGCCCCGCGACTGCTGGGCCGTGCACGCCGTCGCCCACGTCATGCAGATGGAGGGCCGCTGCCAGGACGGCATCCGCTGGCTCGACGAGACCGTCGACGATTGGCAGGGCGCGGTCTGGCTGCAGGGGCATCTCTGGTGGCATCAGTGCCTGCCGCTGATCGACGACGGCCAGTTCGGGCGCGTGCTGGAGATCTTCGACCGCCACATCTCGCATTGCGACAAGGACATGGTGACGCGGCTCATGGACTGCACCTCGGTGTTGTGGCGGCTGGAGCTGAAGGGCGTCGACTTCGGCACCCGCTGGGACAGCCTCGTCGATCTCTGGATGCACCACGTCGACGAACACGCGCTGGCCTTCACCGACGCGCACCTGGCCATGACCCTAGCCGCCGCCGGCGGCGAGAAGAAGCTGCGCCGGTTCCTGGAGAGCCAACACGCCTACATCGAGGGCAGCGACAGTTCGGTCGCCGCCATCGTCGAGCGCATCGGCCGCGATCTGTGCCAGGGCATGATCGAGTTCCAGCGCGGCGACTACGTGCAGGCCGCCAACCGCATCTATCCCATCCGCGACGAGATCTGGCGGATCGGGGGATCGAACGCGCAGCGCGACGTTTTCCTGCTGACCCTGATGGCGGCGCTGATCCGGGCCGGCCGCCACGAGGAGGCGCGCGCCGTGCTGGCGTCGGCGGCCGCGGACGTGCCGACGCCGAGCCTGTTGCTCTATTACGGCGACGCCCTCGACGGCCTCGGCGAGGCCCAGCGCGCCGAGGCGGTCCGCGCGCAGGCCCGCCAACTGGTCCAGTAATATGGTCTCGCATCTGCCGCCAAGGGGGCTTAAAGGAAAGCCATGAGCACGACCGACCATATGGTCGTCGCCTGCCAGGGCGGCGAGCGGACGGCGCTGGAGCGCCGGCCGGTGCCGGTCGTCGGCGCCGGCGAGATGTTGCTGAAGCTCCGCGTCGTCGGGTTCTGCGGCACCGATCTGTTCAAGCTGACCACCGGCGCCGCCGCGCCCGGGACCGTGCTCGGCCACGAGATCGTCGGCGAGGTCGCCGAGTTGGGCGCCGGCGTCGACGCCTTCCGGGCCGGCGACCGGGTCTGCGTGCCGCACCACGTGCCCTGCGGCGAATGCACGCTCTGCCGGCGCGGCAACGAGACCATGTGCGAGACCTTCCGCGAGAACCTAATGGAGCCCGGCGGTTTCGCCGACACCATATTGATCAAACCGCGCGCCACCCGGATGGCCGCGCACCGGGTCCCGGACGCCGTCGCCGACGAGGCCGCGGTGTTCATGGAGCCCGCCGCCTGCGTGTTGCGCGGCGTCCACCGCTCGGGCCTCGAAGCCGGCGGCGTCGCCGTGGTGCAGGGCGGCGGCAGCATGGGGCTGCTGCACCTCCTGGTCCTCAAGGCCGCGCTCCCCGACGTCGCCGTCGCCGTCGTCGATCCGGTGGCGGCGCGCTGCGAGCTGGCGCTGAGCCTCGGCGCCGACGCCGCCCAGGCGCCCGGCGGCGCGGCCGAAACGGCGGTCGCCCAGCTGACCGACGGCATCGGCGCCGACGCGGTGTTCGACACCGTCGGCGGCAACGGCCCGCTGGAGGCGGCGCTGGCGCTCGCGCGCC
The DNA here is from genome assembly GCA_028817665.1 of Magnetovibrio sp. Classification (GTDB taxonomy): domain Bacteria; phylum Pseudomonadota; class Alphaproteobacteria; order Rhodospirillales; family Casp-alpha2; genus UBA3470. The sequence goes on along the minus strand of JAPPPF010000041.1, from coordinate 2,471 downwards.
AGGGCGGCTCGGTGGTGCTGTTCGCGCATGCCCCTGACGGCGAACGCGCCGGCTTCGACCTCAACGACCTGTTCAAGTACGAACGCCGCATCCTCGGCACCTATTCGGGCGCGCTGGCCGAGCAGGCGGCGGTGTTCGACCTGGTCGCGTCGGGCGCCCTCGACCCGACGCCCCTGGTCACCCATACCCTGCCCCTCGACGAGTTCGACGCCGGCGTGCAGCTGGTCAAGGACCGCAAGGCGCTGAAGGTCCTGTTCACGCCGTCCCGGGCCGCGGGGGGCGGGTGATGGCGCTTCCCGACACCATGGTCGGCGCCATGCTGACCGGGCCCGAGGAGATCGAAATCCGCGAGCTGCCGGTCGAACGCCCGGCGCCGGGCGAGATGCTGCTCCGGGTCGAGGCGGCGACGACCTGCGGCACCGACGTCAAGGTGTTCCGGCGCGGCGGCCATCCGCGCATGCTCAAGGTGCCGACCCTGTTCGGCCACGAGATGGCCGGCCGGGTCGCCGCCGTCGGCGGCGGCGTCACCGGCGTCAAGGAGGGCGACGGCGTGGTGGTCGCCAACTCGGCGCCCTGCCACGCCTGCGATTACTGCCGGCGCGGCCGCGAGAACCTGTGCGAGGACCTGCACTACCTGAACGGCGCCTTCGCCGAGTTCGTCCGGGTGCCGGCGCGCTTCGTCGAGCGCAACACCCACGCCATCCCGGCCGGCCTCGATTTCGGCAAGGCGGCGCTGACCGAGCCGCTGGCCTGCGTCCTGCACGGCATGGACGCCTGCGAACTGCCGCGCTACGGGGCCGGCGGCGCGGCCGAGGTCATCGTCTTCGGCGGCGGGCCCATCGGGCTGCTGTTCGTCGCGGCGCTGGCCGCCGACGGGCACCGCGTCATCCTGGCCGATCCCAACCAGAGCCGCCTCGACGCCGGCACGGCGCTGGGCGCCCAGGCGACCGTCATGATCGAACGCGGCGGCGGCCAGGCGGACGTCGTCAAGGCGGCGGCCGACGGCGGCCAAGGGGCCTGGGTCGGCGTCGACGCCACCGGCGTGCCCGAGGTCTGGGAGGACGCCATCCGGTGCGTGCGCCCGGGGGGCCTGATCAACCTGTTCGGCGGCTGCGCGCCGGGCACCTCGATCCCGCTCGACACGCATTTGATCCACTACAGCGAACTGACCCTCAAAGGGGTCTACCACCACCGCCCGGAGACGGTGGTCCGGGCGCTCGAGCTGTTGGCGCGGCCCGATTTCAAGGCGGAGCTGTTGCTGTCGGCGGAAATGCCCATCGAGGAAACGGAGGCGGCACTCCGCGCGATGATGCGCAAGGAGGCGCTCAAGGTCGTCATTCGGGGCCGCGGAGGTTGACCGCGCCACCGGCCTCAACGGCCGTCGTGGCGGGATTGCAAAATCCGTTCGATGCGCGGCCACATGTCATCGGGGTCGCCGCCGCCATGGGTCATGGCGGCGGCTTCCCGAGCGGTCCGCAGGGCGCGCTCGAGGCCGTGCTCCTCGATCAGGAATTCGGCGAAGCGCAGGGCCTCGTCGAGCGTCGCCCGGCGGTCCTCCATCATGACCGGGCCCGGCCGCTGACGATCAGCATGCAGAGAAACAGGATGATCGCCGTCAGCGCGGCGCCGGCGAGATAGGGATCGCCGTAGGGCAAGGGCGCGAACAGGCCGCTCCAGACGTGCCAGCAATCCCTGAGTGCGCTCTCGATCGTGTACAACATCGCTGCTCCTCCTTTCGGTAACGCCGCTGCCCTAGCTCATCGCCGTAGGCCGGTGGTTTTGCGTCCCATCGTTTCCGATGGTTTGCCGTTTCGTGGGGGCCCGGTGTCCGGACCTTGGCCCGCGAAGTCATCCCCACCCTAGCCGGAACAGCCCGCCGCCGCAGTGACGGCGCTCACAGGGCATCCGGGCGGCGAACTTGTCACCGTGACAATGGCGCGATTGCCGGCCCGCTTCGGGCCTCGCTATGATCACCGCTTCCCCGCAGCGGAGGCCGATCCATGAAATCCTTGCTCACCGACACCGCCCGGCGCGCCGCCGCCTATCTCGACGGCCTGGCCGAACGCCCGGTCGCGCCGCCGGGCGACGCCGTGGCCCGCCTCGCCGAGCTTGGCGGGCCGCTGCCCGAGACCGGCCAGGCACCGGCGGACATCGTCCGCCAACTCGACGCGGTCGCCGGCCCGGCGGCGATCGCCAGCGCCGGGCCGCGCTACTTCGGCTACGTCACCGGCGGCGCGCTGCCCGCCGCGCTGGCCGCCAACTGGCTCGCCGGCGCCTGGGACCAGAATAGTTTCTCCGTCGCCTCATCGGCCTTGGGCGCCCGGATCGAGACGATCGCGCTCGACTGGCTCATCGAGCTGTTCGGCCTGCCCGCGTCAAGCGGCGGCGGTTTCGTCACCGGCGCCACCATGGCCAACGTCTCGGGCCTCGCGGCGGCCCGCCACCGGGTGCTCGGCGACGCCGGCTGGGAC
>JAPPPF010000015.1 GCA_028817665.1 Magnetovibrio sp. | reverse complement strand
CCTCTTCGACCTTCGGCCCGCCGCGGTCGCCGCCGTGGGGTCCGTAACCGTAGGTCGGCGCCCCGGTGCTCGCCTTGAAAGGCGCTGCGGCCGGCGAGTGGTCCCGGTGGGTATGGGTGATCAGGATATGGGTCACGGTCTCGCCCTCGACCGCGCGCTCCAACGCCGCGATATGATCATCGTCCAAGGGCCCCGGATCGATCACCGCCACATTGCCGTTGCCGATGATATAGGTCCCCGTTCCATGGAACGTGAAACCGCCCGGATTGTTACAGATGACCCGACGGATCAGGGGCGTCACTTGGTCGACCCGACCGTACTCGAACTCGACTTCCCGCACGAAGGGAATGGACATTTTGCCTCTCTCGACAAATGGATTTGCTGGGAAGGAGTCATGGGCCGACGGGGGCCGCCCGTCAAGCACGGGCACGCGGGCCGCAGTTTGTACCGAACGGTCAAACGCATTAGAATTCCGTCCAAATCATTCCAAAAGCAGGCTGCACATGTTTACGACCCGCCCAGAGCTACTCGGCACCTTCGGCATGGTGTCTTCGACCCATTGGCTGACCTCCGCCGCCGCGATGGCGATGCTGGAGCAAGGGGGCAATGCCTTCGACGCGGCCGTGGCCGGCGGCATGATGCTGCAGGTCTGCGAGCCGCACCTGAACGGGCCGGGCGGCGACATGCCCGGCATCATCCATGACGCGAAGACGGGCGAGACAAGGGTGATCTGCGGTCAGGGCACCGCCCCCGCGGGCGCCACGATCGACCACTACAAGAGCGAGGGACTGAACCTCATTCCCGGCACCGGTCTGCTGGCGACCGTCGTCCCCGGCGCCTTCGACGGCTGGATGCTGATGCTGCGGGATTACGGCACGAAGCCGGTGGAGGACGTGTTCGAAATCGCCCTCGGCTATGCGGAGAACGGCGTCCCGGTGGTGCCGCGCTGGACGGAGACGGTGGCCACGGTGGCCGAACTGTTCCGCGACGAATGGCCGACCTCTGCCGCGCAATGGCTGGTCGACGGTGCGCCGCCGAAACCCGGCAGCATCTACGCCAACAAGCCGCTGGCGCGCACCTGGCGGCGCCTGCTGGACGAGGCGAAGGCCGCGGGCGGCGACCGGGTGGCCCAGATCGACGCCATCCGGCTCGCCTGGTACCAGGGTTTCGTGGCCGAGGAGATCGACAAGTTCTGCCGCGAGACCGAAGTCCTCGACGCGTCCGGCGAGCGCCACAAGGCGGTGCTGACCGGCGAGGACATGGCGCGCTGGCGGGCCAGCTACGATGCCCCCGCGACATATGACTTCAACGGCTATACCGTGGCGAAGCCCGGCGTCTGGTCGCAGGGACCGGCGCACCTGCAGGCCTTGGCCCTGCTGAAGGGCTTCGACCTGGCGGCAATGGACCCGACCGGGCCGGAATTCGTCCACACGGTGACCGAAGCCATCAAGCTCGCCTTCGCCGACCGGGACGCTTTCTACGGCGATCCCGATTTCGTCGAGGTCCCGCTCGATCAACTGCTGTCGGACGCCTACAACGACGAGCGCCGCAAGCTGATCGGCGACAGCGCCTCGATGGAACTGCGCCCCGGCACCATCGAGGGCTACGGCTGCACCATCGATTACGCCGCCGCCGTCGGACGGGCTTCCGGCCAGGGCGTGCCGCAGGGCGGCAAGGCCGCCGCGGGTGCGGGCGAGCCGACGGTCGGCGCGCTCGGCCCGGCATCCGGCGACACCTGCCATATCGACGTCGTCGACAAGGACGGCAACATGGTGGCCTGCATGCCGTCCGGCGGCTGGCTGCAGTCCTCGCCGACGATCCCGGCGCTCGGCTTCCAGCTCAATTCCCGGGCGCAGATGTTCTGGCTCGACGAAGGCCAGCCGATGAGCCTGGAGCCCGACAAGCGCCCCCGGACGACTCTCTCGCCGTCGATGGCGCTGCGCGACGGCAAACCGGCGGTGGCCTTCGGGACCCCCGGCGGCGACCAGCAGGACCAGTGGCAGAGCATCTTCTTCCTGCGCCATGCGGTCTACGGCCGGAACCTGCAGGAAGCGATCGACACACCGTCCTTCCACTCCGAACATTTCGTCAGCTCGTTCTATCCGCGCGGCGCCCAGCCCGGGCGCCTCGTCGTCGAGGGCCGGACGCCGAAGGAGACCGTCGACGGCCTCCGCGAACGCGGCCACAAGGTCGAGGTCGGCGAACTCTGGTCGGAAGGCCGGCTCTGCGCCGTCGGCAAGGACGGCGACATCCTGAAAGCGGGCTCCAACGCCCGCGGCATGCAGGGCTACGCGGCCGGCCGTTGAGGGGTCAAGTCTAACGCGTCATTCCCGCGAATGCGGGAATCCAGCGACGCCGAAGCATGGTCTGGGTCCCCGCCTCCGCGGGGATGACAGAACAAGAAAAGACACCGGGAGAACACCAACATGAACGACATGGTCTACCGAGACTTCGATGCGGCTGCCCTTGCGGTGGCTTACGACAACCGCGGCCACGTGCCGGACTGCGAGGACATGTTCGCCGACTGGGAAGCCCGCAGCGCCGCCTTCCGGGCGCGCGCGCAGTGCCGCCTCGACGAGGCCTACGGCGACAGCCCGCTCCAGACCATGGACATCTTTCTGCCGGAAAACCCGAGCGGCGCCGTCCACATGTTCATCCACGGCGGTTACTGGCGCGCCCTCGACAAGTCGCAGTTCAGTTATCCGTGCGAGCCGCTGGTGGCCGCGGGCGCGGTGACCGCGTCGATGAACTACGATCTCTGCCCCGCGGTCAGCGTCGAGGAAATCATCCGGCAGACCCGGGCCGCCACCGCCTGGCTCTACCGGAACGCGGCGGCCCGCGGCGGCGCCCCGGCCCGGCGCCCCAGCTCCGGCCACTCGGCGGGCGGGCATCTGGCCGTCATGAGGCTGGCGACCGACTGGCCCGCCTTCGCACCGGACCTGCCGGCCGATCTGGTCAAGAGCGTGACCGCCATCAGCGGCGTCTACGACCTCGACCCGATCCCGCATCTGCCGACCAACGAGGATATCCGCCTCGATGCCGAGAGCGCGCGGCGCATGAGCCCGCAATTCCTGACCCCGGCCCACGACGCCCCGCTCAGCGTCATCGTCGGCGGCGGCGAACTCCCGGAATTCGTCCGCCAGTCGAAAGACTTCGCCGACGCCTGGGGCGGTCACCTGAGCACGGTCGAATATACCGAGCTGCCGGGCCTCAACCATTTCACCATCGTCGATACGATGGACCGGGCGGAC
>JAPPPF010000274.1 GCA_028817665.1 Magnetovibrio sp. | reverse complement strand
CGGCAGCAGTTGATCGAGGTTTCCGGCCCCTACACCATCGAGAGCGACGCCTTCGAATGGGCCGCCGACTACACCGGCATGGAGGTCATCGAGAAGGCCGGCACGGTGCTCGGCCACGACGGCGGCAAGGCGGTGGCGACGCCCTACGACAACTGCGTGCTGATCATGCCGAACCGGCGCAAGACCCAGGGCCAGTCGGCGGTGCGGTTCGGCCGGCTGGTCGGCTGAGTCCGCTCTCGCGCGAAAGCTTAACTCAGGCACCAACCCGCTTCCTCCTCCCCCTTGATGGGGGAGGGAAATTCTACGGCCCATCCTTCGACGAGCTCAGGATGAGGGCGGAGTCAGTTTCACCGTGTATGCCTTCAGGATTTCAACGAAATCCTCATGCTGAGCCTGTCGAAGCATGCATTCAGCTCCAGGTTTTGGCTCCCGGCCGATTTGGTGTAAGCTCGCCGCCATGGACATTCAGGTCATCTTCGACACCATCTGCCCGTGGTGCTTCATCGGCAAGCGGCGCATGGAACAGGCCCTGGCGCTGCGCCCGCACGTCGACGTGCGGCTGATCTGGCGGCCGTTCCTGCTGAACCGAGAAATGCCCGCCGACGGCATCGACCGGACCGCCTACCTGGTCCGCAAATTCGGCTCGGAAGCGCGGGTCCGGCGCATCTACGGCGCCATCGCCCAGGCCGGCGAGAGCGTCGACATCGATTTCGCCTTCGACCGGATCACCCGGACGCCGAACTCCGTCGACTCGCACCGGCTCATCCAGTACGGGGTCTCCGACGACAAGGCCGACCAGTTGGTCGAGGCCCTGTTCGACGAATATTTCATCTCCGGGCGTGACGTCGGCCGGAAGGACGTCCTGATGGAGATCGGCGAAGCGGCCGGTCTCGACGTCGACGATTTGTCGCGCCACCTCGACAGCGACGACGGGATCGAGTTCGTCTACGACGAGAACACCCGGGCGCACCGCATGGGGGTCAACGGCGTGCCAACCTTCGTGTTCAACTCGAAGATGGTGATCTCCGGCGCCCAGGAACCGCAGATCCTGGCCCGCATGATCGACGCCGCCGAGGCCACCGCCGAGGACGCCGCCTGAGGGGGGCCCGAATGACCGCGCCGCTCCACCAACTGACGATGACCTACACGGCCGAGCAGGACCGCATGCTCCTGCGCATCGGCACCGGCGAGAACACCGAGTACCAGCTCTGGCTGACGCGGCGCTTCATCAAGGTCATGTGGGGGGCGCTGATCCAGACCATGGAGCGCGACCCGGAGATGAACCGCGACCTCATGCCCAGCGTCCGCGACGCGGTCATGGCCATGGAGCATCAGGAACAGGTCCAGGCCAGCGACTTCAGCCAGAAGCACAACGAGGAGAACACCAACCTGACGTCGAACACCGGGCCGCTTTTGGTGGTCGGCGGCCAAGTCAAGCCGGTGAACGGCGACCTGACCCGGATCAACCTGAAGACCGACAACGGCATGGGCATCGAGTTCGCGCTGAACAAGCAGCTCATGCACGCGCTCTGTCACATGATGATCACCTCGGCGCAGAAGGCCGAATGGGATTTGGACCTGATCGTCGGCGATCCCCAGGTGATCGTGCCGGAGGCCGCCGAGCAGGTGCACTGAGCACGAGCGTTATTCCGCCGGCGCCGCCTCGGCCACGGCCTCGGTGCCGTCGCGCGCGGGCAACAAGAGCGCCGCCAACACGATCAGCCCGGCGGCCATGGCCAATACCACCATCAGCGTGCCGAACCCGCCGCCGGCGGCGAGGATGGTGCGGGCGACGAACAGCGCCGAGGCGCCGACCATCAGGTTGAGCAGGAACTTCACCGACAGCGCCTTGGCCCGCCACTGGTCGGGCACGTAGCGCGCCAGCACCGTGTCGGTGATCGGGATCTGGCCGAACACGAAGGCCATGGCCATCAGCGCCACGATGAACAGCGCGTAGTCGATCTGATAGGCCATGACACCGATCAGGATCGGCTGCGCCAGCGCCACGGTGATCAGCACCGGGCGCACCGGGCGCTTGTCGATGAGCCGGCCGACCACCAGCTGGCTGAACGCGGCGGCGGCGTAGACGACGGCGGCGTAGACCCCGGTGACGGCGACGTCGGTGCTGACGGCCGGCATGGAGACCTCGAACATGCGCGGGATGATGAAGGTCATGGCGCCGAAGACGAAGCCGCCGGCGCTGGTGACCAGCGCCAGCGCGACCATGGCGCGCTTCCAGCCCGGCGCGAAGCCGATGTGCGCCTTCTCGCGCGCCGTCGCCTCCGGCGCCCGGGCCCGGCCCGAGCGCACGAAGCCGACAAAGCCGAGGCCGACGGCGATGGAGAACAGACCCGGCAACTGGAAGGCCAGGCGCCAGTCGTAGTCGGCCAGGATGAAGCCGGTGATCAGCGGCGCCGCCGCGACGCCCATGTTGCCCCAGACCCCGTTGATGCCGAGGCGCCAGCCGACGCGGCCGCCGCCCTCGACGACCATGGCGATGCCGACCGGATGGTAGATCGCCGCGAACACGCCGAGCACGGCGAGGCCGATGCCGATCTCCAAGGGCGAGGTGGCGAAGCTGGTGGCGATGGAGGCCAGACCGATGCCGATGAAGAACACCGCGATCATGCCGTTGCGGTTCCACTTGTCGGCCATGTGCGCGGCGAGCGGCGCGCAGGCGCCGAACAAGAGCAGCGACGGGATGCCGTAGGGGATCATCTCGGCGTAGGCACCGTCCTTCGCCAAACCGAAGGCGAGCCCGGCCGAGAACGCCGCCTTGGCGAAGATCAGCATGAACAGGTGATCGGCGAAATGGCCGAAATTCAGGAACAGCAATCGGAGCTTCTGGGCGTCCAACGGTGATCTCCCCCAACCTCGGAACGGCGCCAGTATTCCACTTTTGCCGATGGCCGACAAGAACCCGGCCTCAGGGGTTGGCGGCCCGCTCCTCGTCCTCGCTCGGCGCGTAGCGGCCGGTGGCGCCGACCACGTTGAACATCAGGATGTCGCGCTGCGTCACTTGGGCGCCCAGTTCGTCGACGCAGTGATACGAGTTCTCGGCCCGCGCGAAGGCCATCATCGAGTTGGCGGCGAACGGAAGCTTGCGGGCCACGTCGAAGTCGGCGCGCGCCCCCCGCAGCCCCTCGTCCAGCGTCACCTCGCGGTCGGGCTTGCCGCTCAGCAGGGTCGTGCCCTCGTCGTTCTCGAGGCCCGGCCCCGGCAGGTAGAACAGCCCGGCGACCAGCTTCATGGGCGTGTCGTTG
>JAPPPF010000188.1 GCA_028817665.1 Magnetovibrio sp. | reverse complement strand
GAGCTTGTCGAAGGATGGGAAGGCGACGGCTGCCGCCGGAAGTCGTGGATGCCCGCCGGGTCGCCGAGGGTCAGGGCCAGGATCGATTGGCCGTCGCCGAACTCGGCCTCCAGGTAGGGGTTCATCTCGGTCGCCGGGACGCAGCCGTGGGCGGCCGCGTAGAACAGGCGGATGAGCGCCGAATCGCGGAGGTTGATGGTTTCCGAGAGGTTGACCTTGGCCGTGTCCAGGTGGCGCTTGATGGCGTCGAAGGCGAGCGAGCCGAGATACGCGCCGTTCGGGTTGGCGGCCTGGAATTCCGGGTCGACCGCGCCGATGTAGTGGATCTTCAGGCCGCCGAGCCCGCTCAGGAAGGCGAACCGGCGGATGGCCCGGGTCAGGCTGTCGATCTCGCGGGTCAGCCGGGCCGCGTCGAGCGGCGTCGCCGCCAGACCGTAGGGCAGGATGACCAGGTCGCGGACCGCGGCGTAGACGTCGACGGGCTCCTCGATGATCTGGGTGATGGCCCGCTGCACGGCCAGCTTGACGCCGTCGTCGGCGATGGCGTTGCGCGCGCAGAAGGTCTCGAAGTCCTCGATCCCGTTGATCGTGCCGTGGAACAGGAAATCGATCTCGCGGTCGTCGAAGTCGGGCGGGTCCGGGTTCGGCGGCGGGCCGGCCTGGCGCATCTGGAACACGCGTTCCGGCGCCAGGCCGAGCTCGACCAGGTAGTCGACGTGGCCGGCGTCCATGGCGCCGATGTGGAACGGCGGGCGCGCGACCTCCGCGTCCGAGACCCGCATGCGCTGGACCGATTCGGCCCAGTGCACCGGATGGTCCATGAGCAGGACGATCTGCTTGACCGGCAGGAACGACGCGATCGAGACCTTCTCGCCCCGGTGCAGGGCCCAGCGCCCGCAGTTGAAGTTCCAGCTGAGCGCGAAGCCCGGCAGCGCCGACGTGTCGAAGGAGATGTGGTCGAGCTCGCGGTCCTGCAGGCTGAAGGGCTCGCAGGGCGCGCCGGCCTCGCTCAGGGCCCGGGCGACGTCGCGGACCATGGTGTTCCAATAGCTCTCGGGGCTTTCCAGGCCGTAGGTGTCGACGGCCTCGAAGAAGATGCCGGGCGGGCGGTTCGGGTCGGTCATGGAGGTGCCGCCGCGGTCTAGCGCGCGCCGGGAAGGCCGAGGAACTTCGCGACCCGGGCCTTGACGCCGGGGCTGGCCAGCGGCGCCGCGTGCTTCATGCCCTTGACGATCAGCCACTCCCACTTGGGCTCGGTCATCTGCATCTGGCAGCGGCCCTCGAGCGAGCCGTAGAGCGGGTTGTTCTTGGCCTCCTGGAGGTGCGGGTCGTCGGTGCCCTGGATCACCAGCAACGGCGTGTCGGCGATGCCGTCGAGCCATTCGTCCGGGCACGCCGCGCCGGTCGAGATGATGCCGTCGATGTCGGCGGTGATCATGGTCGCGGCGCGGCCGCCCTCGGCGTGGCCCCAGAGGTAGAGGGGCCGGCCCGGATACTTCTTGCGCAGTTGCTCGACCGCGTACTCGGTCTGCTGGATGCGGTGCGAGAAGATCAGGTTCTTCGACGTCGGCGTCCACGCGCCCCGGCCCGGGCAGGCGGCCGGCGGGCGGACGTCGGCGAAGCTGTCCGGCGTCACCACCGTGAAGCCCTGGCCGGTCAGGTAGTCGAGCCAGGCCTTCTGCCAGCCGCCGGCGCCGAGCTCCAGGCCCCCGCAGCCGTGCAGGTGCAGGATGACGCCGCGCTGCGGCTGGCCGCCGTGCACGCGGGCGGTCTCGAAGGCCTGGGTGTGGGTGCAGCCCTCGCAGTTCGATTCGGCCGAAACCGGCGGCGCGGCGGCCGCCATCATCAGCATTCCCAGCCCGGCGCAAAGTTTCCGCATCGACGCTCCAATCCCATGGCGGCCGGGAGATCATACGGCAATCGGCGGCGAACGGGAAAGCCGCGGGAAATGCCCCGTTTCACCGCGTCGGCCGATTGTCTATCATCAACCGGTCTCCGGGACAGGAACGGACCGCCATGTCGGATCCCCAATCCATCGACTACGACGCCATCGAGAGCCGGGTGCCGATCGGCGTGATCAAGGCCGAGACCGGCGACGTCGCCTTCTACATGCCGTCGCAGATGGCGGCCATGCGGTTCCAGACGCTGTTCACCAAGGAACCGGAGACAGCGCGGTGGATCTCCGGGTTCGCGCCGGGCGGCGTGCTCGTCGACATCGGCGCCAACATCGGCGGCTACACCATCTGGGCGGCGAAGCACCGCCGAATGCGGGTCTTCGCCTTCGAGCCCGAGGCCCAGAACTTCGCCTACCTCAACAAGAACATCATCCTCAACAGCCTCGACGACCAGGTCACCGCCTTTCCCGCCGCGATCAGCGACGAGACCCGGTTCTCGGTGCTCAACCTCGGCGACACCCGGATCGGCGGCTCGCTGAACTCCTTCGCCGAGCCGGTCGACGAGAACCTGGAGCCGCGCGAGCCCTTGTACCGGCAGGGCAGCGTCGCCACGTCCCTCGACCAGCTCGTCGCCGACGGCGTTCTGCCGGTGCCCGACCACATCAAAATCGATGTCGACGGTTTCGAGCACAAGGTCGTCGCCGGCGCCCGCACGGTGCTCGCCGACCCGGGCGTCAGTTCGGTGCTAATCGAGTTGAACAACACCATCGTGGCGCACCGCGAGATCCTCGACGTGATGGCCGGGCTCGGCTTCGACGCACCGCCGGAGCTTTCCAACCGGCTGGCCGAGAAGGGCGGCGGCAACTGCATCTTCCGGCGCGCCGGGGCCGGCGGGTAGGGGGGCGGCCAGGCATGGACCCACAGGTCATCGAGGCCGCCTGGCGGCACGCCTTCGAGCGGATCCAGGCGGCGCCCGTCGAGACGGCGCCGTTCGCGCACTTCGCCGTCGACGGCGTCTTCCCCGAAGACTTCTACGCCGAGATGATCGCCCGGCTTCCCGACGACGACGGGTACGCCTTCGGCGACGAACGCGGCGCCGAGGGACCGGAACGCCACCGCGGCGCCATCGATTTCTTCCAGACCGACGTCGCCGAGCGCGTCGCCGACGCCCGCGGCGCCTTCTGGAAGGACCTGACCAACGCCGAGGTCACCCGCGACCTGGCGACGCTGGTGCTGGGCAAGTTCGGGCCCCACTTCGACGCCGCCGAGATCCACCAGCGCTTCGGCGCGCAGCCGCAGGTCCGGGGCAAGTGGCTGCTGACGCGCGACCGCGCCGGCTACCTGCTGACGCCGCACAACGACACGCCCATGA
>JAPPPF010000093.1 GCA_028817665.1 Magnetovibrio sp. | reverse complement strand
GGGTCCGCGAGCAGGCCGAGATGGCCGAGGGGATCGCCGGTGACTTCGGCTCCGCCGATTTCCAATGGGCCACCCGGACCGAGGACCGCAACAGGCTCTGGCAGGCGCGCCACGACGCCTACTACGCCGGATTGGCGCTCAGGCCCGGCGCCCAGGGCCTGGCCACCGACGTCTGCGTGCCGATCTCGCGCCTCGCCGAGTGCATCCTGGAGACCCGCAAGGACATCGACGAAAGCGGCCTCGTCGCGCCCATCGTCGGCCACGTCGGCGACGGCAACTTCCACCTCGTCCTGCTGCTCGACCCCGACGATCCCGACGAGATGGCGCGCGTCGAGGCCTTAAACGACCGCCTGGTCATGCGGGCGTTGGCCATGGACGGCACCTGCACCGGCGAACACGGCGTCGGCTACGGCAAGATCGATTTCCTGACCGCCGAGCACGGCGAGGCGGTGAGCGTCATGCGGGCCGTGAAGATGGCGTTGGATCCCGACAACATCATGAACCCCGGAAAGATCGTCCGCGTTTGAGCGGACGCCACCGTCCATCCCCATGACAGCCTTCGACCCCACCCAACCCGAGCAGTTCCTGGACGCCCTGATGCGGGCCGCCATCGCCGCCGCCGATCCGCTGAAGGCGGTGCCCGAGCACCTGCCCGAGCCGCCCGCCGGCCGGACCGTTGTGGTCGGCGCCGGCAAGGCGTCGGCGGCCATGGCCCGGGCGGTGGAGGACGCCTATGGCGGCGACGTCGAGGGGCTGGTGGTCACCCGCTACGGCTACGGCGTGCCGTGCCGGCGCATCGAGATCGTCGAGGCCGCCCATCCGGTGCCCGACGCCGCCGGCCGCGAGGCGGCGGCGCGCATCCTGGAGCTGGCCCGGGGTCTCGGGCCGGACGATCTCTGCCTGGCGTTGATCTCCGGCGGCGCCTCGGCGCTGCTGACCCAGCCCGCCGACGGCATCTCCTTCGACGACAAGCAGGACGTCAATCGCCTGTTGCTGCGCTCCGGCGCGACGATTTCCGAGATGAACTGCGTGCGCAAGCACCTCTCGGCCATCAAGGGCGGATACCTGGCGCGCGCCGCGGCGCCGGCGCGGGTGGTGACGCTGATGGTCTCCGACGTGCCCGGCGACGACCCCGGCGTCATCGGCTCGGGCCCGACGGTCGCCGACGACACCACCTTCGCCGACGCCCGCGCCATCGTCGAGCGTCACGGCATCGAACTGCCCGATGCGGTGGCGGCGCATCTCGCCCGCGCCGCCCAGGAGACGCCGAAATCCGGCGATCCCATCTTCGCCAACACGGAAGCGCGGATGGTGGCCCGCCCGCAGGCCAGCCTCGACGCCGCCGCCGAGGCCGCCCGCGCCGCCGGCGTCGAACCGGTGGTCCTCGGCGACGCGCTGGAAGGCGAGGCCCGCGAGGTCGCCGCCCGGCACGCCGAAATGGCGATGGCGCTCAGGCGCGGGGAAGGGGGGCAACGATTGCCCGCGGTTCTGCTGTCGGGCGGCGAGCTGACGGTGACCATGCGCGGCGACGGCCGCGGCGGGCCGAACACGGAATACATGCTGGCCATGGCCCTGGCCCTCGGCGGCGCGCCCGGCATTCACGGCCTGGCCATCGACACCGACGGCATCGACGGGTCCGAGGACAACGCCGGGGCGCGCGTCGGACCGTCGACGCTGGCCCGCGCCGAAGCCGCCGGCGCCGACCCCGGCGGCGCCCTCGCCGAAAACGATTCCTTCGGTTTTTTCGATGCCGCCGGCGGACTGATCCGCACCGGCCCGACCTTCACCAACGTCAACGATTTCCGGGCCCTGTTGGTGTTGTCCTAGGCTGCCCGGAGCACTAGACTCCGGCGACGTAAGCCGTTTCCCCCAGGGCGGATAACAATGCAGCCGCGACCCCCAGGACCGATGCCGTGAAGAAGTTATTTGGGTTTCTCGCAGGATTGATCGTTCTCCTTGCCGCGGCCGTCGTCGTCGGCCCGAACGTCGTCAATTGGAACGACTACAAGGGCGAGATCGCGCAGCAGGTGCGCGATTTGACAGGCCGCGAACTCACCATCAACGGCGACATCCGCATTGCCGTGCTGCCGGCGCCGGCCTTGGTGGCCAGCGATATCGCGCTGGCCAACCCGGACGGCGCGTCGGCACGCAACATGGCGACGCTGAAATCCGTCGAGGTGCGGGTCGCCCTGGGGCCGTTGCTCGGCGGCAAGGTGAAGATCGAGACCGTCACGCTGATCGACCCGGTGGTCAATCTCGAGCGGCTGCCCGACGGCTCGGCGAATTGGGAATTCGCCCCGGCCGATTCCGCCAAGAATGGCGCCAAGCCGGCGCCGGCCGGCGTCCCGGCCGAGGCCGGCGGCACGGCGCCGCCGCCGATCGCCCTCGACAACTTGACCGTCGCCAACGGCACATTGGTGTATCGCGACGCCGTTACCGGGACGACCGAGCGGATCACCGGCCTGAACACGCGGATCGCGGCGGCGTCGCTGAAGGGGCCGCTCGAAACCAAGGGCTCGGCGACGGTTCGCGGCATTCCGCTGAGCTTCGACGTGAACATCGGCGAGATCATTCACGGCCGCACCGTACCGGTTTCCCTGCAGCTCGGGTCGGCCGCCGCGAAACTGACGGTTCAAGCCACCGGCACGGTTCTCGATCTCGAGGAAAACCCGCGCTTCAAGGGCCAGATGAAGGTCGAGGGCGGCGATCTGGCGTCTCTGCTGGGCCAGCTCGGGGGCTCGGCGCCGGCCGGTATCGCGGGCCGGCCGGTCGGCTTCGAGGGCGATCTGACGGCGTCGGCGAAGGATGTCGAAATCAAGAATTTGAACGTCACCCTGGGCGATGTCCGCGCCGGCGGCGATCTGCGCGTGGAGATCGGGACGAAGCTGAGGGTCGGCAGCCGGATCGAGATCAAGAAGCTCGACGCCGACGCCTTGATCGACGGCGCCGCCGGCCCGGCGGCGGCCGCGGGCGCGCCGAAACCGGGCCAGGCGGATGCCAAGAAGTCCGGTGCCGGGACGCCGGCGAAACCGGCCGAGGCGGCGGGTCCGCTGCGCTTCGAGCTTCCGAAGAACGTCGAGGGGTCGCTGATCCTCTCCGTCGACGCGATCGCCTACCGCGACGGCGTCATCCGCGACGTCCTGGTCAACGCCGACATCAACGACGGCGCCGTCACCGTCAGCCAGGCCTCGGCGCAGTTCCCGGGTGGATCGGACTTCGCCGTCGCGGCGACCCTGACGACGCCGGGCGGCGTGCCGACCGTCGGCGGCGAGCTGGAAACCACGGTCAGCGACATGCGGGGCGTGTTGTCCTGGCTCGACGTCGAGCTGCCGGCGATCCCGCGCGACCGGCTGCGCAAGTTCAGCCTGCAATCGAGCTTCGCCGGAACGCCGGACCAGGTGCAGGCGACCGGCCTGGACCTGCGGTTCGACAGCTCCCGGCTGACCGGCGGAGTCACCGTGGCGCTCCGCAAGCGTCTGGCCTTCGGCGCCGATCTCGTCCTCGACCGCTTCAACCTCGACGCCTACCTGCCGAGTACGAAACCGGCGGCGAAGCCGAAACCGGCCGCCGCGACGTCACCGGCGGCGGGAGCGGCGAAGAAAGGCGCCAAGCCGTCCGACGAACAGGCCGCGGCACAAGCCTTCGCGGCGCTGTCCGGATTGACCCGGTTCGACGCCAACCTGAAGACCCACGTCAAGACGCTGGTTTACCAGGGGACCCAGATCAAGGACCTGGTCTCGGACGTGACCCTGCACAACGGCAATCTCGACATTCGCCGCCTGAGCGTCGCCCGGCTGGCCGGGGCGTCGGCGAAGCTGAAGGGCAAGCTGAAGCGATTGGGGCAGGTGCCGACGGCCGACAACCTGAGTTTCGAGTTCAGCGCCCGCAACGTCGCCGGCCTGGCGCGTCTCGCCGGCGTGTCGCTGCCGGTCGACGCCAAGAAGATTGGCGCGGTCAACGTGAAGGGCACGGCCAACGGCAGCCTGCTCCGGCCGACGCTCAAGGCCACGGCGAACGTCGCCGGCGCGACCCTCGGCATCAACGGCCGGGTCTCAGCGCTGCCGATCTCCGATCTGATAGACGCCAACCTGACCTTGCGCCACAAGGATCCGGTGAAACTGCTGCGCCGGTTCGGCGTCGATTACCGGCCTTCCGGGCGTCTCGGCGGGCTCGACCTGGCGGCCGACGTGAAGGCCTCGGCGGCGAAGGCCGCGGTGTCGAACCTGCGTGCCCAACTGGGCAAGCTGACGCTGCGCGGCAAGATCGACGCCGTCCTTGGCGGCGCCAGGCCGAAGGTCGTCGCCGACCTGGCCGCCGGCGCCATCGCCATCGACCCGTTGCTGCCGGCGAAACGCGGCGCCGCCCTCGATGGGGTCCTCTTGAAGATCGACCCGGCGGCCTGGAGGCCGGCGCCGGCCGGCGGCCAACCGTCGATCGCCCGGCCGGTCGCCGCGAAACGCGGCCAGTGGTCGACGGAACGCCTGGATCTCTCGGCGCTGAACGCCGTCGACGCCGAACTGGCCCTGACCTCGCCGCTGATCATCTTCGGCAAGTATCTGTTCGAGAAGGCGAACATCGCCGCGACCGTCAAGGACGGGGTGTTGTCGACGCAACGCCTGACGGGACTGTTCTTCGGCGGCCAGGTGAAGGGCGGGCTCGGCGCGTCCGCCGGACCCCGGCCGCGCATCGAGGCGGTCGCCGAGATCAGTGGCGTCGACGTGGCGCGGACCCTCGAATCGGTCACCGGCGAGGCCACCGCCAACGGCCGCATGGCCTTGAATTTCAACGTTGACGGCAGCGGCCGGAGCGTCGCCGAATTGGTCGGGGCGTTGGGCGGCAACGGGTCCGTGGCGTTGACGGACGTGGACGTCCGGAAGGCGGGCAAGGGCAGTTTGCTGTCCGGGTTCATGAACTTGATGACCTCGCTCGGCCGTCTCGGCGGCGGCAACGCCAACGACCGCGCCGAAATGACCGCGACCTTCACCATGAACCGCGGCGTCGCCCGGACCAACGACGTGAAACTCGCCTCGGCCTATGGCAACGGCGTCGCCGCCGGCACCGTCGATCTGCCGGCCTGGACCATCGACATGCAGGGCGAGGTGGAATTGGCGCAGAACCTTTTGACCAAGATCCTACGGGCCAAGGTCCGCGAATCGCGCCAGGCGGTGCCGTTCGCCATCAAGGGCGCGCTGGACGCGCCCAACGTGAAGGTCGATACCGGCGCCCTGCTTGGCGCCGGCGTGCCCATCCCGGGCGCCGACGCGCTATTGAACAAGGCACCGAAAGGGGTTCAGAACATCCTCAAGGGCATCCTCGGCGGGGCCACGGGGCAGCAGCCGCCATCGCAACCCTCGAGCCCGCCGCCGGCATCCTCCGGCGGGCAGCCGCCGCCGGCCAACACTCCGCCGCCGCCGCCGACGCAACAGAACCAACAAGAACTCAATCCGGAAAAACTGCTGAAGCAGCTGTTCAAGCTCTAGGCGGCGCCGCGTTACGAAGCACGTGAACCTTGATGGCGCTCGACAGGCTGCCGTCGCGCTCGCGGTCGATCTCAGTCACCAAGTCGTTGATCGAGCGGCCCTCGGCCTCGGCGAGGGCTGAGAGCGCCTCCCAGAAGGCATCCTCCATGGAAACGCTGGTCCGGTGACCGGCAACGACCACCGAATGCTTGCGTACGCGGGTGCCGTCCGTCGGCATGGGGTCCTCCGCTAATGCGACGCCGGGATGGGCGCCGGAGACTAACGCGGAACGCCGGAACGGCGCAAACCCGGAAATCCGGGATTTCCAAGGCGTGATCGGCGTCACTGCATATCATGTAATGCGCTGCTAAATATCGCGTCATGGATGAACGACACGATCAACCACGCCGGTTGCTGCCGCCGCTTCATGTCCGTGCCAACGGCACGCTCTTCAAGAGCCGCGAGTGGAGCGAAGGCAATCTACTGCTCGACGCCGAAGGCCGCTACGCCATGGGCGCGCTGGTCACCATCGACGCCGTCGGCCTGCGCACCGACCGCTTGAAGGATGTTGGGATCCGCGGCCGCGTCAATTGGGTGGCCGACGACGGCGCCGCGGCGATCGAGTTCCTGCACCGCGACGAGCAGGCCGCCCTGGTGCTGCGTCAATTCTTCGACGGAACCTGAGGCTTGCGGTCGACGGCGCCGAACCAGTCGCGCCAGGCCGACCAGGCGAAGATGTGCTCGGCGACCACGTCGTAGCCGGCGGCGATGGGGTGGACGCCATCGTCCTCTTCGTACATGCCGGGCCACGCCGGATCGTCGACGAGGTGCCGGTAGAGATCGAAATAGGGAATGCCAAGCTCGGCCGCGACCTCGGCGTAGGCGTCGCTGAGCTCGGCGATGCGGCTCGACGGGAAATGATAGACGATGGACGGCGCGGCGCGGAAAGGCTGGCGGGAATCGTCGACCGGCGGCGGGCCGACCCAGAGCGTCGGCTGCCAGGCCGCGGCCGAGGCGAGCATGCCGCGGGCCACCGCGACGGAGCGGTCCAGGGGCACGCGGCGGCCGAACCCCTCCTGATCGGCGCAATCGTTGGCGCCGAAGGAGAACACCAGGGCGCCGGGCGAGGTTTCCGGGAGCCGGGCATGGCATTCGGCGCGCCAGCGCGCCGCGATCTGCTCGGAGGTGTCGGCGCGGACACCGAGGTTGTAGAGACTGACGTCGTGGCCGGCGTCGCGTTCGCGCCGGCAGACCCGCCCGGGCCAGCCCAGATAGTTGTCGTCGTTGGTGCCCAGCATGAGGCTATCGCCGACGAAACAGATTCTAAGTTCCTTCATGTCCGTCCCTCGATCACCTTGACCAAGCGGTCCAGGCAGCGCTGCCGGTCCGCTTGATACCCTCCGTTCTCCCACCAGGTCTCGACGTCGGCGAGGACGTCGCCGACATCGGGTCCTTGAGGGACGCCCAAGGCTAGCACATCACTGCCCTTGAGCGGGAAGCGGGGGGGTATCCACTGAGCGCATCGCTCGAGGCTGGCGATGTAGGCGTCGGTGGCCGGCCGCGGCAACCGCGGGGTCTCGGTCAGGGCGCCGGCCCAGTCGAGCAAGATCAGATCGCGGAACCGCTCGGCGCCGTGGCGCCGGATGAACCGTCGTTCCGCGTCCTCGCCCATGTCCACGGAGACCGCGTCCGCGGGCGCGGCGAGGCCGGCCAGGCGTTCGGCCTGCGCGTTGGAGAGGCGCAGCCGCTCGGCCAGGGCGCGGGCGCCGTCGCGGTCGGTGTCGAGGAGCGCCGCCAGGTGGCGGATCGCGTCGGGGGTGACGCCGTCGATGTTGACGGCGCGGGTTTCCAGCCAGTTGAGCATGCGAAGCCGGTTGATCTCGCCGACCTCGGGGAGGATCCGCTCGAAGACACCCTCGCCGCGCATCCGAACCGCGATCTCGGCCGGATCGGGGACGACGAGGATCTTCAGCAGTTCGTCGCGGATGCGCTCGCCGGAAAGCTCGCTCAAGCCGTCGGCGTGCGCCCGGCAGGCGGCCAGCGCGTCCTTGTCAACGGGCGGCCGGCCGTAACTGCCGTGGAAACGGAAGAACCTGAGAATCCTGAGATAGTCCTCGGCGATCCGGTCGCGCGCCAGGCCGATGAAGCGGACGCGGCCGTGGGCGAGGTCGGAAATCCCGTCGAAGGGATCGAAGACGTCGCCGTCGGGCGTCGCCGACATGGCGTTGATGGTGAAGTCCCGGCGCTTGGCGTCTTCCAGCCAGTCGTCGGTGAATTCGACGGTGGCGTGGCGCCCGTCGGTGGCGACGTCCTTGCGCAAGGTCGTCACCTCGAAGCTGGCGCCGCCGGAAACGGCGGTGACCGTGCCGTGATCGAGGCCCGTGGGGATGGCCCGGATCCCGGCGCCCTCGAGCAGCGCGATCACCGTCTCGGGTGGGTCCGGGGTGGCGATGTCGATATCCTGGACCGGCCGGTGCGCGATGGCGTCGCGGACGCAGCCGCCGATGAACCGCACCCGGGTGCCGTCCTTCTCGAGGGCGTCGATGACGGCCCGGGTATCGACGGTGTCGAGCCACGGCTGCGGCGGCAGTTGACCCATCGGGCTGGTGGCGTCGGGAATCAGGTTGAGGCGGGAGACCCTGGTCGTCATTTGAAGGACGGCGGGACGATCTTCCCGTCCTCGAACCGCGGCGACTGGTACCCGCCCTCGCCGGGAGCCTCGCCCGACGTCACCGCGATCCAGGCCAACAGGCCGAGCATCAGGACCAGACCGGCGACCACGGAGATGTAGACGTGGGTCCGCTCGATCGCCGGAATCTCGTCGCCCTTGGATTTGGCGCGGCTCCGCCGGTACCACATGTAACTCATGTAGATCGCCAGCGGCAAAAGCAGCGGCAGTGCGTAATTGAGGAGTATCCGGCTCATCCGTCCCTCAACACATGGTAAAGGTTGACCAACATTCCGGCGGTGGCGCCCCAGATATAATAACCGCCGTAGGGCATCGCGTAGAACTGCCGTTCCGTGCCCTTGTAGTCGCGGCTGTGGCGTTGGTGGTTCGTCGGGTCCATGAGGAAATCCAGCGGCACCTCGAACACCTCGGCGACCTCGTGCGGGTCGGGTTCGACATCGAAGGGCGGCGTCACAAATCCGACCACGGGGGTCACGGAGAATCCCGTCCGCACACGGTACTGGTCGAGCCGTCCGACGATCTCGATATGGCGCCGGTGCAGGCCGACCTCTTCCTCGGTTTCGCGGAGCGCCGTTTCCTCGGGCGTGTCGTCGCCGGGATCGACATGGCCGCCCGGGAAGCTGATCTGGCCGGGATGATGGGCCAGATGATTGGTCCGCTGGGTGAACATCACGGTGATCCCGTCGGTGTGCTCGACAATGGGGATCAACACGGCCGCCGGCACCAGCTCGTCGCCCGGCGGCAATTGCATGGCGAAGGTCGGGTTGAGCTCGTGATCGCCGCGCACCCCGTCCGTCCGGGGCGGCCGGTCGTTCAGCTTGGCGATGATGTCCGAACGTTCCATGGCCATGCGTCAGGATCCTTCCCGGGGCGGCAGCGCGCCCAGTGAAAAAAAGTGTCCATTACTCCATACCCCTAAGATGTGCGCTCCTTCGCACTCTCGTTCAACACCATGTTCGACCATTTCGTAGAAAACCGGCCGGTTGAGGCGCGCTTCGAGACCGTGGTCGAGGCCGACATAGGGCGCCGGTTCGCCGGTTTCCGGATCCGTTTCGACGCGCAGCGGATGCTCGGCGTCGACGCTCACCTCGGTGTCGATGTTGGTGCGCAGCCGGATCGACTGATCCGGTCCGCTGCCCTCGACGGACATCTCGACGGCCAGGTAGGGTGCGTCCTCGACGGCGATTCGGGCCATTTCGGCCGGCGTGATCAGCCAATGCTCGCCGGCCGCGTCGCGCCGGAGCACCGTCGAAAACAATTTCACCAATTCTTTGCGGTTGATGGGAGAGCCGCGGTAGTGCCAGACTCCATGTCGGTCGATCCGCATGCCGATCTCGCCGCAGACGATTTGCCCGGGTCTCGGTGTCATGCCGGCCGGCGGCCGGGTATTTTCGGCGCCCTGATCACATTCGCCGGAGCCCTGCGACAAATTGCTGAGGTTGGGAACGTTTTTGTTCATAATCCGCGAAACTAACAATCAATCACCCGGGAGACCCCATCGTGAGTGCGAAAGCCAAAACCAAGGACAAGGATAAAGAAACCTCGGAGGTAATCAATTCCGAGGCGCTCCTGGAAGCCGTCGACAAGCTCGGCCGCGACCTGGCGACGGCGCGGCGCGCCATCGGCGGGTTCATCTTCGGCCAGGACACGGTCATCGAGGAAACCCTGATCACCCTGCTGGCCGGCGGCCACGTCTTGCTGATCGGGGTGCCGGGCCTCGGCAAGACCCGGCTGGTCGAGACCCTCGGCACGGTGTTCGGGCTCGATAGCCGGCGCGTCCAATTCACCCCCGACCTGATGCCCGCCGATATCCTCGGCTCCGAGGTCCTGGAGGAATCGGACACCGGGCGCCGCGGCTTCCGGTTCATCAAGGGGCCGGTGTTCTGCCAGGTCCTGATGGCCGACGAGATCAACCGGGCCAGCCCCAGGACCCAGTCGGCGCTGCTGCAGGCGATGCAGGAGCACCGGGTATCGGTGGCCGGCGAGTACCATGCCCTGCCCGAACCGTTCCACGTGCTCGCGACCCAGAACCCGCTCGAGCAGGAGGGCACCTATCCGCTGCCGGAAGCCCAGTTGGACCGCTTCTTCATGCAGGTCGACGTCGACTACCCGGCGCTGGCGGCGGAGCGCGAGATCCTGATCAACACCACCGGCGCCGAGGAAACCCGGCCCGAGCAGGTGATGACGCCCGAGGCCCTGATGGAGGGCCAGCGGCTGGTCCGCCGGGTGCCGGTCGGCGAGAGCGTCGCCGAGGCGATCCTCGAGCTGGTGCGCGCCGGGCGCCCGGAATCCAGCGATATCGACGAAGTCCGCGAGCATGTCTCCTGGGGGCCCGGACCGCGCGCCAGCCAGGCCCTGATGCTGGGGGTGCGGGCCCGCGCCGTGATCGAGGGCCGGCTGGCGCCGAGCGTCGACGACGTGTTGGCCCTGGCGCATCCGATCCTGCGTCACCGCATGGCGCTCAGCTTCGCGGCCCGCGCCGAGGGCGTGACCCTGGCGTCGATCATCGACCGTCTCTGCGAGCGTCTCGGCTGAACCGAACCGACGGGAGCCACAGCATGTCACCGCGCTGGCGATCGGCAGCATCGAGAGGCGGCACCCATCACCGGGCCGAGCAATTGGCGGCGGCGCTGCCGCCGTTGATGGTCGCCGCCGAGCGGGTCGCCTCGACGGTATCGCAGGGCGTGCACGGGCGCCGCCGGGTCGGCCAGGGCGAAACCTTCTGGCAGTTCCGGCGCTACGAATTCGGCGATTCCGTGCAGCTCATCGACTGGCGGCAGTCGGCGAAGTCCGATCCCGTCTACGTGCGCGAGACCGAATGGGAAGCGGCGCAGAGCGTGTGGATCTGGCGCGACGGCTCGCCCTCCATGGAATTCGGCTCGGCCGCCGATGCCGAGACCAAGCGCGACCGGGCCGACCTCTTGGTGCTCGCCCTGGCCTCGCTGTTGATCCGCGGCGGCGAGCGGGTGGCGCTGTTGGAGACCGGGATGATCCCGGCGTCCGGGCGGGCCGTGCTCAACCGCATGTGGGCGATGATCGAGGGCGGCCAGACGCCGGCCACCAGCCTGCCCCGCCGCGAGGTGCTGCCGCGCTACGCGCGCCTCGTCCTGGTCGGCGATTTCCTGTCGCCGCTCGACGACATCGCCGCCACCGTCGACGGTTACGCGCGGCGCGGGCTGCGCGGTCACTTGGTGCAGGTGCTCGATCCGGCCGAGGAACGGCTGCCCTACGACGGCCGGATCCTGTTCGACGGGCCCGAGGCGGAGGGCGAGGTGTTGATTTCGCACGTCGAATCGCTGCGCCAGGACTACGGCCGCGAACTGGCGGCGCATCGGGCCGGCATCGAGGCGATCGCCCGGCGCTTCGGTTGGAGTTTCATGACCCACCGCACGGACCATTCGCCCGAACAGGCCCTGATGGCGCTCTACTTGCAACTTTCCGAATCGTTGCACGCCTAGGCCATGTGGACCGTCGGCATCCTCACCTTCGCCGTGCCCTGGGCCCTCGCCGGCCTGGTCGCGCTGCCGGTCATCTGGTGGCTGTTGCGCCTGAAACCGCCGGTGCCCCGGCGGATCGTGTTTCCGCCGATCATCCTGCTCAGGCGGTTGATCCCCGAACGCGAGAGCCCGGCCCGGATTCCGCCGTGGCTGCTGGCCCTCAGGCTGACCCTGGCGGCCCTGATCATCGCGGCGGCGGCGGTTCCCCTGCTGAACGCCGAGACCAAGCTGTTCGGCGCCGGTCCGCTCTACGTCATCGTCGACGACGACTGGGCCGCCGGCCCTGGCTGGCGGGCCCGCCAGACCGCGCTGCAGGATCTGGTCGATCACGCCGAACGCCAATCGCGGCCCGTCGCCCTGGTGCCGACGGCGCCGGCGCCCGAGGGCGCGGCGCCGCCCGAGCCGCAACTCCTGGCCGCCGATCAGGCCCGGCGGTCGTTTCAGGCGCTGCAGCCGAAACCATGGCCGACGGCGCGCGCGGCGGCGCTTGACGCGCTGCTCAGCGAGGACGCGTCGGGCCTCAGGGGCGGCCGCCCGGGCGACGTCGTGTGGTTGAGCAACGGCATCGAGGAACCGGCCGCCGACGGGACGCCGGCCGAGAGCGTCGGGGTTCTCGCCGGGCGCCTGCGCCGCCTCGGCGCGGTCACCGTCGTCAGCGACCCGCCGGGCAAGCTGCCGACCGTGTTGATGCCGCCGGAAAGCGACGGCTCGGCGCTCAAGGTGACGGCGCGCCGCGGCGCCGCCGAGGGCGGTCTCGGCATTCAGGTCCGGGCCCTGGCCGAGGACGGCGAGGTGCTGGGCCGGGTGCCGCTGGTGTTCAAGGCCGGCCGGCTCACCGCCAGCGGCAGGCTCGATCTGCCGGCAGAGCTTCGCAACCGCGTCGCCCGCCTGGAAATCGCCGACGTCGAATCGGCCGGCGCCGTGGTCCTGGTCGACGAGCGCTGGCGCCGCCGTCCCGTGGGCGTGGTCACGGCCAGCGGCGCCAAGGTCGATCAACCGTTGCTCGACGCCCTGCATTACCTGGAACAGGCGATGACGCCGTTCACCGAGGTCCGCAAGGGTGGCATCGGTCCGCTGCTGACGCGCGGCCTGGCGGTGTTGATCCTGGCCGATCCGGGCCGGCTCGACGGCGCCGAGGCCAAGGCGGTGGACGCCTGGCTCGACCGCGGCGGCGTCGCCGTCCGTTTCGCCGGCGCCCGGCTGGCCCGCGAAGCAGGCGCCGGCGACACCCTGCTGCCCGTGCAGCTGCGCCGCGGCGACCGGGCCATCGGCGGCGCCCTTTCCTGGCGCAAGCCCGAAAGCCTGGCGCCGTTCGCCAAGACCAGCCCGTTCCACGGCCTCCCGGTTTCCGAGGAGATCAAGGTGCGGCGCCAGGTCCTGGCGCAGCCGTCCCTCGATCTCGCCGACAAGACCTGGGCGCGGCTCAGCGACGGCACGCCGCTGGTGACCGCGGCGAAGCGCGGCCAGGGCTGGCTGGTGCTGGTCCACACGACCGCCAACGCCGATTGGTCGAACCTGGCGTTCTCCGGGCTTTTCGTCGACATGCTGCGGCGCCTGGTGCAACTGTCGCAGGGCGTCGCCGGCGAAGGCGGCCAGGGGCCGCTGCCGCCGCTCGCCAACCTGGACGCCTTCGGCCGGCTCGCCGACCCGCCGGGCGGCGCCACCGCGATCGCCGCCAGCGGTTTCGACGAGACCCGCGTCTCGCCGGCCCATCCGCCCGGGTTCTACGGCACCGACCTGTCCCGCCGGGCGCTCAACATGGCGGCGACGATCGGCGCGCCGAAGGCCTTCGGGGACCTGCCGCAGGGCATCGATCAGCGGTTCTACGCGCGGACCGCGGCCCGCGACCTCCGGCCGTGGCTGCTGGCCCTGGCTGCGCTCCTGCTGCTGGCCGACATGGTGCTCAGTATGTGGGTGCGCGGCCTGCTCGGGTGCAGGGCGCTGCGCACCGGCGCCGCCGTGGCCGTCGCCATCGGCCGCGGCATCGTGGCCGGGCCCGCGGGCGCCGACGACGCCGCGGCGCTCGCCAACACCATCGAGACCCGGATGGCCTACGTGATCACCGGCGACCGGCAGGTCGACGAGGTCAGCCGCGCCGGCCTGACCGGCCTCAACACGATCCTCTGGCGGCGCACCGCGGCGGAACTGGGCGATCCCCGGGGGGTCGACCCGTCGCTCGACGAGCTCTCCTTCTTCCCGCTCGTCTATTGGCCCGTGATCGCCGGCTACGAACTTCCGCAAGGCGCGGGGCCGCGGGTCGTCCGCTACCTCAGGAACGGCGGCACGATCCTGTTCGACACCCGCGACCAGGCCGGCAACGCCGGCGCCGGGGCGCTCGCCCGGCTGGCCGCCGAGCTTGAAATCCCGCCGCTGGTGCCGGTCGGCCAGCATCACGTGCTGACCCGCGCCTTCTACCTTTTGAAGGAGTTTCCGGGGCGCTGGACCGGCGGCGGCCTGTGGGTCGAGAAGGCCGGCGAGCGGATCAACGACGGCGTCTCGCCGGTGATCGCCGGCGGTCACGACTGGGCCGCGGCCTGGGCCATGGATGAGAACCAGCGGCCGATGTATCCGGTGGTGCCCGGCGGCGAGCGCCAGCGCGAGATGGCCTACCGGTTCGGGATCAATCTCGTCATGTACACGCTGACCGGCAACTACAAGGCCGATCAGGTCCACCTGCCGGCGATCATGCGGAGGCTCGGCCAATGAACGGCACCATCGCCATGGCGCCGTTGTTGCCGGTCGCCTTCATCGCGGGGTTCGCCGCCGTCGGCCTGTTGCTGTGCCTGGTCATGGCCTGGCGGCGCGGCGGCGGAGCGCTTTGGCGGGCCGCGGCGGTGACGGCGCTGACCCTGATGGCGCTGAACCCCCGGATCGTCGACGAGCAGCGCGAATCCCAGACCGACGTGGTCGCGGTGCTGGTCGACCGGACCTCGAGCCAGCGCGTCGGCGACCGGCCGGGGCAGACCGACGCGGCCCTCGCGCACCTGCGCCGCGAGCTCGGCCGCCTCGACGGCATCGACGTGCGCGAGATCGAGATCGGCGACGCCCAACCGAGCGCCGGCGGCGGCGAGGAGGGCAGCCTGGTGACCGCGGCGCTGCGCCGCGCCATCGGTGCGATCCCGAAGAAGCGCCTGGCCGGCGCGGTGATCGTCACCGACGGCCAGGTCCACGACACGCCGCCGGCCGACGCCATCGACGCGCCGGGCGCCCCGGTCCACGTCCTGCTGACCGGGGAACCCGACGAGGTCGACCGCCGGCTGGTCATCGACAAGGCGCCGGCCTACGGCCTGGTCGGCAAGGAAGCGACCATCGCCTACCGGGTCGAGGACCGTCTCGGCCCCGGCGCCGCCGGCCTCGACAACCTGGCCCGGGTGACGGTCCGCGAGGGCGACAAGGTGATCGCCGCCGCGCAGGTGCCGGTCGGCCGCCTCGATAGCTTCACCGTGCCCCTGACCCACGCCGGGCCGACCGTCCTGACCCTCGAGGTGGCGCCCGTGGCCGGCGAGCTCTCGGCCCTCAACAACCGCGCCCTGGTGACCATCAACGGGGTCCGCGAACGCCTGCGGGTGCTGTTGGTCTCGGGCCAACCGCACGCCGGCGAGCGCGTCTGGCGCAACCTGTTGAAATCCGACCCGGCCGTGGACCTCGTCCACTTCACCATCCTGCGGCCGCCGGAGAAGGAGGATTTCACGCCGCTGAACGAGATCTCCCTGATCGCCTTCCCGACCCGCGAGCTGTTCGAGGTCAAGCTCAAGGAGTTCGACATGGTGGTGTTCGACCGCTACGTGGTCCGCGACGTCCTGCCGCCGTCCTATCTCCGCAACATCATCGGCTACGTCAACGAGGGCGGCGCGCTGCTCCTGTCCGTGGGGCCCGAGTTCGCGTCCGAGCGCAGCCTGTTCAACACGCCCTTGGGCGGCGTCCTGCCGGCGGCGCCGACGGGCCAGATCCTGGAAACCGGGTTCCGCCCCGAAGTCACCGAGATCGGCGACCGCCATCCGGTGACCGCGGCGCTGCCGAAGGCACGCGCCGACCGGGCCAACCGGGGCACCGGCCTCTGGGGACGGTGGTTCCGCCAGATCGAGGCCGCGGCCCGGGCCGGCCACACGGTCATGCAGGGGCCCGGATCGCGGCCGCTCTTGGTCCTCGACCGGGCCGGCGACGGCCGCGTCGCGGCGGTGCTGAGCGACCATATCTGGCTGTGGGCGCGGGGCTTCGAAGGCGGCGGCCCGCACGCCGAGCTGCTGCGCCGGCTCGCCCACTGGCTGATGAAGGAGCCGGACCTCGAGGAAGAGGGACTGCGTGCCGAGGTCCGCGACGGCAAGCTGCATATCGTCCGCCGGTCGCTCCGCGACGCGCCGGCGACGATCACCGTCACGGCCCCGTCCGGCGCGCGTCAGAGCTTTCCCTTGGAAACGGCGAAGACCGGCGCGTCCCAGTTGGTCGTGCCGGCCGAGGAAACCGGGCTCTACCGGGTCGGCGACGGCGAGCGCGACGTCCTGGCGGCATCGGGGTCGCTCAATCCCCTGGAGTTCGCCGACCTGCGCGCCACCGCCGGGCCGATGACGCCGCTGGCGGCGGCAAGCGGCGGCGGGGTACGCTGGATCCGCGACGGCCTGCCGGACCTGCGCAAGGTCCGCGCCGACCGCGACCAGGCCGGCCGGACCTGGTTGGGGCTGGTCGAGAACCGCGCCTACGTGGTCACCGGGGTTACCGAGATACCCCTGGTGCCGCCCATTCTGTTCATGATCGCCGCGCTGCTCGTCTTGATGGCGGCCTGGTACCGGGAGGGAAGATGAATCCGTTGGAAATACTGGTCACGGCGATGGCCTACATGATGATCGGCGACGGCGACGTGGCGGCCGAGGAACGGGCCAAGCTGCTGGCGGTGATCAACAAGCACGTGAAATCGAATAGGCCGACGACGGGGGGGAGATGTTGGCGGGCGTGTGATGGCTGAGCATGGAGGGCCTCCTGGGTTGG
>JAPPPF010000223.1 GCA_028817665.1 Magnetovibrio sp. | reverse complement strand
CGAAGACCGGCAAGGCGGTCCTCAGCCAGGCCGAGGAGGAGGCGCGCGCCGCCGCGGACGCGGCCGCCGCCGCTGCAGCCGCCGCCGCGGCGGCCGAGGCCGCCGCCGACGAGGCCGTCGTCGAACAGGCCGAGACCATGTTCGAGGAAGGCGCCGCGCCGGACCCGACCGCCGAGGAAGAGGAAGCCGAGGCCGAAGCGGCTGCCGAGGACGCCGCCGAGGAGGCCCCTGCCGAGGACGCCGCCGAGGAAGAGGCCGGTGACGATGCGGCCGATGAAGAAAAGGCCGAATAACCTCGGTTCCAAACCAATCGCGAACGGCGCGCCCGATGGGCGCGCCGTTTTCGTTTGTGAATTAGCTTATCTGACCCGTCAAAACTTCCAAACGGCAGCGAGATTTTAATCTCCAACCATTATTTGCGATTCGCGTGATTTTCGTTTCAGCAATCTTATCCACCGCAAAAATCCACATTTTCCCCACATTCCACAGAACGCGGCGGTTTACATGGATTTCATCCCCGCTCAATTGTCCTGTCCCCTTCATTGAGAATACCGCCGATCACGGTCGCGCTATAATTTCTCCTGACCATGCCCACGACGATCACCCCACCGCCGCCCGGCGAGGTTGGCCAGGCGCCCGCCAACGACGAGGTCGTGTCGAGCCCGGCGCCGTTCCGCCAGATGCCGCACAACATCGAGGCGGAGAAGGCGCTGCTCGGCGCCGTCTTCGCCAACGACCGCGCCTACGAGGCGGTGTCCGACTACCTGAAGCCCGAGCACTTCGCCCTGCTCGCCCATGGCCGCATCTTCGAGGCCGCCGGCAAGCTGATCGAGCGCGGCCAGATCGCCGACGCGATCACCCTGCAGCGCCATTTCGAGCAGGAGGAGAGCCTCGCCGAGATCGGCGGCCCGGCCTACCTGGACGAGGTCACGGCGTCGGCGGTGACGGTCATCAACGCCGGTGAGTACGGGCGCATCATCTACGACCTCTACCTGAAGCGCGAGCTGATCAATCTCGGCGAGGACGTGGTCAACCGGGCCTACGGCGGCGACATCGACCTGACCGCCGTCAACCAGATCGAGACCGCCGAGCAGAACCTCTACGACCTGGCCACGGCGGGCGAGTACGAGGGCGGCTTCCAGCCCTTCAAGGACACCATCGTCAAGGCCATCGAGCTGGCCGAGGCCGCGCACAAGCGCGACGGCCGGTTGGCCGGCGTCGGCACCGGGTTCCGCGATCTCGACCGGCTCCTCGGCGGCCTGCACCCGTCCGACTTGCTGATCCTGGCGGGCCGGCCGGCCATGGGGAAGTCGGCGCTGGCCGCCAATCTCGCCTACAACGCCGCCTACACCTACAAGCAATCCGGCGGCGCGGAAGGCGCCGTCGTCGGCTTCTTCTCGCTGGAAATGTCGTCGGAACAGTTGGCGGCGCGTATCCTCTCCGAGCAGTCCAACATCTCGTCGGACCGCATGCGCAAGGGCGAGCTCACCGACGACGAGTTCTCGCGCCTGGTCATGGCCAGCCAGACCCTGCACCAGATCCCGATCTTCATGGACGACACGCCGGCGATGACCGTGAGCGCGCTCCGCACCCGGGCGCGGCGGCTCAAGCGCCAGCACAACCTCGGCCTGATCATCGTCGATTACCTGCAGCTGATCACCGGGTCCTCGCAGTCGCGGAACGACGGCCGCGTCCAGGAGGTCTCGGAGATCACCCGTGGGCTGAAGACCCTGGCCAAGGAGTTGAACGTGCCCGTGGTGGCGCTCTCGCAGCTCTCGCGGCAGGTCGAGAACCGCGAGGACAAGCGCCCGCAGCTGGCCGACCTCCGCGAATCGGGTTCCATCGAGCAGGACGCCGACGTGGTCATGTTCATCTACCGCGACGAATATTACCTGGAGAAGGCCGAGCCCAAGCAGCGCGCCGACGAGAGCGGCGACAAGCTGGCCCAGCGCATGGCCAACTGGCAGGAGCGCCTCGACCGGGTCCGCAACATCGCCGAGGTGATCGTCGCCAAGCAGCGCCACGGCCCCGTCGGCCTGGTCCGGATGATGTTCGACGGCACCTACACGCGCTTCGGCGACCTTGACCAGACCCACATGGATGATCCTTACTCCGGTCCATGACCGGAACCCCGATCCCCGAACACCTTCTTCTCCCCTTCCCCCTCGATGGGGGAAGGCCGGGATGGGGGTGGGATCCCGCCAGGGGGAGACCGCCGCATGCCGCGCCGGCCGGCGCACTGCCCCCCCACCCTGACCCTCCCCCACCAGGGGGGAGGGAAATCGACCGCGGCGGTGACACCGCATGAGCGTCCCCGAGCATCTCGCCGGCGCCGTCCTGAGCATCGACCTGGACGCCGTCGCCGGCAATTACCGGACCCTGCTGGAGACCCTCGGCGGCGTGCCGTCGGCGGGCGTGGTCAAGGCCGACGGCTACGGCCTAGGCGCCGCGCGGGTCGGCCCGGCCCTCTACGCCGCCGGCTGCCGGGTCTTCTGCGTCGCCCACGCCGGCGAGGGCGTGGCGCTCCGCGCCGTCCTCCCGGACGCCGAGATCCACATCCTCAACGGGTTGCTTCCCGGCGCCGCCGAGACCTACCGCGAGCACGAGCTGATCCCAGTGCTCGGCAGCCTCGGCGAGATCGACGCCTGGAAGGCGTTCGCGGGCGACGCACCGCTGCCCTGCGACATCCACGTCGACACCGGCATGCTGCGCCTCGGCCTGCCGCCGGAGGAACTGCTGGCGCTGGCCGACGACCCGGACCGCGCCGCCGGCCTAATGGTGCGGTTCGTGATCAGCCACCTGGCGTCGGCCGACGAGGCCGCGAGCCCACAGAACGCGCTGCAGCTCTCGGCCTTCCGCGACGCGCGGAAGGTGCTGCCCATGGGCGCCGCCTGCCTGGCCAATTCGTCGGGCGTGTTCCTGGGCCCCGACTACCATTTCGACATGGCCCGGCCGGGCGTCGCGCTCTACGGCGTCAACCCGACGCCGGGGCGGCCGAATCCGATGGCCGCGACGGTCCGCCTGAGGGCCCGCATCCATCAGGTGCGCGACGCCGAGCCCGGCGAGACGGTCGGTTACGGCGCCAGTTACGGCGTTGAGAAACCGGCGAAAATCGCGACCCTGCCGGTGGGCTACGCGGACGGCTATTTGCGCTCGCTCTCGAACGCCGGATGCGGCACCATTGACGGCAGAAGGGTTCCCCTGGTAGGTCGCGTGTCCATGGATCTGATCACCGTCGACGTCTCCGACATCCCCGAACAGGACCGCCAGCCCGGCCAGTGGGTCGAGCTGATCGGCCCGGACAACCAC
>JAPPPF010000057.1:16325-16752 GCA_028817665.1 Magnetovibrio sp. | reverse complement strand
CTCGTGGGGGGATGGGCGTCGCGAGGCGGGGCAAACTCTTGATCCCCTCACGGGCTCTCACCCCCACCTCGGTCCTCCCCCATCGAGGGGGAGGAGGAAGCACGTCGGGGATCGCGTGCGACTGCCGAACCAATTCCCTTGCTCCGTCATCACCGGGCTCGACCCGGTGATCCACGACTTTGCCTGAAACACCCAACACCGGGTAAAGTCGTGGATGCCCGGATCAAGTCCGGGCATGACGAAGGCAAAATGGGTGCAACGAAACCAAGCGCGATTGGGATGGACCGGCAAGGCAATCGCGCGTGCTGGGAATTACGGGACATCCTCCGCAGGCGCAGCCACAACACCCTCATGCTGGGCCTGTCGACGGATTGCCAGGCGACGTCACAACGCGAAACCGATTCGCAACGAAATATCATGTCACTTA
>JAPPPF010000057.1:0-16315 GCA_028817665.1 Magnetovibrio sp. | reverse complement strand
GAATTATCAAACCGCCACTCACAAGTCCGGCAATCCGGTCGGCCTCGTTCCCGGCGGCGCCCCGAAACACCGAAGCCGGCGAAGCGGAGCCCTATTCAAAAGTTAAAATAGCGCGCAACGACCGGCGAGCCGGTCGCGCGAAAGAGAACAAAAATAGTACATTTGGGTAGGAATGTCAACCTGTTTTGAGCGTTGACGATGCGGTGTGCCAGCGTTCCAGATCGACTCTTGTGAGCAGAAGACCTAGGTGATTTCGCAAAGAATTGTTCGGTCTAGGCCCACAGATTAACATATTTCCATGAATCAACCTGATCTTGTGGAAAGGCGGCCCTGGGTGGCTGGCCTGCTTTCGCTTTCGTTTCCCGGACTGGGGCATCTCTATCTGGACAAAGTCAAGCAAGCCATCGCGTTTGCCGTGATCTCGGAAGTCAGCCTGATCGCCTACTGGCTGCTCATTGTAAACGGCCTGATGGAGTCGCTTGGTGGTCTGATCGCCGCATCCGGCTTTTTGCTTGTCCTCGTTTCTATTGTTATCTGGGCGGCGGTTTCGGCGTTCAGGCAGGCCAGGATTGATATCGAAATCAGGCCGAGGTGGTACACAAAATGGTACGCGCTCCTAGGCGTTTGGCTGCTGGGTCAGGCTTGGGGATATTGGTATGAATACATGGGCGGCGTCACAGTCGCCACCTACAGTATTCCCGCACAATCGATGCACCCAAACTTGTTGGTGGGCGATTATCTCGTGGCCGAGAAGAATGCATTTCGGTCTCGGCTGCCGAAACGTGGGGAAATCGCGGTCTTCAAGCTTGGTGACGGTAAGACCGACTACATCAAGCGGGTCATCGGGTTGCCGGGCGACCGAGTACAGTTGGTTGACGGCCGGCTGCGAATAAATGGGAAGGTGGTCGAACGTGAGAAGGCCGATACGCCAGCGGATTTCGATACTTGGCTCGGTCAACAAGCCCAATCTGGACGGCCATATGTCGACACGAAATCCGGAGGGATTTACCGGGAGATGTTATCAGACGGGCCGCAATATTTGGTCCGGGAAGAGACGGATCAGGGTCATGTAGACAACACGTCAGAATTCAAGGTGCCCGACGTTCATTTCTTCGTCCTCGGTGACAATCGAGATCGGTCCAAGGACAGTCGCTATTTTGAAGATGGTCCGTTCGTCCCCGTCAAAAATCTTCGAGACCGTCCGATCTACCTTTACTGGTCAGAGAATTTGTCGCGGATCGGTAAATCCATTCGATAACATCCCCACCCCCCAATTCCGCCCGCGCATGCCCACGTGCCCATCGCGCACTTGAACGCCGTCCGCGCGAGCGGCTAAAGTTTTGGCGTTGGATTGAAAACGCCCCCGCGGCCGAAGCGGTCGCCCGTCATGGTCCCGGGTTCGCAGGAAGCGCATAGGACCGTCACACCGAGGGGCTTTGTTGTTCACCAAAGATGCCTGACATGGTTCGCCGTGCCGTCCGTCGAAACGCGCGCGCGCCCACGTCTTCCGGAGGAGAATCGCATGGCCAAGGTATTCCGACCCTTCCACCCCAAGACCGCCTACGTGCCCGAGGGGACCAGCCCCGAGCGCCGGATCGCAGCCAAGTATTCCATCCGGCTTTGGTGCGTGCGCTGGGCGCGGCTCCTGGAGTGGCTCTACAACACCTTCGCCGAGATGCTGCTCGGCCTGCACCCGCTCTGGAACGCCATCGGCTACGGGCGCGTCGAGCGGCCGATGAAGTTCGTCGAGCGCCGGGTCAAGGAGTTCATGTTCGACTGCCGCATGTGCGGCCAGTGCGTGCTGTCGTCGACCGGCATGTCGTGCCCCATGAACTGCCCGAAGAGCCTGCGCAACGGGCCCTGCGGCGGGGTCCGGGCCGACGGCAACTGCGAGGTCGAGCCCGACATGCCCTGCGTCTGGGTGCAGGCCTGGGAGGGCAGCCAGCGGATGCGTGCCAGCGACCAAATCCTGACGGTCCAGAAACCGGTCGACCAGAGCCTCCGCGAGACCTCGGCCTGGCTGCGCTCGACGGCGGCGAAGGCGGCCGAACGCCGCGACGCCGCCGAGCCGGCCGCCGGCGGCGAGGGAACGTCGTGAGCGCCGGCGGCGCGCCGGGCGCGGCGCCGGCGGCCATCCCCGACGGGCATTCGTCCCGGGGCCGCCTCGAGGCGATCCTGAGGCGCGGCGAGTTCGCGGTCACGGCGGAACTGAGCCCGCCCGATTCCGCCGACCCCGAGGAGGTGTACGAGCTGGCCAAGGTGTTCGACGGCTGGGTCGACGGGATCAACGCCACCGACGGCTCGGGCGCCAACTGCCACATGTCGTCGGTCGGAATCTGCGCGCTGCTGACCCGGGTCGGCTACGCGCCGATCATGCAGATCAGCTGCCGCGACCGCAACCGGATCGCCATCCAGGGCGACGTGCTGGGCGCCGCCGCCATGGGGGTGCAGAACATCCTGTGCCTGACCGGCGACGGCGTGCAGGCCGGCGACCAGCCGGGCGCCAAGCCGGTGTTCGACCTCGACTGCATGTCGCTCCTGGAGACCGTCCGCGACATGCGCGAGAACCGGCGGTTCCTGTCCGGGCGGCCGATCTCGACGCCGCCCCAGGTCTTCATCGGCGGCGCCATCAACCCGTTCGCGCCGCCCTACGGGTTCCGGCCGCTGCGCCTGAAGAAGAAGATCGAGGCCGGCGCCCAGTTCGTCCAAAGCCAGTACTGCTACGACATCCCCATGCTCGAGACCTACATGCAGCGGGTCCGCGACTTAGGGCTCCACGAGCAATGCTTCATCCTGATCGGCGTCGGCCCGCTGGCGTCGGCGCGGGCGGCGAAATGGATCCGGAGCAACGTGCCCGGCGTGCATATCCCCGATTCCGTCATCGACCGCCTCGACGGCGCGGAGAAGCAGAAGGCCGAAGGCAAGAAGCTCTGCGTCGAGCTGATCCAGCAGATCCGCGAGATCGAGGGCGTCGCCGGCATCCACCTGATGGCCTACCGCCAGGAGGAGGCGGTGGCCGAGATCATCGAGACCTCGGGCGTCCTCAAGGACCGCAAGCCCTGGCGGCCCGGCGACGCGACCTAGGGGGGATGGACGGGGACATGACCGCATCCCGGAGGGATGGGGATCGTGTCCCCCGGTGCTGGGGAGGAAATGTCTGCCGCACGCCAGGGCTTGTAGCGCCAGGGGACACGATCCGAATCGCTTCGCGATCCGGTCATGTCCCGGGAACCCTACGCCCCCAGCGCGTCGGCCATGGCGTTCAGGTCGCCGACGACCAGGTCCGGCTCGATGCCGAAGGCGTCGAGGGCCTGGCCGTAGCGGCGCACCCAGATGGTCGGGTAGCCGTAGTTGGAGGCGCCGATGACGTCGAAGGAATTGCCGGAGACGAAGCCGAGTTCCTCCAATTCGACGCCGATCTCGGCGCGGCCGAGATCGTAGGCGGCGCGGCCGGGCTTGTAGACCTTGGAGGGCTCGGCGCTGATCAGGCCGGCGAAGTGTTGCTTGATGCCGGCGTTCTCCTGGCTCTTCTCGATCATCCAGGGCGTCGCCATGGAGAGCACGTAGAGATCGAACCGGACGGCCAGGCGTTCGAGGGCTTCCGGCGCCTCGGCGTAGACGGGCAGGCGCGTGTCGGCCTCGATCCACTGGTCGCGGAGCGCGTCGGAGACGTCGAGGCCGGTTTCGGCGCAGGCGAAGTCGAAGGCCGCGATGGTCAGTTCGTTCCACGGGATGTGGTGCTCCATCTGCCCGAGCTGGAAGCAGTAGCGCTGGGTCTGGGCGAACCAGAGCTTGGTGAACGCCGCGCCGTGGCCGGGGAATTGGGCGTCGATCTCGGTGGCCAGCGCGTTCTTGTCGGCGATGGTGCCGTAGTAGTCGAAGGCCAGCGCCTTCAGGCGGGTCATGTCGGCCATCAGGCGGTCTCCCGGGTCAGTTCCTCGGCGACCTCGAAGAAGGCCCGGACGATGGGCATGCGGCGGCGCTCCTTCAGGCAGATCAGCCAGTCGGGGTTGGAGAGCTCGGCGTCGGAGATGGCCAGGTGCTTGAAGCGCGGGTCGTCGCCGGCGTCGGCGGTGCTCAGGATGCCGACGCCGAGGCCGGCCGCGATCATCTCGTGGTGCGCGTGCCAGCCGTCCGCCTCCATGCACTCGGAGATCGCGAGCCCGGCGTCCTTGAAGGCGTCCTCGACGATGCGGCGGATCATGATGCCGCGGTCGCGGAGCACCAGGGGCAGCCCGGCCAGTTCCTTCAGGCTGGTGGTCTTCTTCCGGGCCAGCTTGTGGTCCTTGGCGACCATGGCGACGACCGGTTCGTCGGTGACGACCAGCGCGTGGAACTCGTCCTCGTCGGGCGGCTCGGCGACCACGGCGGCGTCGATCTCGCGGTCGCGGAGGGCGCGGTAGAGCTCCGGGTTGCCGGTGGTCATCAGGTTCAGGTCCGGGTCCGGGAAGCGGGCGCGGAAGGCGCTCATCAGCTTCACCGCCTTCTGCGGGCCGACGGCGCCGAGGCGCAGGTGCCCGGTGACCGTGTCGCGGCTGCCCTTCAGCATCTCCTCGGCCTCCGAGATGGCGGTGAACACCTGTTCGGTGACGGCCAGCAGCTCCTTGCCGAAGTCGGTGGGCTCGACGCCGTGGCCGCGGCGCTCCAGGAGGCGCACCCCGTAGCGGTCCTCGAGGGACCGGACCTGCTGCGAGAGCGTCGGCTGCGAGACCCTGAGCACGCGGGCCGCCTTCGAGAAGCCGCCTTCGGTGGCGACCGCGTGGAAGGCCCGGAGGTAGGTGATGTTTATAGCCATGACCTCGGCAATATAGATTCAATCTATGCCGTGTCCAGTCTTATCTGCCCTCCTATTCGATTCCCTCCCCCCTTGTGGGGGAGGGCCAGGGTGAGGGGGCGAAAGCGCCGTCCGGCGTGAAAACGACTCTTATCCCCCTCGCGGGTTCCCACCCCCCACCTCGGTCCTCCCCCATCAAGGGGGAGGAGGGTACAGGTGGAGGGGGAGGAAGGAACGCGCAAGCGGCGGATTTCCAGTCCCGGCGGTGTTGACAGGTCCCGGCTTTTCCTTATATTGCGCGCCTTCATGCCCGGAACGTGGACCGGCGGCCGAGTTTCGCCCGTGTCCCGCCCCCGCCAAGCGCGGGATCAGGCTAACCGGGACAGAACAACACCCGAGAAACGAGGGTCCTGACATGTCGAAACGCATCAAGTCCAAGTACAAGATCAACCGCCGCCTCGGCGTCAACCTGTGGGGACGTCCGAAGAGCCCGCTGAACACCCGCGAGTACGGCCCCGGCCAGCACGGCCAGCGCCGCCGCAAGCCCTCCGATTACGGCCTTCAGCTGCAGGGCAAGCAGAAGCTCAAGGGCTACTACGGCAACATTTCCGAGAAGCAGTTCCGCCGCTACTACGCCGAGGCCTCGAAGACCAAGGGCGACACGTCGGAGAACCTGATCGGCCTCCTGGAGCGCCGCCTCGACGCGGTGGTCTACCGGATGAAGTTCGTGCCGACCGTGTTCGCGGCCCGGCAGTTCGTCAACCACGGCCACATCCGGGTCAACGGCAAGCGCGTCAACATCCCGTCCTACCGGGTCCGCGAGGGCGACGTCATCGAGGTCCGCGAGAAGTCGCGCCAGATGCCGCTGGTCTTGCTCGCCATCGAGAGCACCGAGCGCGACGTGCCCGAGTACATGGACGTCAACTTCAACAAGCTCCAGGGCACCTTCGTCCGGGTGCCGAAGTTCGAGGACGTGCCCTACCCGGTGCAGATGGAACCGAACCTGGTGATCGAGTTCTACTCGCGCTGATCGGGCGCGAGCCCCCGGAAACGGAAAGCCCCGCCGAAAGCGGGGCTTTTTTCTTGCGGGCCCTGGGGCCTCAGGCGCGGACGTCGAGGACGCCGCCGCGCTCCGTGTCGCTCGGTTGCCGGTCCGGCGGGTTGTTGATCCGGTCGAGCGAGACCCGGAGGTCGATCTGCTGGCGGATCTCCTCGTCGCGCTCGGCGGCGCGGCGCTCGATGAGGCGGTCCTCGCGGTCGTTGATGGCGGCGCGGATGTCCTCGCGGCGCTGCTCGGCGGCCTGCAGCTCGGCGATGTCGTTGCGCTGGCCCTCCAAATCGCGCAGCAACAGGGCCTCGAGGCCTTCGCGGTCGTCGCGCGCCGCGTTCAGCTCCTCGATGATGTTGTCCTGGTTGCGCTGGAACAGGGTGTCATTGGCGATCGTGTCGAGGACCCGGATCTGCTCGCGGACCTCGTCGTCCTGGTCGGTCTCGAACTGGATGTCGTCGCGGCGGTCGCGCAGCCGCTGCGTGTCGATCTGGACCTGCTGTTCGATGATGTCGGCGCGCTGGCGCACCTCCGCCAGGAGACGCGCGCGGCTGGTCGCCACGTCGTCGCGTTGCTGGTCACGGAGCCTCAGCGCGTCCTGGACGATGCGGTTGCGCTGGGCGGCGGATACGGCGGTTACTTCTGTCATCTCTTCGGCGCGTCTTCTTCCTCTGCGCGTTTCCCATCCTTCTGGAAGCCGCCCATTATAGGGACAACTTCGTTGTTTTTCAACCGGTTGGCCGGCAAACCCGCGAGACCTTTACTTTGTCATAGCAGGGTGTGATCACTCAAGCTTACTCAAATCGGCTTCGTACTCCTTCTGAACCGAGGCTTTGAGTTGATCTGCCATCGAAGACATCATTACCTGGGCTCTGGCATCGCCGACTTTTTCCAGTGAATTAACTTCGTCCAATAGCTTTTTGTAGACCTTCTCATCCATTCTGCCGGCAAGTTTAATTCCGAGGAGGGTCGGAAAAATATCACTATACATCTCACGAACTTCAGCCATTGATGGCGCTAACGAGATGAAATTTAATAAAAATTCCGGGCGCATGATGTAGTGAGCGCCGTTCTCCTTTACAATTTCACGAGTCGCAGATCGGACTCGTGACTCCTGTGTGAGCCACCACGTCCTAAACCCAAACTGACTGCCGACCCTAACGACCGGAGAAACTCCGTATATTGATGTAGATGATGATGATAAGCCGCTTGAGTTTGCGAGCTGTGGTTAATGTGAGAAATTAGAAATCCGCGATCGCGAATTCGCACTCTGACGTTCAATTCGTCTGACAGTGCGTCTTCTTGTTGATCAATATGTGGAATTCGACGGGACGTAACGTATGTCAACGTCTTCGGAGTTCGACCAAAATCCTTCAGTCTCTTAACCGTGCGTCGGATTTTTCCAGCAGAGTCTGATTCGATTGATGCTTGGTAAAATGACCCACGTTTTCCTGACGACTCAAAAATTGAATCCACGAACGCGTCGGCGCCACCATCATGATATCCACCCAATGGAATAAACTGGATTCCCTCTATTGCAGGGTAAAAAGAGTTAACAAACCGCTCGAACGGGGTTCCCTCGACCCGGTCAAGGGCGATCTCAACTAGCTCAGGATTCAATGACCCAGTGGTCATCTCGATGCCACGTAAAGTTTCAGTACAAAAAGATAATTACATCTATTTCGTTATGTTGATAGAAGAATGAGAGGGTTAATACAAAGGTGCTTGAACCGAGCACAATCCGTTAATAAGAAAAGGACCGTCCGCGCGCCCTTAGGCACGTGGATCGGCCCTTCCCTCAAGACTCCCTGGGGAACGTCGGAGTCTTATTATTCTTGGTCGTTTCCCTTATCCGGCGGTTTCGACGCCTTTTTGTTCGAACAACTGCTCCAACTCGCCCGATTCGGCCATTTCGCGGACGATGTCGCAGCCGCCGACGAACTCGCCCTTGACGTAGAGCTGCGGAATCGTCGGCCAGTTGGAGAACTGTTTGATGCCCTCGCGGATCTCCATGTCCTCGAGCACGTCGACGCCCTTGAACTTGACCTGGAAGGTGCTCAGCACGTGGGAGACGGCGGCGGAGAACCCGCACTGGGGAAACATCGGGTTGCCCTTCATGAAGAGCACCACGTCGTTATCGTCGATCTCGCTTTGAATGCGGCCGAAGACGGGATTGTCGTTCATATCAGATCCTTCTCGAATTCCGGGGTCAGGCGTCGTCCGGCGTGCTGGTCTGCAGCGCCAGCGCGTGCAGCTCGCCGCCCATCCGGCCCTGCAGCGCCTGGTAAACCATCTGGTGTTGCTGGACCCGGCTCTTGCCCTCGAAGGCGCCCGAAGTCACGTAGGCGGCGTAGTGGTCGCCGTCGCCGCGCAGGTCCTCGATGGTGACCTTGGCGTCGGGGATGCCTTCCTTGATCAGGCGTTCGATTTCTGCGGCGGCCATGGCCATGGGCGTCGGCCCTTCAGCTGTTGCGCGCGGGCGCGGGGTCCGCATCCGTTGCCACAAGGATATGGCCGTATCGGGCGGCACCGTCAACCCCTGGCGGCGAAGGGATATCCGGAGGGCGCGGAAATCCTAGACGTGGTCCGGGAAAAATCGCAGGCAGAGCCCGAATTGCTGGTTCTTCAGCCCGTCCGGGAATCCCATCATGAAATCCTTCAGCAAGCCGTCTTCCAGGAACAGGTCGGGGCGCTGGCAGACGGCGGCGAGCAACGGCAGGTCGATGTCCTTGCCCTGCTGGTAGTCGGCGAACACGCGGCCCGAATTGCCGCCCTGCTCGGCGATCTGGCGGACCGCGTTGACCTGCTTGGTCATGGCGCCGGGCGAGCGCGCGAACAGGTTCATCAACAGCTTCCCGTCGGCCTCGGTGGGTGCTTGGTAGGCGTCGCTCTCGGCGGCGATGGCGGCCCACAGCTCGGCGGCGTCCTCGTTGGCCTGCTTGACCCGCTTCACCTCGGCCTTCCATTGGTCGAGCGTCATCGGCGCCTTCTGCCACGACGGCTGCTTGGAGCGCTTCAGCTTGCCCATCAGGCTCTTCTTCTCTTCCTTCGGCTTCGCCGGCGGGTCCTGCTGCTCCGTCAGTTCGCGCCAGACGACCTGCCAGGATTCCCAGAGGATCTCCCGGCTCTGGCGCTTCTCCATGTTCTCGATCAGGAAGGCGACCCGGTCCTCGGCGGGCTTGTCCTCGGCCTAGCGGATGAACGACCGGCAGGGCTTGCTCATGGCCGGCGCGAAGTGTTCGGCGATCAGGGTCCCGAAATGCTCGGCGAAGGCCGTGGAGACGGGAAACGGCAGCGGCCGGCCGGCGAGCCCGCCGTTCTGGTTGACGTCCTTGTGGAGCGCGCCCATGCGCGCCGCCACCATCGAGGGGAAGGCCACCCGGAAGGCGGCTTCCGGGTCGTCCGGGGGCGCGCTGGCGGCGGCCAGGGCGGCGGCCGCCGCCTCGTCCTCGGCCCGGCGCGCCGCCTCGGCCTCGGCGGCCGCGTCCTCGGCCTTGCGTTTCTGGCGGCGCACGTGGAGTTCCGCGGCCATCACCCGGTTCTCCTTGATCTGGCGCATCAGCTTGACGATCTCGCCCTTGCGCTGGCTCACCGGCAGGCTGCCGTCGCCGAGTAGCATGACCTCGTTGACCTGGCGTTCGTAGACGCGGCGGTTGTTGGCGTCGCTGTCGCGGCTGAAAAGCGCGCGGATGATCACCGACGAGCAGCGCATGATGCCGTCCATGGTCTGGGTCTGCTCGACCAGCGCGATGAGGCCGATCTCCGGCTTCTCGAACACCACCTCCCAATCGATGGTGCCGTGCTCGGTGCGCGGCCAGGAATCCTTCTTGGGTTGTTCGACGGCTTCGTTCATGCGGCCTGCCTGGATATGTCCCCGGGGCGGAGCTTAGACGATTCCTCCCGCCTTGGGGAGTCGCGCTCACGAAATCGCGACGCGCGAACTTGTCGGGCGGCGGCGGCTCGGCTAGTGGTATCGGAAGCGAGAGCAAAGGAGATCAGGGCGGTGGGCGCCTATTCGCTCGGCATCGACATCGGCGGCACCTTCACCGACGTGGTCGCCTACGAACACGCGACCGGCCGGCAGTTGAACCGCAAGGTGCTGACGACGCACGGCGATCCGGCGGAGGCCGTGATGACCGGGCTCGACGCGGTGCTGGCGGCGGGCCGCCTCGAGGCCGGCCAATGCCGGCGCCTGGTCCACGCGACGACGCTGTTCACCAACGCCCTGATCGAGCGCAAGGGCGCGCTCACCGGGCTGCTGACCACCGAGGGCTTCCGCGACGCGCTGGAGATCGGCCGCGAGCGAAAGTACGCGCTCTACGACCTGGCCATCGAGAAGCCGGCGCCGCTGGTCCCGCGCCCACTTCGCCGCGAGGTGCCCGAGCGCACCGACTGGGCCGGCCAAGTGCTGGCCGGCGTCGATGTCGACGCCCTGATCGCCGAGGCCCGGGCGCTGGTCGAGGCCGGCGCCGAGGCGCTGGCCATCGTCTTCCTGCACGCCTACGCCAACGACGCCAACGAGCGCGCCGCCGCCGGGAAGCTCCGCGACGCCTTCCCCGGCCTCTCGATCACCGCGTCCCACGAGGTGGCGCCCGAGATCCGCGAGTACGAACGCGCCTCGACGACCGCCGCCAACGCCTACGTCATGCCGCTGGCGGCGCGCTACCTGGCCAGCTTGGCCGAGCGGGCGGCGGCCCGGGGCATCGCCGCGCCGTTGCATCTGATGCTGTCCGCCGGCGGCCTCACGCACTTGGACGAGGCCAAGCGGGTGCCCGTGGAAATGCTCGAATCGGGCCCGGCGGCGGGCGCCCTGGCGGCGGCCTTCTTCGGCCGGCCCGCAAACGGCGCCCCGGCCGACGACCTCCTGGCCTTCGACATGGGCGGCACCACGGCGAAGCTGGCGCTGATCGAGGACGGCCAGCCGCGCACCGCCTACGCCTTCGAGGCGGCGCGGGCGCGGCGCTTCGCCGAGGGCAGCGGCCTGCCGATCCGCATTTCCACCGTCGAGCTGATCGAGATCGGCGCCGGCGGCGGCTCGATCGCGCGCCTCGACGCCCTCGGGCTCTTGAAGGTCGGCCCCGATAGCGCCGGCTCGGAACCGGGCCCGGCGAGCTACGGGCTGGGCGGCACCGAGCCGACGGTCACCGACGCCGACTTCGCGCTCGGCTACCTCGACCCGGCCGGGTTCGCCGGCGGCGACGTGGCCATCGACGCCGAGGCCGGCGCCAGCGCCCTGGCCGGCCTCGCCCGGGCCGCCGGACTGACGCCGGACGCGCTCGCCTGGGGCATCCACGACATCGTCAACGAGAACATGGCGAGCGCGGCCCGCGTCCACATCGCCGAACGCGGCCGCGACCCGCGATCCTACGCGCTCCTCAGCACCGGCGGCGCCGGGCCGGTGCACGCCTACGGGGTGGCGCGGAAGCTCGGCGTCGTCCGGATCATCTGCCCGCCGGCGGCCGGCGTCGCCTCGGCGCTCGGGCTCCTGGTGGCGCCGGCCCGGGTCGACCGGGTGACGACGGTGGGCCTGAACCTCACGGACGGCGATCCGGCGGCGCTCGAGGCCGCCTTCGCCGGCCTCGAGGCGGACGCGCGGAACGTCCTCGCCGGCACCGGCCTCGCGCTCGACCGGATCGAGTTCCGGCGCTTCGCCGACGGGCGCTTCGTCGGCCAGGGCTTCGACCTGGTGATCGGCCTGCCGCCGGGCCCCTACAACGGCGCCGACGCCGACGCCGTCAGGGGTCGCCTCGCCGGCGCCTTCGAGGCGGCCTACCGGGAGCGCTTCAACCGGACGCCGCCGGACGTGCCCATCGAGTTCATCAACGCCCGGCTGTCGGCGCGCCTCCCGGTCACCGGCGCCGACGGCGGCGCCGAGGACCCTGGCGCGGGCCCGGACCGGGCCGGCGACAGGACCCGGCCGGCCTACTTCCCCGACGCCGGCGGTTTCGTCGAGACCCGGGTGGTGGCGCGCGCCGACCTGGCCGCCGGCGCGCAACTGGCCGGGCCGCTGATCGTCGAGGACGCGGGCTCG
Organism: Magnetovibrio sp.; assembly: GCA_028817665.1. Classification (GTDB taxonomy): domain Bacteria; phylum Pseudomonadota; class Alphaproteobacteria; order Rhodospirillales; family Casp-alpha2; genus UBA3470. The sequence continues at coordinate 4,462 of JAPPPF010000057.1, read as the reverse complement.
ACCCTGGTCGCCGGCCCGGGCGCCGGGATCGCCGTGCTGGCGAACGGCAACGTCGTCGTCACGATGCCGGAGACCGGGGGAGGGGGCGATGCCTAGGCGGCCCGATCCGGACTTCGACGCGGTGCTCCTGGAGGTCCTGTGGACGCGCCTGATCTCCATCGTCGACGAGGCGGCGAAGGCGATCGTGCGGACCGCCTTCTCGACGCTTTCGAACGAGGCCAACGACTTCGCCTGCGTGCTCACCGACGCGCGCGGCCGCTCCTTGGCGCAGAACTCGGGCTCGATCCCGTCGTTCATCGCCACCCTGCCGGCGACCGTGCGCCACTTCCTCGACGAGATGGGCGCCGAGACCTTGAGGCCCGGCGACATCCTGATCACCAACGACCCCTGGAAGGGCACCGGGCACCTGCCCGACGTCTGCATCGTGCAGCCGATCTTCTCGGGCGACCGGCTCGTCGCCTTCGCCGCCACCACCTCGCACGTCCCGGACATCGGCGGCCGGATCCGGGCGCTGGAGGCCCGCGAGATCTACGAGGAGGGATTGCAGATCCCGCTGACCCGGCTCGCCGACGCCGGCCGGGTCGACGACCTGCTGGTCGAGATCATCCGCCTCAACGTGCGCACGCCCGATCAGACCATGGGCGACATCTGGGCCCAGGTCGGCGCCGGTGGGCTGATGGCGGAGCGGCTGCTGGCCCTGATGGCGGACTACGGTCTCGAGGACCTCGCCGGTCTCGCCGACGAACTGTTCGGGCGCTGCGAAGCGGCCATGCGGCGCGCCATCCAGGCGGTCCCCGACGGCACCTACGCCTTCGCCATGGAGACCGACGGCATGGGCCGGCCGTTCCACTACGAGATCGCGCTCACCGTCGACGGCGAGGCGATCAACGCCGACTACGCGGGCACCACGCCGGCCCAGCCGAACGCCGTCAACTGCCCGATGACCTACACCTACGCGATGACCGCCTACGCGGTGAAGTGCGCCTTGCTGCCGGACCTCGCCAACAACGACGGCATGTTCCGTCCGATCACCGTCACCGCGCCCGATGACTGCCTCCTCAACCCCAGTTACCCGGCCGCCGTTTCGGCCCGCGCCGGCTCAGGACACTACGTGCCGGTGGTCGTCTTCGGGGCGCTCGGCCAGGCGGTGCCGGACCGCGTCATCGCCGGTGCCGGCTCGCCCCTGTGGGCGCTGACCCAGACCGGCCACCGCGACGACGGCTTGGCCTACGCCAACGTGCTGTTCTTCAACGGCGGCATGGGCGCGCTCGACGGCAAGGACGGCGAGAGCTGCCTGAGCTGGCCGTCGAACATCTCGTCGACGCCGGTCGAGGTGGCGGAGCGCAACGCGCCGCTCAGGTTCCGCGAGAAGACCCTGGCGCCGGGGTCCGGCGGGAAGGGCCGCCGGCGCGGCGGCCTCGGCCAGAACGTGGTCATGGAGGTGACGTCGGCGCGGCCCATCGCGATGATGTTCATGGCCGAGCGCACCCGCGTCCCGGCGCCCGGCTTCGCCGGCGGCGGCGACGGCGGCCTCGGCCACATCCTGATCAACGGCGAGGCGGTCAACCACCGGGCCCAGCATATCCTCAAGATGGGCGACGTGGTCGAGGTCCGGACCCCGGGGGGCGGCGGCTACGGCGCCGCAGATGAGCGCGACCCGGACGAGATCGAGGCCGATCTCGCGTTCGGATACGTCGAGGAGACCTGAAGGCCGGCGCTCAGCGCATCCTGAGTTTCGGGTCGAGGACGTCGCGGAGCGCGTCGCCGAACAGGTTGAAGCCGAACACGGCCAGGCTGATGGCGACGCCGGGCCAGATGGCCAGCCACGGCGCGCTCTCGGCGAACTCCTCGGCGCCGCCCTGCAGCATCAGGCCCCACGACGGCGTCGGCTCCTGCAATCCGAGCCCCAGGTAGCTCAACGACGCCTCCAGGAGGATCGCGTCGCCGATGTAGAAGGTCAGGATGATCAGATAGGGCGCCATGACGTTCGGCACCATGTGCCTGAGCACGATGCGGGCGTGGCCGAAGCCCAGCACCCGGGCCGCGTCGACGTAGGGGATCTCGCGGATCGCCAGCGCGTTGGAGCGCACCACCCGGGCGCAGAGCGAGATCTTGACGATGACGATGGCGAGGATGACGTTCTCCAGCCCGGTGCCGAGCATGGCGACGATGGCGAGCGCCAGGATGATCAGCGGGAACGCCAGCATCACGTCGATGACGCGCTGGAAGATCAGGTCGAAGGTGCCGCCGAGGTAGGCGCTGGTGACGCCCAGCACCAGGCCGATAGTGGCGCCCATGAAGCCCGCCGTGATGCCGACGAACAGCGCCGTCCGCGCGCCGTAGAGGATGCGCGCCCAGATGTCGCGGCCGAACTGGTCGGTGCCCAGGATGTACTGCTCGCCCGGCGCGATGAACATGTGGTCGAAGTTGGCGCCCTCGGGGTCGTAGCTGGTCAGGACGTCCGCGAACGCGGCGCCGAAGACCAACAGCAGGATGGTGGCGGCGCCGGTGGCGCCGAGCGGCTGCTTGCGGATCAGGTTCAAGACGCGCTCGCCGAACGGCCTGCGCTCCTCGATGGTCTGCATTTCCGCCTCGACGGCGATCTCGCCGGCGTCGTTCATGATCGGTGGTCCTCCCAACGGTTCCCGAGCTCCTCGCGACCCTATAGATGGGGAGGATCAATGCAATTGAAATCGGAAATTCGTTTCACAAACGCTCGCGGCCGCGGCCGCATCCGGGGCAACGGCGGCCCCTCGGGTAGGGGTCACCATTTTTTGACGACGTCATAAAATATTGATTTAAAACAATAAATTTGCATTTAAAATTTTAATTTCATTTTTTGTGTATGCGGTTTGTGTATACGTTTAGCGTCACCAAGAAGAAGTCCTACAAGGGCATGCGGATGCGCAGTTTAATCTGGGTTTGATGTACGCAAAGGGTCACCTCACCGTAGCGGTTAAGAACCCTATTAACTGGCTTCCGTGTTTAGTGATGCCGTTCGTCTACTAGTTTGGCTGTCACTTATTTCGGTATCCAAGCGGCGGGGCCCGACATTCACTCCAGCACCGTGCCGGCCGACCACGGCACCATCTCGGATATCCATACCTCCGGCTCCACCGGCAAGCCGATCCGCGCGCTCCGAACCCGCCTGGCGCTGCGGTTTTGGAGCGCCTTCACCTTGCGCGAACACCTTTGGCACAAGCGTGATCTCCGCGGTAAGTTGGCGGTCATCCGTAACTCGGCGCCGGGCCAGGACCAATACCCGCAGGGCAGCCGCTTCCGCTATTGGGGGTCGTCGCGCCGGGCTTTCGACACGGGCCCTTCGGTGAGCCTCAACATCAACTGCACGGCCGAGCAGCAGATGGATTGGCTGCACCGGGAAAACCCGGATTACCTGCTGAGCCACCCGACCAACCTGATGCGTCTCGCCCGGCTGTCATTGGAAAACGGGATTGAGTTGCCGAAACTCAAGGACATACAGACCTTGTCGGAAATTCTCCGACCGGAGGTCCGCGAGATTTGCCTGGAGGCCTGGGGCGCGCCGATCAAGGACAACTACTCGGGCCGCGAGGTCGGCTACATCGCGCTGCAATGCCCCGAACACGAGCACTACCACGTCCAGTCGGAAGGCGTCCTGGTCGAGGTCCTCGACGACGACGGACGGCCCTGCGGGCCCGGCGAGGTCGGACGCGTCCTGGTGACGCCCCTCCACAACTTCGCCATGCCGTTCCTGCGCTACGAGGTCGGTGATTTCGCGGAAGTCGGCGAAGCATGCGCCTGCGGGCGGGGTCTTCCCGTCATCAATCGGATCATCGGCCGCGAGCAGAACATGCTGACCTTGCCGAGCGGCGAAAAGCGCTGGACCCTGCTTTCCGAAGGCGGCATCCGCAAGCTGCTGAAACTCGCGCCCATACGCGAGTATCAGTTCGTGCAGAAATCCCTGGACCGTATCGAGGTCCGCCTGGTGGTCGACCGAAACCTTTCGCCGCAGGAGGAATCCGACGTTCGCGACTGGACGACGGCGAAGTTCGGACATCCGTTCGACATAGATCTCGCGGTCATGGACGGACTGCCACGCGGTCGAACCGGAAAACTTCAGGACTTCATGTCGGAAGTCGACTGACGGCCTTGGCCCTCTTCCCCTTGCTTTCCTAACTCGGGTCCGATGGAAGCGATGGCTCGCTGGGGTCCGAGGGCATGCTCGGTTCCGATGGCGCGCTCGGCCCGGACGGCACCGAAGGGCCGGTCGGCGGCATCGGCGCAATGGGCACGGCATTTGATTTAGGCTCGGTCTCCGGCACCAGACCCGAAGGGATTGCGGGGCTAATTCCGGCGCCGGCTCATGTGCTTCTCCGAAATCGGGAGTTTTCTCCGGCGTCATATTCGATGGCGCTTCATCGGCGGCGGGTGAGTCGGTCTCCAGCAGCGCCACCGCATCGATGCTCGGGCCGGTGTTTTCCGG
>JAPPPF010000207.1 GCA_028817665.1 Magnetovibrio sp. | reverse complement strand
CGCCCGTCGCCCCAATGCATCCAGCCGGCGCCGAGGACCCCGGCGAGCACGGCGGCGATAATGAACTGCGTCGTCAGCTTCATGAGTTCGACCGAAAAACGTCCCTAGGTCCCGCCCCTGCCGGCGCGGATCGACCGGGCTAGTTTAGTCCGGCTTTGCCCCCGGCGCCGCTAAATTCGTCACCCGGACTCCCAATTATGGCGGTCTCGCCGTAGGCTTCATCCCGTACCGAAATCCCATCCCGAGGACCCCCATGACCGAAGAGATCCCCGTCATCGTCGAAACCGACGGTCCCGTCACCACCGTCATCCTGAACCGCCCCGACAAGCGAAACGCCGTCAACAACGCCGCCGCCGACGGCCTCTACCGGGCATTCACCGATTTCGAGGCCGACCCGGACGCCCGGGTCGCGGTGCTCTGGGGCCGCGGGCCGGGGTTTTGCGCCGGCGCCGACCTGGCGGCGGTGGCCAGCGGCGAGCGCGCCACGCGCTACGCACGGATGCAGGACGGCGGTGACGAGGGCCCCATGGGGCCGACTCGGCTCCGGCTCTCGAAACCGGTGATCGCCGCGGTCTCGGGTTACGCGGTCGCCGGCGGCATCGAACTGGCGCTCTGGTGCGACCTCCGGGTGATGGAGGAAAGCGCCACCTTCGGCGTCTTCTGCCGGCGCTTCGGGGTGCCCCTGATCGACGGCGGCACGGTACGGTTGCCGCGCCTGATCGGCCAGAGCCGGGCCATGGACCTGATCCTGACGGGCCGCCCGGTGGGCGCCGAGGAGGCGCTGCAGATGGGCCTCGCCAACCGGGTGGTGCCCGACGGCACGTCGCGGGCGGCGGCGGAAGAGCTGGCGCGCGACATCGCCAAGTTCCCGAACGAATGCATGAGGACCGACCGCGCCGGCGTCTACGACCAGTGGGAGCATTCCATGGAAGACGCCGTCTTGCGGGAGTTCGAACGCGGCTTCCCCATGGTCGAGGCCGAGGGCAAGGCGGGCGCGGCCCGCTTCGTCGCCGGCCAGGGCCGGGGCGGCAGCTTCGACGACGGCTGAGCGCGCCGCCATGAGCCAGCCCGACCTCGTCCTCTATCACTCGTGGATCTCCAGCGCGTCCAGGAAGGTGCGCTTCTGCCTGGCCGAGAAGGGCCTCGCCTACAAGGCCGTGAAGGTCAGCCTGTCCAACTTCGAGCACCATTCGGATTGGTACAAGAAATTGAATCCGTCGGGCGTCGTGCCGGCGTTACTGGTCGACGGCGAGCCGATCGTCGAGAGCAACTTCATCAACGAATACCTGGACGACCGCTTCCCGAGTCCCCTGCTCCGCCCCACGGACGCCCATGCACTCTACGACATGCGGCTTTGGTCCAAGTACATCGACGATGTCTGCCTGCCGGCGATCCAGAAGCACAACTGGATGACCAACTACCACCCGATGGCGCGGGAATGGACGGATGCTGAGTTGGAGGAACGTCTCGCCGCCATCCCCACAGAGAACCGCCGCCACGTCTGGTACCGGATGGCCCGCGATCCCTACACGGCCGATGAATTGGAAACGGCCCTCGATATCCTCACGGACATGCGCGACCGGATCGAGGCGCGGACGGCGGCGGCCGGCTGGATCACCGGTTCGGCCTTTTCGCTGGCCGACATCAACGCCGCGCCCTACGCGAAACGGCTTGAGGAACTCGATCCCACCGCCTTCGACCCGGATCGATTCCCGAACGCCGGCAAATGGTGGCGCGCGGTCTCGACCCGGCCGGGTTTCGTCGCGGCAAAGATCGAGAATTTCGTCGAGCAGGGCCAGCCGGACTATGATCCCGACATTTGATCCGATCGCTTCTCGTCATGCCCGGGCTTGACCCGGGCATCCTCGATTCTACCATCTGTCCGGATTAAAGTCGTGGATTGCCGGGTCAAGCCCGGCAATGACGGATTGAACGAACGTTAAGCCTGTGGGAGGGACACGAATGACGATCAGTAGCGGCGACACGATTCCGAATCTCGAACTTTACATCATGGCCGACGGCGCGCCGGCGCCGGTCCAATCGGACGCCATCTTCAAGGGCAAGCGCGTGGCGCTGTTCGGCCTCCCCGGCGCCTTCACCAAGACCTGCTCGGCCCAGCACCTGCCGGGCTTCGTGGGCAACGCCGACGCGCTCAAGGCCAAGGGCATCGACGAGATCGTGTGCCTGTCGGTCAACGACGCCTGGGTGATGAACGCCTGGGGCGAGAGCCAGGACGCCGGCGGCCGCGTCACCATGGTCGGCGACGGCTCGCTCAACTTCACCCGCTGGGCCGGCCTCGAGGTGGATTTGAGCGCCAAGGGCTACGGGCCGCGCTGCAAGCGCTTCTCGGCCGTCATCGACGACGGCACCGTCGAGCGCGTCTATTTCGAGGACGGCGGGTTTGGGAACACCTCGGCCGAGGCGATGCTCGCGGATCTTTAAGGGGCGGCACAGCGAACGCATGCTTCGACAAGCTCAGCATGAGGGTTTCCTTCGGAAACCCTGAAAGCGTCACGACCTCATCCTGAGCTTGTCGAAGGATGGACCGGCGACGGAATTACGCCGCCGCCTGCGCCTTGGCTTCGAGGCGCCGGGCGTGCAGCACCGGTTCGGTGTAGCCGTTCGGCTGTTCGCGGCCCTTGAAGACCAGGTCGCAGGCCGCCTGGAAGGCGATGGAGGCGCCGAAGTCCGGCGCCATGTTCCGGTAGTCCGGGTCGCCCGCGTTCTGGCCATCGACGACGGCGGCCATGCGCTGCATGGTTTCCATCACCTGCTCTTCCGTGCAGATGCCGTGGTGCAGCCAGTTGGCGATGTGCTGGGCGGAGATGCGCAGCGTCGCGCGGTCCTCCATCAGCCCGACGTCGTTGATGTCGGGCACCTTCGAGCAGCCGACGCCCTGGTCGATCCAGCGGACCACGTAGCCGAGGATGCCCTGCGCGTTGTTGTCGAGCTCGGCCTGGACCTCGTCGGGCTCCCAGTTCGGGCGGTCGGCCAGCGGCACGGTCAGGATGTCGTCGAGGCTGGCGCGGGCGCGCGACTTCAGTTCGTCCTGGCGGGCGAACACGTCGACCTTGTGGTAGTGCACGGCGTGCAGCACCGCCGCCGTCGGCGACGGCACCCAGGCGGTGTTGGCGCCGGCTTCCGGGTGGCCAATCTTGGCGTCGAGCATGGCCGCCATCATGTCCGGCATGGCCCACATGCCCTTGCCGATCTGGGCCTTGCCCTGGAGCCCGCAAGCCAGGCCGATGTCGACGTTCCAGTCCTCGTAGGCGTGGATCCACGGGGTCTCCTTGACGGCGTTCTTGCGGACCATGGGACCGGCTTCCATGGAGGTGTGCATCTCGTCGCCGGTGCGGTCGAGGAAGCCGGTG